>NZ_JBVIQR010000012.1:117444-178014 GCF_055576875.1 Streptomyces sp. NPDC033229 | reverse complement strand
CGCCGCGGGGCTGAGGGCGCCGACGGCGGCTCCCACGCCGATCGCTCCGGCGGTACCCAATAACAGGCGTCTCGACAGATCGGACATGGCGCTCCCCAGTGTGCGAATGCAACAACGGACGCATGCGCGGCGCACGTTAACCGTCGTCACAGGGCACAGCAATGGGTCGCGCACAGGGCGCCGGGCGAGTCGGCGGGGGGAGCAGCCGACAGAGACTCAGAAGCCGAGCGGCGGAGCGTACTTGTAGCCCACGCGGCGGACGGTCACGATCGACGCCCGGTGCTCCGCGCCCATCTTGCGGCGGAGCCGGGCGATGTGGACGTCGACCGTCCGGCCGTCGCCCACGTGACCGTACCCCCAGACGGTGGTCACCAGCTGGTCGCGGGTGTGCACCCGGTGCGGGTGCGCGACGAGATGGGCCAGCAGCTCGAACTCGAGGTAGGTGAGGTCCAGCAGCCGATCCGCGACGTGGGCCGTCCGCTGCTCGGGGTCGATGCGCACCAGCGCGTCCCCCCGAGTGGCGGGTGCGGGGTCCGGCTGCTCGGCCGGTACGAGCACCAGATACCCGACCATCGGCGGCTGGCCCGGCAGGCTCGGCACCGTGTGCGGCGGGGCGGGCAGCCAGGTCGCCCCCGAGTGCAGCAGTTCGGCGACGGGCGGCACCTCGTCCGGGGCGACGGCTCGCAGTCGATGGCGGTGCGCGGCACCGACGGCGGTACTGGCGCCGGTGGGATCGACGGCGGAGGAGCCGACGGTCGGCGAGGCGACGGAGGAGGATGCGGCCAGGGTACGGAGGTTCGTCATGGAAAGCTCAGCTCTTTCGCGCGGGAGACCGTCGAGGGGTCGTGCTGGTGCGCGGGGCCGTTGGCCGGAACTGGTGACCGGCGGCTGACTTCGACGTGAGGGTCAGCGGGAGGAGGGGGCCTGCGCGAATGCCGCGCGGCAACACACTCGGTCGAAGTCGTGGTGCTGACGGGAAGGCCAGAAGGGCTCGAGGTCGCTGCGACCCGTCGCGGTGTTCTGATAGCTGGCCATGCCCTCTATTGAAGCATGACCTGCGACGGGGCAGCAGAGCCCTCCGGCACTTCATACGGAACCTTGGTACGCGGCCGACGGCCCGACGGGTTCGTTGGTACGCGGCCGACGGCCCGACGGGCTCGCGCGGCGGAGCGGAACGTCAGGCTCAGTACGTCGGCAGCCGCTTGCGCCAGTCCAGTGGGTCGACCTCTATCGCCTGGCCCGGGTCGCCGTCCCAGACCACGCCGAGCCCCGCTTCGACGAGCGCGGCCGCGACCTCACGGCCGATCGAGGCGGTGTCGTCCTTGCCGTCGGTACCGCCGTCCTCCCCGTCGGCACCCTCGCCCGTACCGTGGTGGACGCCGTAGCGCAGGGTCAAGGAGCCGCCCTCGACGGCCCCTTCGGTGTCCTGGTAGTGGAAGAAGACGAACCCCCGGTCCCCCTCGGCCGCCTCGGCGCCGATCTCGGTCAGGCCGCAGTTGCCACAGCAGGTGAAGTTCATCCGGGTGGTGATGCCCCGCTCCGTCAGTGCGGCGAAGGCGGTCTCCAGCCGGTCGACGTCGGTCACCTCGGGCCACGTCGCCTGCTCGGCCAGCCGCTCGCGCCACAGCGGACCCACGATGCCGCGCGCCGCCGCCACGGACACCGGGGTGCCGCCGTCCTCGTAGAAGTAGTCTGACACCGCCTCCGCGATTTCCCCCGGCAGCTCGAAGCCGCCCAGCACCAGCACCCCGGCGTGGTCCTCGGCCTCCTCCCGCAGCTCGGGATCGAGGGCGCCCGCCGCCCGGGCGTCGGCCTCGTCGTCGAACCCGTCCGTGGCGTCGATGTCCGCGGCGCCCTCCTCGTCCTCCACCTCGGAGGAGAAGTCCACCTGCTTCCAGTTGTGCCCGTCGGCCCACCCGTCAGCACCCTCGGCCCAGCCCACGAACACCGCCACGACGTCCTCGACGTCGGTCATCCGCGCGGCGAAGTGCCGCTCCTGCGAGCCGTCGCGGTACTCCACCTCGTAGGCGCCACCACGCTCGTGCCAGGTCTGGATGTAGTAATCGGCGTCGCCGGACGTCCGCTCGACCACCGCGAACCGGTCGTCCTTCCCGCCCAGCCGGCCGATCACGGTGGCCAGCTCCTCGGCGGTGATCCCCGAAAGGACTTCGCCGGGCTCGGTGTTCACGGTGATGGGCAGCATGGGTCCCCCTCGCTTTGAGGGCCGCTCATGATCAGCAACCCACGTAGGAGCATCCTGACATCCCCCACTGACAGTCCCCGCCACGAGGCCCCGGCCCGTCGCCGAGGGCCGGGGGAGGGAGGGGAGAGCGCGGGCGGACGGGTCAGCCGGCGCTGCCCACGACGGGGTAGTGGTCGCTGAGGTTCGTGTACGTGTACTCCTTGCCCCAGCTGGAAACCGTCCACGGCGCGGACGACTCCTTGACCACGTCGTTCCCCCACGCCGCGGGACGCGCGTGACCGTTGCGGTGGAGGACGTGGTCGAGGTCCTCGCGCCCGTCCGTCGGGTAGCGGTAGGCGGCGATCGAGTTCTCCTTCGTGTCGAAGGAGTACGGGTGGCCCGTACGCGCGGTCGCGGGTGCGAAGTCGCCGTCGGCCAGCATCGACCGGTACTCCGCGCTGTGCGAGTCCACGTTCAAGTCGCCCGCGACCATGACCTGTTCACCGGACGGGATCTTCTTGGCGTCCAGGAACGCGTCGATCTGCCGGAACTGCTTCGCACGGTCTGCGGCCGCCTCGCCCGCCTTGCAGCCGCCGTCCGTCGACTGCGTGTGCGTGCCCACCAGATGGACCTTGGTGCCGTTGACGTTCAACACCACGTACGCGAAGCCCTTGTTGGACCACCAGTCCGCGCCGCAGGCGTCATGGAAGATGACCTGCTCCTTGCGGACGATCGGCCACTTGCTGAGCACGGTGACACCGCCGTCCTCCGGCGTGGTGGTGGAGTAGTCACCGCCGGTGGCGTCCCAGCCGTCCTTGCTCCGCCCGACGACCGGCGTCTGGTACGGGTACTGCCCCGCCGCGCCCGCCTTGAGCGTGTCCGAGGCACCGTTGTCGAACGCCTCCTGGAGCACCACGACGTCGTTGCCCTGGAAGAAGCCGGCGGCGGGTATCGCCTTGGCCCGGTGGTCCTGACCCCAGTTCGGGTAAAGGCCCTTGTCGAACAGGAAGGTGTTGTAGGTGAGCACCTTCAACCCCGGCACGGCCGCCTCCGCCGGAGCGGCGGCCCGAGCCGTCTGCGGCAGGGACACGACGAGCGCGGCCGAGGCGAGAGCGGTGGCGAGAGCGGAGGTGAGGGCGGCGGACTTCGTGAACGGCACTGCGTCTCCCTGTGGGGTGGGGGCCCTGGACGGGGGTGGGATGCGGAGGGGATGAGGCGATACGGAGGGGATGTCGAGCCGTCGACATCCCATCAGCCGCACTTACTTCCAGGTGACCCTCAGGTGATCAATTCCCCTATGGGAGCCGTCGAATTCCCCTCGACGTCACATCGCTCACCATTTCCCCACGTCCGCCCCCGCCCCGCCGCTATGCCCTGGGAAAGCTGAACCCGTACCCCTCCTGCTTGAACCAGGGCAGCAACTGCTCCAGCGCTTCCATGGACTGCGAACGGTCCCCGCCCCCGTCGTGGAGAAGCACGGTGGGCCCGTTGGGCAGCTGCTCCTTCACGGACCGGACGATGGCCTGGGTGCCGGGCCGTTTGTAGTCGCTGGGGTCGACGCTCCAGCCCAGACTGCGCATGCCGTACGCCGCGGCGATCTGCCGGCTCGCGGGGGTGAACGCGCCGCCGGGGGCACGGTAGTACCAGACCCTCTCGTTCCCGGAGGCCTCGTCGATCATCCTCTTCGCGTCGAGAATCTCCTTCGACTGGTACTCGACGGACTTCTTGTCCATGGCGACGTCGTGGCTGACGGAGTGGTCGCAGAGCCGGTGCCCCGCCGCGACGATCTTCTTGATCAGATCCGGATGGGCCTTGGCGTTCGGCCCGGTGACGCAGAAGGTGGCCTTCACGCCGTACTTCGCGAGCAGCTCCAGTGCCTTCGGGGTCCACTTCGGGTCCGGTCCGTCGTCGATGGTGACGGCGACGACCTTGCCGCTGTCCTCGGCCTCCCGGACGAGGTCCATGTTCACCTTCGGCGCGGGCAGCGACGGGTCGGGCGTGGAGGTCTGACCGGGCTCGGGGGTCCGCAGCGGCGCGGGACCGGACAGGCGACGGCTCTCAGCCGCACCGGCGGAGGTATGGACGGAGAGGGCGACCACGCTCGTCAGCGCGGCCGCTATCACCGACGCGGACGCGATCATGCCGGCACGCTTCATTCGTACCCCCCGGATTTTGTTGTTTTCCTTTTCCGTCATGTGGCTGCCCAATCCGTGCATCTCGTACGCCTCTTGCCTCATCGAGGCAAACACGGGAAAGGAGGGGAAAAGGGGGTAGTCATCATTCCGTCACGGAATGGGTACCGGGGCATCATCAATCGCGCAAAAACCCGTTTCGGAAGGGCTACGGTGTCCTGATGGTGCGTGTGCGAGAGATGACGGAGGCGGATATAGAAGCCGTCTCCGGGATCCGGGTGACGGGATGGCAGACGGCGTACGCGGGCGTGGTCCCGCAGCCGTATCTGGACGCGATGACGGTCGAGGACGACGCCCGGCGGCGCAGGACGTGGTTCACGCGCTCGCGCGGACAGGCGCTGGACCTCGTGGCCGTGGACGACCGCGCCGGACCGGCGGGTTGGGCGAGCCTGGGGCGGTACCGGGGTGAGGGCAAGGAGCGGCCGGGGGAGTTGTACGCCCTCTACGTCCGCCCGGACGTGATCGGCACGGGAGTGGGACGGCTCCTGCTCCAGGAGGTGCACCGGCAGGCGTCGGCCCGCGGGTTCGACAGCATGCTGCTGTGGGTCCTCGCCGACAACCCGCGCGCCCGCCGCTTCTACGCAACGGCGGGCTACGCGGCGGACGGGGCGACGCAGAGCGAGCTGTACGGCGAGGTGGAACTCACCGAGGTGCGCTACAGAAGGGCCCTGTGACCCTTTCTGCCTCGACGCGCGGCTTCAACGGGCCGTCCGGTTCAACGCCTCCCGTACGGCCTCCTCGGTGCGCGCCACCACCGCCGAGCCGTCGTCCGCGGTGATGATCGGCCGCTGGATCAGCTTCGGATGCCGCGCGAGCGCGGAGACCCACCGCGCTCGCTCGTCGGCCTCGCGCGGCCAGTCCTTGAGCCCGAGCTCCTTCGCCTCGGCCTCCTGTGTCCGCGTGATGTCCCACGGCTCCAGCCCGAGCCGGTCGAGGACGGCGCGGATCTCGTCCTCGTCGGGCACGTCGTCGAGGTACCGGCGGACGGTGTAACCGGCCCCCTCGGCATCGAGCAGCTCGATCGCGCTGCGGCACTTCGAACAGGCGGGATTGATCCAGATCTCCATGCCGAACACCGTACCGCGAGGACCGTGAAATACCGTCTGAGCTGGGGCGATTGTCAGTGCCCGGCAGTAAAATAGGGGGTGTTGAGAGAGGGCGCACTCGCCCCTGTCAGGAGGAAGCCGATGCCCATAGCCACACCTCTTCCGAACCTGCCCAGTGTCCCCACCCTGCCCAAGAAGCGCCTGCCCGCCGGGCACTCCCGCGCGTGGTACGAGACGCACAACCGCCGGCTGAAGGCGATGCGCCTCGCCATCGCCCTGCTCCACTCCGGCGTGTACCGCCCCGAGCAGGCGGACAACCGCAGGATCCGCAGGGTCGCGACCAAGATCGGAGTGCACACGCCCTCCAACACGACCTGCCGCATGGTGCGTTCGCTCATCCCGCGCGAGGAAAACCGCTGACCGCTGCGGTCCGCTGCGCGTTGCTCGGCCCTTGCCCGCCGGAGGGGCAGGGGCCGAGCCGGGTGTCGCTCAAGGGCAACCCTCGCCGAACTTCACCGCGTCGAGCCGCACGGGCTGCCCGTCCAGCTTCGCGCCCGCCTTCGGCTCCTGCCCGCACACCTGCCAGTTGGACTCGACCAGGACCATACGGCCGCTGCCGGAGGCGTCCTTCACCGTGAGGCTCGTCGAGCTGTCGAGTGCCTGCCGGGCGACCTTGACGGACTTCCCCGTGAACGCCGGCATCGTGCCCCCGGCCTTGGCGGGTCCGCGCTCACCCGGGTCGTCCTTCGCCGGGCAGTCCTCGGTGAGCTTCACCGCGGCGAAGTCCACCTTGGTGTCCGTCGGCCGGGTCCCGGGGGCCGGGGTCTGCGAGCAGACCTTCCAGTTCCGGTCGAAGGCCTGCATGCGCCCACGGCCGAGCGCGTCATGCGAGGCGAGGCGGCGAAAGCCCGCGGCCTGTGCCTGGTCCTGCGCGGACTGGAGCCCCTTGCCCACGAGGTCCGGGAGCTCGGCCGTGCCGCCGCCGTTCTTGCCACGGCCGTCCTTGCCGCCGCCGTCCTTGCCCTGCGCGGACTCGGATGCCCGGCCGACGGTCCGCTCCGGCTTGGCATCGGAATCGGCGCTCTCGCAGGCGGTCAGCGTGAGAAGCGCCGCCGCGGCGAGGAAGGTGAGGGCTGAGGGGGTCCGCATAATGCCCATCATGCGTGACCGGGAAACAGTACGGGCGGCAATGGCGAAGGTGCCCCTGGGTCACAGGTTCCGTTCCGGGTGAATGACCCTTCAATACCCTCGGGCGGCCATGTCGCGGGAGTAGCGTGCGGGTCCCGATTCGCAGGGACCGTGCCGCAGGGGGAGAACCAACCGTGCAACAGCCCTACCCGCATCCGTACGCCGTGCCACCTCCCCGGCCCAGGCCGAAGTGGCAGCACCCCGTGCTGATCATCAGCCTTCTCGTCTTCCTGCCGCCTGTCGGGGTCTTATGGGTGTGGCTGAGCCGCTGGCCGCGCCGCAAGAAGACCATCGCGACGGTCCTGTCGCTCCTGTGGTTCGCGCTGGTGCTCGCGTCCGATCCACCGGCCGAAGGCAAGAAGGCGGACGCGGCCCCGAAGCGGGTGACGGCGGTGACGAACCCCAGCGCGAGCCCGACACCTCCGGCTTCCCGGAAGTCGTCCCCTTCGCCGTCCCCTTCGCCTTTCCTTTCCCCTTCTCCGACCCCCAAGCCGACGCCGACGGAGAGCCCGAAGCCGAAGCCGCTGGTTCGCCCCGAGGACAGCCGCTGGACGTCATGCGGCGGCGTGGAAGGGCGGCGTGCCGCGCGACTCGGGCCTGACGCGTGACGAGCACAGGGGCTACCGGCCGGCACTCGACGTGGACGGCGACGGCCATGCCTGCGGCAGCGACTACCCGGAGGAACCGGAGGCTGCGCCCACGGCGGCCGACGACAGCGGGGGCTCCTCCGGCGGCTCCTCCGGAGGTTCGTCAGGTGACTCGTCCGGGGGCGGAGCCGCCTACTACAGCAGCTGCGCGGCAGCCCGCGCCGCCGGAGCGGCCCCGATCCACCGAGGCCGGCCGGGCTACCGCGCAGGCCTGGACCGCGACGGCGACGGCGTCGCCTGCGACCGATGACGGGGCGGCCGTCGCGCGGATGACGCCGCGCCTACGACGAGGCGCGCCTTAGGGACGCGCCCTCAGCCGCCGGACGAGCCCGATGTGGCCGGCCTCAGCCCATCCCGGCCCGTCCGGTGCTTTGAGGGCTCCGCCGCGCGGCGGTGGTGGGCGGGTCGCTCACCCTCCCGCGGTGAACACCTCGTCCAAGATCTGCCGCGCGCGTTCCTGCTCCCTGGACGAAACCGGCCCCTCGCGGCGCTCGTAGTCAGCCAAGTACTCGTCCAGGATCCGACCTCGCAGCTCCCGCTCGACCGCCGCCGCGACGAACGCGGAGAACTCGTGCCTGCCTACCCGTTGCCTGATGGCTTCAGCGGTGCCCTCCGGAAGCGAGAGGCTCACCTTGATCGCCGGCCCCTGGCCGATGCCGTAGGGAGTCTCAGTCACGCAGCGAAACTATCGGAGCAGTAGGAATCGCGCCGGGTATCGGGGCGGACGGTGCATGGCCGCCACTGGACCGCTCTCCCCGCGAACCGGCCACTCACATGGCCTGTTCGCGCTCTCCTCTGAGTCGTGGGTGACCGGTACCTGATGGGGTGCAGGCGCCGCCAGCACCGATGGCAGAAGCTGAAGATGGTGGTCGCGCGCAGCAAGGCCGGTGATGTATCGCGCGCGGTCTTCCCGACCGCGAGAGACAAATTCGTGGCCTTCATCGCGGTGGGGCAGTCGATCTCTCGGATTACGACGATGGCGGAAATACTGTGGGGCATCCCCGCCATCGTTCGTTCATGCGGTCGGGCCTGTGACCTGCGCGAGGAAGTCGGTGTTCGCCTTCACGTCGTGCCCCAGGGCCAGGACGTTGTGGGGAAGTCCGCCAAGGAGTTCGAGCAGGGGCTGAGTGTCGGGGAGGTCGGCGGGCAGGAGGCCGAAGACGTCGGGGTAGCGGTCTTCGGTACCGGCGGTGAAGAAGTCGCCGACCCCTACACTTCGGCCCGCATCGAGGAGGACGGGCTTGGCGCCGGGAGTGATCCTGGGGAAGAGGACGCCGGCGGCGTGTCCTTCGGTGGCCAGGGTCAGGCCGAGCCAGGAGTGGAGCTGGTCGGGGAAGAACTGGGGTTTGAGCTCCTTGCCGGACTCCTGCCACAGGGGTGTGCGGCTGCCGGAGTGGAGGGCGTCGGTGACCTTCTGGTGCTGGGTGGGGTGGAGCTGTTCGCCGCGCTGGACGCGTTCGCGGACCTGGTCGTACCAGCCGAGGGCGTCGAGGAGGCCGAGGCCGATGGCGGCGGCCGAGGGCCAGGGCAGGACCCTTAGCCGGTCGTCCTCGCGGCGGATGAAGACGCGGTCGTTGGCCAGCAGTTGCCAGCCGGCACGGGCCAGGAGGAGGGCCGTGGTGGTCTTCCCGGCGCCCTTGTCGCCCAGGGTCAGCACGGTCTGCCCGTCACGGACGACGGCGGAGGCGTGCAGGATCGACCAGCCGTCCGCCAGGAGCTGCCCGCGGACGACCTCGCGGGCGAGCCGTGCGGCGGCCAGGGCGACGGGAACCTCTTCGCACCCGTAGATGCGCAGGGGCCCGCCGGGCTCGGCCCGGTAGACGAGCTTGTCGTCGGGCTGGGAGGCGAGCACGGTGCCGTCGTCGTCCCGGCCGAAGAACATGGTCGAGTTCGCGTAGACGGTTTCCTCGTGCGCGTGGTCAGCCACGCGCTGGGCGATCTCGGTGACTGGGGCAGGGTTCACGTCGGCGATCACCGCTGCGTTGGCGTCAGGGGCGGTGCTGGTGGCATTCCACCAGGGGCCGAAGTAGCGAAGAGCCCAGTCTGTGACCACCGGGCTGTTGCTGGTTACGGTTGCGGCCTGGGCGGCCGTGGCGATACGGACAGCGGTCTGGGGCACTGCGGTCTTCTCCTTCTGCCGGGGTTGCGCGGGGATGTACAGGCGGGCCAGGGGCTCGTAGGCATCACGGAGCTTGGCGTCGGCGGCTATCAGCTGACGGGCCTCGGCGGCGTCCAGCCGGGGGAGGCACACGGTGGGGGTTCCGGCGGTGAAGCGCAACGGAATTCCCATCCACCGGCCCTCGTGGTTGACGGACAGCTCCACCACCGTGTCGTTCAGGCCCAGGCCGGCACGGAGGGCAGCGATCACCGCTCCGGCGGGGCCGCAGCGGGTGACCTTCGCGTACAGGGGTTGGCCGTCCAGCGTCAGGCGCCGGACGTAGGCCGTCACGCTCGGCGTGTGCTGGCCGAACCGCACTTCGGCGCCCGGCCACAGCCTGGTCGCGGCCTGATTGATCTGCCGATCCGCATAAGCGAAGACGTCCCCAGCAGCCAGCGGGGCGTTCGACGTCATGTCACTGGCCCCCTGGCGTGGAGGGCACCGTGCTGTCCGGCATGGACAGCGTGAGAGGAAGCTATCGGCCGCTCCGCCGCCACGGCTGGCGAATCATGGGCCGCCCACTACTCGCCCGGCCGGTGGGCTCACGAATCCGGCATGATCCTCACCCGCCTGGGCGACCTCGACGCCGCCGAAGAACACCTCCGCCTTGCCCTCGACATCCACGGCCTCGACCGCCGTCGCACCCGAGCGATCGTCCTGGCCGACCTCGGCGGCGTACGCCTACGCCAAGGTGACCTCGACGGCGCCCTCGCTACTTGGACCGAGTTCGTCGACTGCGCGGACGGCATCCGCTCGGTAAAAGTCCACACCGCGGCTCAAGACATGCGCACCCGGCTCAACCGATTCCAGGACATGCCCGACGCGGCACAACTCCAGCAAAAGGCGTCCCGGCTCCTCCCGTAGCGGCGATTCAGGGCACAACCAGAACGCAAGAATGATCAAGGGGAGTTCAGGTGAATCCGTCTCGACGGCCTGCTTCACACCGCTCGCATGCTGCCCGGGAACGAGCTGATCCCGTGGAGGAGTACCGCCGGACCGGCCGGGCTTGGGGGTGCGACGGTGCCTGACCGAGGGCAAAAAGCCGCCGTGGGCGGCATCACTGAGGAGGGGATGCGATGACCAGTTCTGTTCCGTGGCAGGAGCGTCTGTCCACCGGTACCGAAACAGTCCAGGATGACGTAGTCCGCTGGTATCAGGACGCACGCGAGGGCAAGGCGTTCGTGCCCGGCATGATCTGGGGAACACTCCAGACAGAGGCGTAAAGGCTGCCGCCGCACAAAGGAGCCTGGGTAAGCCGACGAGGGCTGCTGCCCCGACTGTGGGGTAGCAGCCCTCGTGGTTGTTCGAGATCAAGTCAGAGCAGCGGCCGGGCGGTGCACACGCGGTGCCCAGGTCGCCCGACCTCGCCTCTTAGATGTCGAAGTACAGCTCGAACTCGTGCGGGTGCGGACGCAGCTGCATCGGCGCGATTTCGTTCGTGCGCTTGTAGTCGATCCAGGTCTCGATCAGGTCGGACGTGAAGACGCCGCCCGCCTGGAGGTACTCGTTGTCCGCCTCGAGGGCCTCGAGGACCGCCGGGAGGGAGGTCGGGACCTGGGGGACGCTCGCGTGCTCGTCGGGGGCGAGCTCGTAGAGGTCCTTGTCGATCGGCTCGGCCGGCTCGATCTTGTTCTTGACGCCGTCGAGGCCCGCGAGGAGGAGGGCCGAGAAGGCGAGGTACGGGTTCGAGGACGGGTCCGGGGCGCGGAACTCGACGCGCTTGGCCTTCGGGTTCGAGCCCGTGATCGGGATGCGCATGGCGGCCGAGCGGTTGCGCTGGGAGTAGACCATGTTGACCGGGGCCTCGAAGCCGGGGACCAGGCGGTGGTAGGAGTTCACCGTCGGGTTGGTGAAGGCCAGCAGCGACGGGGCGTGCTTGAGGATGCCGCCGATGTAGTAGCGGGCGGTGTCCGAGAGGCCCGCGTAGCCCTGCTCGTCGTAGAAGAGCGGCTCGCCGCCGGTCCACAGCGACTGGTGGACGTGCATGCCCGAGCCGTTGTCGCCGAAGATCGGCTTCGGCATGAAGGTCGCGGTCTTGCCGTTGCGCCAGGCGACGTTCTTCACGATGTACTTGAAGAGCATCAGGTCGTCGGCCGCGGCGAGCAGCGTGTTGAACTTGTAGTTGATCTC
The DNA here is from genome assembly GCF_055576875.1 of Streptomyces sp. NPDC033229. NCBI lineage: Bacteria > Bacillati > Actinomycetota > Actinomycetes > Kitasatosporales > Streptomycetaceae > Streptomyces > Streptomyces sp. NPDC033229. The sequence continues at coordinate 166,471 of NZ_JBVIQR010000012.1, read as the reverse complement.
CGCCTGGCCGGCCGTGCCGACCTCGTGGTGCTGGCGCTCGACCTGCAGGCCGGCCGCGTCCAGCTCGAGGGAGATCTCGGCGCGCAGGTCGGCGAAGTGGTCGACCGGCGGGGCCGGGAAGTAGCCGCCCTTGTAGCGGACCTTGTAGCCGCGGTTGTTCTCCACCGCACCGGTGTTCCAGGCGCCGGCCTCGGAGTCGATGTGGTAGAAGGACTGGTTCGCGCTGGTCTCGAAGCGCACGTTGTCGAACACGTAGAACTCGGCCTCGGGGCCGAAGTACGCGGTGTCGGCGATGCCCGTGGAGGCGAGGTACGCCTCGGCCTTCTTCGCCACGTTCCGCGGGTCACGGCTGTACTGCTCGCCGGTGATCGGGTCGTGGATGAAGAAGTTGATGTTGAGCGTCTTGTCCTTGCGGAAGGGGTCGAGGCGGGCGGTCGACAGGTCCGCGCGAAGCGCCATGTCGGACTCGTGGATGGCCTGGAAACCGCGGATCGACGAGCCGTCGAACGCCAGCTCCTCGGCCGGGTCGAACGCCTTCGCCGGGATCGTGAAGTGCTGCATCACGCCGGGCAGGTCGCAGAAGCGGACGTCGACGAACTTGACGTCCTCGTCCGCGATGAACTTCTTGGCGTCGTCGCCGTTCTGGAACATCCAACTCCTCCTAGCCCGGCCGAGAGCGGTCGGGGTTGCTTCGGTGGCGCAGTCCATGTGCGGGTGACGCGCTGGGGCCGACCCTAGAGAGACGGGATTTCCCAAGCATGACCCATTTGTTTCGCCGAGGTTAACCGGAGTGAAGCCCTCTCACTGTGGAGACAGGCGGAGGGCCGACCCGGGCCGAAAGGAACGTATGCGGTCGCAGTACCGTGGACGGGTGGACAACAGGCAAGCAATCGGCTCGTGGCTCTCGGGTCCCCGCGCCGCCGCGGAGGAAATGGGCGTCGAATTCGGCTACCGGGGCGAAGGCCTCGGGCTGCCGGAGAAGGGGCCCGGGTCCGTCGCCCCGCTCGGGCGGCGTTTCGGGGCCATCTTCATCGACTGGGCGCTGTGCATGCTCATCGCTTACGCGTTCCTCGCGGACGGCGAGCCCCAGCGGGCGGGCAACTGGGCCCTGCTCATCTTCTTCCTGCTCAGCCTCCTCACCGTCGGGACGGTCGGCTGCACTCCCGGCAAGCGCCTGCTGGGCCTGCGGGTCGTCGCGGAGGACGGCGGGCGGCTCAGCCTGCCCCGGGTGCTGCTGCGCAGCGCCCTCCTTGCCATCGTAATCCCGGCGGTCATCTGGGACCGTGACACGCGCGGCCTGCACGACCGGCTCGCCCGTGCCGTCCAGGTGCGGATCTGATCCCGGACAGAAGGACAGAAGAACAGCGCAGAAGACAGCGCAAAGGGCGGGGCGGAACCCTTCGGTTCCGCCCCGCCCTTTGCGCGTGAAAACGTGCGGTAAGACCCTCAGCGGCCCTTCGGCATCCGCATGCCCTTGGGCATCGGACCCTTCGGGATGGGCATGTTGCTCATCAGGTCGCCCAGCGCCCGGAGGCGGTCGTTGACGACCGTCACCTGTGCGCCCGGCAGTACCCGCGGCAGCTTGAGCAGCGTGGTGCGCAGCTTCTTGAGCGGCACCTGGCCCTCGCCGTCGCCCACGACCACGTCGTGCACCGGCGTGTCCGCGACGATGCGCGCCATGCGCTTCTTCTCGGCCGCCAGCAGGCTCTTGACGCGGTTCGGGTTGCCTTCGCCGACGAGCACGATGCCCGCCTTGCCGACGGCCCGGTGGACGACGTCCTGGCTGCGGTTCATCGCCACCGCCGGAGTCGTCGACCAACCACGGCCGATGTTCTCCAGCACTGCCGCCGCCGCTCCCGGCTGGCCTTCCATCTGCCCGAAGGCAGCACGCTCGGCCCGTCGCCCGAAGACGATCGCCATCGCGAGGAAGGCCAGCAGGAAGCCCAGGATGCCGAGGTAGATCGGGTGGTCGATCAAGAAGCCGATGGCGAGGAGTACACCGAAGGTGACAATTCCCACAGCCGCGACGACAAGACCGACCTTCGAGTCGACCTTCTTGGTCATCTTGTAGGTCAGGGCGATCTGCTTCAGTCGCCCGGGGTTCTCGGATGTTTCCTTCCTCGCCATATAGCGAAGTTTACGTGGCCTGCGGACCCGGGGCGGCCACGGCCTCCAGTACGTGCTGAGCCTCGCGTCGGTCCTTGGCCCGGCGGCGGTCCTCGAGCACCGCGGTCCAGGCGTTCCGGCGGGCGGTGCGCTGGCCCCCGCGCAGCAGCAGCCCCTCCAGGGCGCGCAGGGCGCCGGTGACGGACGGAGGCCGTACGGAGAGCGTGGCGGGAAGTGCGGAAGGCGGTACGGAAGCGGCGCGTACGGTCGCGGCCTGCATTGGCGAGGTCCCCTCGGGAGCGGAAGTGAGGAATGAGGCGCGGGGGGCTGGGTACTGCTGTGCGTGCTTCTATCGTTACGCAACGGTGTTACCAATGGATGACCTGTTGGTCAAACACCTATGAAACGTTGACGCGGCCCGCACCGCCCCGCGCTCTTGCGGGGGATGCGGGCCGCGTTGTACGGCATGCCGGGGGAGGGGCGAGGCGGTCAGACGGCCTGGGTCGACGCCACGGTCTCGCGCCGCTCGATGGCCTGCTGGAAGAGCCGGCCGGCGCGGTAGGAGGAGCGGACCAGCGGCCCGGACATCACACCGGAGTAGCCGATCGCGTCGGCCTCGTCCTTCAGCTCCACGAACTCCTGAGGCTTCACCCAGCGCTCGACGGGGTGGTGCCGGGGGGAGGGGCGCAGGTACTGGGTGATGGTGATCAGCTCGCAGCCCGCCTCGTGCAGATCGCGCAGCGCCTCGCTGACCTCCTCACGGGTCTCGCCCATGCCCAGGATCAGGTTGGACTTGGTCACCAGGCCCGCCTCACGGGCCTTGGTGATGACCTCCAGCGAACGCTCGTAGCGGAAGCCGGGGCGGATGCGCTTGAAGATCCGGGGCACCGTCTCGACGTTGTGGGCGAGCACCTCGGGGCGCGCGGAGAAGACCTCGGCCAGCTGCTCGGGCACCGCGTTGAAGTCGGGGATCAGCAGCTCGACCTTGGTGTGGCCGCCCTCGCGCTCCGCCGTCATCGCGTGGATCTGCCGCACGGTCTCCGCGTACAGCCAGGCGCCGCCGTCCTCAAGGTCGTCGCGGGCGACGCCGGTGATGGTGGCGTAGTTCAGGTCCATGGTGACGACGGACTCGCCCACGCGGCGCGGCTCGTCGAGGTCCAGTGCCTGCGGTTTGCCCGTGTCGATCTGGCAGAAGTCACAGCGCCGGGTGCACTGGTCACCGCCGATGAGGAAGGTGGCCTCGCGGTCCTCCCAGCATTCGTAGATGTTCGGACAGCCGGCCTCCTGGCACACGGTGTGCAGGCCCTCGCTCTTCACGAGGTTCTGCATCTTGGTGTACTCGGGGCCCATCTTCGCCCGGGTCTTGATCCACTCGGGCTTGCGCTCGATGGGGGTCTGGCTGTTCCGGACCTCCAGGCGCAGCATCTTGCGTCCGTCGGGTGCGACAGCGGACACGTCCGGCTCCCTACGACTTCGATTCTTCGGCGGACACCAGGGTACGCCCGTTAATTGTGCGTCTTTACGTGCTGACCAACCTGGGGAGACCGGGGGCCATTCCCCGGACCGATCCCAGCGGGTTCTCCGACCGCCGCTCCGGGCGGTCGTCGAGGGGGCCCGACCCCCGTCGTCACACCGCCCGCGGCAGGGGTTCCGCCGACTCCAGGACCTCCCGGAGGTGCTTCTCCACCACCGGCAGGACCTCGGCGACCGGCACCCGCCGGCCCAGCTCGTTGGAGAGCGAGGTCACGCCCGCGTCGCGGATGCCGCAGGGCACGATCCGGTCGAACCAGGTGTTGTCGGGGTCACAGTTCAGCGAGAAGCCGTGCATCGTCACACCCTTGGCGATGCGGATGCCGATCGCGGCGAGCTTGCGGTCCTCCCGGCGCTGGCCGGCGTTGGACGGGGCGTACTCCGGCCCGTTCAACCGGGGGTCGAACTCCTCGTCCGTCAGCCGCGGGTCGAAGTCCAGGCTGAGGCCGCCGAGAGCCGGGCGGTCGGCCACCGGGTCGCCCAGCACCCACACCCCGCTGCGGCCCTCGATCCGGGTGGTCTCCAGACCGAAGTCGGCACAGGCGCGGATCAGCGCCTCTTCCAGCCGCCGTACGTGCGCGATGACGTCCACCGGGCGCGGCAGCTTCAGGATCGGGTAGCCGACGAGCTGACCCGGGCCGTGCCAAGTGATTTTTCCGCCACGATCGACATCGATCACAGGAGTGCCATCCAGGGGGCGCTCGCTGTCCTCCGTGCGCCGTCCCGCGGTGTAGACCGCCGGGTGCTCCAGCAGCAGGCAGGTGTCCGGGAGCTCGTCCGCGAAGCGGGCCGCGTGCACCCGTCGCTGCTCCTGCCAGGCCTCCTGGTACTCGACGGCGTCCGTTCCGAAGCCCAGGTGGACAAAGCGCAGCTCACTCACGGCAGCTCCTCTTCGAACCATTTCGAACCTTGCGTGGTCTGTCTCGGTGTTCCCGCGCCGTTTCCCGCGCCCCTGCAACTGTACGGCCGGGGTCCGACAAGCCTGCGGGCGGCCGACTCCGGGAGCGGTCCGGGCACCGTCAAGATCGACCCGGACGGCCCTGCGGGCGTATTTGATCTGTCCTCACACGATCGGATGAATGCGGGGCGAAGGTGGCGATCGGGGCGGCGGACGACGCTAAATTCACGCCGTTCCAGAGGGCGATCAGGGAGACCGGCAGGCTGATGACGGAACGACCCCCACAGCGCATCCCCAACCGTCAGCTCGCCGCGCTCATCGCGGAGGCCGGCTTCTCCAACGCGGGGCTCGCTCGTCGTGTCGATCAGTTAGGGCTGGAGCACGGCCTTGACCTGCGATACGACAAGACGTCCGTCACCCGGTGGCTGCGCGGGCAGCAACCGCGCGGCACGACCCCGGCGCTGATCGCCGAGGTCTTCACGCGACGGCTCGGGCGACGGCTCTCCGCGCAGGATCTCGGGCTCGACGCGTGTGCGCCGGTGTACGCCGGTCTCGAATTCGCCGCGTCACCCGAAGAGGCCATTGACATCGTCAGCGGGCTCTGGCGCAAGGACTCCGGGAGCCATACCGAGCTCCGGAAGATCGCGTTCACCCCCGCCGGGCTGGTGGTGCCCAGCCGTGACTGGCTGATCGGGCGGGCGGACGAGCGCGTGGCACGCGGCGGCTCGCCGCCCGCGGCGGACACCGCCCGGGTGCCCCTCCAGGCACGGGGCGTCCCGCCTCGCCAGCGGAGCGCCGAGCGGGGGCCGGGAGGCCGGGTCTCGATGGGCGACATCGCGGCCCTGCGGTCGGTGGGCGAGCTGTTCCGCACCCTCGACCACGCCTACGGCGGCGGCCACGCCCGGCAGGCCCTGGTCCGGTATCTCGAGCACGAGGCCGAGCCGATGCTCCGCGGCACCTACGGGGAGGCCATCGGCCGGCGGCTGTTCGCGGCGGCCGCGGACCTCACCCGGCTCGCGGGCTGGACGTCGTACGACATCGCCGCCCACGGGCTGGCGCAGCGCTACTTCGTCCAGGCACTGCGGCTGGCCCAGGCGGCGGGCGACCGGGCCTACGGCAGCTATGTGCTGGTCACCATGAGCCGGCAGGCCGTGTACCTGGGGCATGGGCGCGAGGCGGTGCAGCTCGCGCGGGTGGCGCAGCAGGGCGTGGGCTCCGGCGCACCGCCCGTCGTCCAGTCGCTGCTGCACGCCGTGGAGGCGCGCGGGCACGGCGTGCTCGGCGAGGTGCGGGCGTGCTCGGCGTCGCTCGCGCGGGCCGAGCGGGCACTGGAGACGTCCCGGCCGGGCGACGACGTGCCGTACTGGGCGCGCTTCTTCGACGAGGCACAGCTGGCGGACGAATTCGCCCACTGCCACCGCGATCTCCAGCAGTACCGCGCGGCGGCGCAGCACGCGGAGCGCTCGCTCCAACTGCGCAGCGCCTCCTACGCCCGCAGCAGGCTCTTCTGCAAGGTGGTGCTGGCCTCGGCCCGGCTGGGCCTCGGCGAGCTGGAGCAGGCGTGCGCGCTCGGTGTGGAGGCGGCGCAGCAGGGCGCCGAGATGCGCTCGGTCCGTGCGCTGGAGTACATCCGCGACTTCGAGCGGCGCCTGGAGCCGTATCGCGATGCCGCTCCGGCTCGGGCGTATCGGGAGAAGGTCGCGGCACTCTGAGTCTCCCCGCAGGCCGTGGTGGGTTCACCTCCGCTGCGCGGCGGTGTCCTCAAGCGCCGGACGGGCTTGATTTTGGCTGAGCTCAGCCAAAACAGCCCGTCCGGCGATTGAGGACGCGCCCGCAGGGCGCCCGCCGCCGCAGGGGGTATGACGGGCGGGGGCTACGCCACCTGCAAGGTCGCGGCGTCGAAGTCCGACCGGATGCCGAAGTCGCGCAGCACCGCGTGCGCGGCGCGACGGCCGGAGTGCAGCGCGCCCTGGACGGTGCTGGTGTCGCGGTGGTCGCCGCAGACGTACAGGCCGTCCAGGATCCGCACCGGGCGGCGTACGTCGTGGGGCGCGGGCATCGCCGGGACCGCGTCGGGGTCGTGGTGGGCGGCGAGGAGCCGCCAGCCCGTGGTGGACGTGCCGTAGACGCGGGCCAGCTGGGCGCGGGCCGTCCGGTCCAGCTCGGCGATCGGCAGCCCGGCGGCCGCGCCGAGCACCGTCGAGGTGATCAGCGGCCGGCCGGCGGGGGCCCGTGAGGGGTCCACCTCGCTGGCGACCATGGTGTGCGCGACCGGGCCCCGGCCGGTGGTGAGGATGAGCGACGCGTCGCGCAGCGGCGGTGCGTCGGCCGTGTGGTGCAGCACCGTCACGGGGTGGAAGCCCGGCAGCCGCAGGCCCGGGATCAGCTCGGCGGCGGCGCGGGCCCCGGTGGCCACGATCACCGAGCGGCAGCCGATCTCACCGTGCTCGGCCGTGCCGACGGAGGTGGTGCAGGCGGCCTTGGCGTGGATGCCCGTCCGGACCGTGCCGGGCGGCAGCGCCGCCGCCAGCAGCGCCGGGACGCTGTCCGCACCGCCCGCCGGCAGACACAGCCGGCCTCGCGCGTAGCCGCGCAGGACGAGGTCGGCGCAGCGGCTGGAGGTGGTCAGGTCCGGGTCGCACAGCAGGGAGGTCAGCAAGGGGCGCAGAAAGCCCTCGACCGTACGGGCCGGCAGGCCGCGGGTGGTGAGGGTGTCGGCGGTGGGCCGGTCGGGCCGGGCGAGCATCCGGTTGGTGGACAAGGTGGCGAGGCGGGCCAGCGCCGCGCCGAGCCGGGCCTGGTCGAGGCCGCCGCCGCGCGGTGCCCGGGCGGCCGTGGCGAAGGCCCGCGCGGTGGTGAACGCGCGCCGGGCACCGCGGGGTTCACCGGTGCGCTGGATACGGCCGCCGCAGTGGACGAGCACACCGGGGGTGAAGGGGCGCAGGGCGAGCGCGCCGAGCCCGGGGGCCAGCAGTTCGGGGAAGGAGGTATTGAGCAACTGGCCCGTGCGGTCGAGCCGGAAGCCGTCGACCGTGTCGGTCGTCATCCGGCCGCCCACGTAAGGAGCGGCCTCCAGGACGGTGACGGTCACCCCGGCGCTGGTGAGCTGATGAGCCGCGGAGAGACCGGCGAGGCCGGCTCCCACGATGACGACGTCAGCGTGCTGTGCGGTGTCGCGTGCGCTGCTGAGCACGTGCCCTCCCGGGATCGGTCCGCTCACTCGGGGGCCTGATGCCCTCAACGGGCGGCGGGGAAGCGCGAGTTTGCCTCGACCGTAGAGAGAAATTCGGTCAATAACAGTCGCGCACAAACAGGGCACGGTCGCACAGCGGTCGCACGGTGCGCAGTCCGCTGTCCGGACCCCTGGCTGAGGCCCCACCAAGGACCCGAAGCGCGCCCGGCTCACACCGGTGGCCCGCGCCGGTGTTCTGCCAGGTACCGGCCGTGCGGAGCGGTCCGAACGTCAGCGTGGAGCCGTCAGCGCCGTCCGTAGCGCCCCCTCGATGTCCGGGAAGGCGAAGTCGAAGCCGGACTCCAACAGCCGCCGGGGCAGCACCCGCTGACTGCCCAGGACATCCGTGGACAACTCGCCCAGCGCCAGCTTGAGCGCGGCGGCGGGCACGGGGAACGGGGTCGGGCGGCGCAGGACGCGGCCCATGGCCGCCGTCACCTCGCGGTTGGTGACGGGGTTCGGCGCGGTGAGGTTGACGGGCCCCGACAGCTCCGGGGTGTCCAGAAGGTGGCGCAGCGCGGCGATGTGGTCCCGCAGGGCGATGAAGCTCCAGTACTGGCGGCCGCTGCCGAGCCGCCCCCCGAGGCCCAGCTTGAAGAGCGGGAAGAGCCGGCCCCACGCACCGCCGCCCTGGGCCACGACCAGCCCGGTACGGGCGAACACGGTCCGGACGCCCGCCTCCACGGCCGGGTCGGCCGCCGCCTCCCACTCCTGGCAGAGGTCCGCGAGGAAGCCGTGGCCGGGGGCCGTGGCCTCGTCGACGGCCCGGTCCCCGGTGTCCCCGTAGACGCCGACCGCGCTGCCGCTGATCAGCACGCGCGGCGGGGTGGGGAGGGCGGCGACGGCCTCGGCGATCGTGGCGGTGCCCAGCACCCGGCTGTCGTGGAGCTCCCGCTTGTAGGCAGCGGTCCAGCGGTGGTCGCCGATGCCCGCGCCCGCCAGGTGCACCACGGCCTCGCACCCTGCGAGGCCGCCGGTGTCGACCCGGCCGCCCTTCGGGTCCCAGGTGACCTCGCCCTCCCGCTGTGGCGGCCGTCGTACGAGCCGCACCACCTGGTGGCCGTCCGCCTCCAGGGAGCGTACGAGTGCCGTGCCGATGAGCCCGGTCGAGCCGGTGATCGCGATCCGCATGACGCCCATCCTGCACGGGATCGTGGACAGGGGGTGGGTACCCGGCCGGGTGCGTGGCACAGTGATCGCATGCCCGAGCCGGTCATCCGCCCCGCCACCCACGCCGATGACGAGGCGCTCGCCGAGCTGGACCGGCGCGCCTGGTCGCCGCTGCACGCGGTCCAGCCACGACCCCGGCCGCCGTACGAGCCGTTCTTCGACGCCCGGCATCCGCCCGAGCACATCATCGTGGCGGAATCGGAATCGGGAGCTGCGTCCGGCGAGGGCGCCGCCGGCGTCCCCCGGCTCGTCGGTTATATCCGGCTCGCCCCGGCGACCCGGCTGGTCTGCAACGCCCACGTCCGTCAGATCCAGGGGCTGGTCGTGGACGACCGCTACCGGGGGCGAGGGATCGCGCGCGCGATGCTGCGGGCGGCGTACGCGGAGGCGCGGCGGCAGGGGGCGCGCCGCGTCACGCTGCGGGTGCTCGGGCACAACGCGCCCGCCCGCGCGCTCTACGCCTCGGAGGGCTTCGCCGTGGAGGGCGTGCTGCCGGGCGAGTTCCTGCTGGAGGGGGCGTATGTGGACGACGTCCTGATGGGCCGCGCGCTGTGACGGCCCGCCCGGGCGGGGCCGGACGGGCTCACACGGGGCCTCGGCCCGGGCGGCCAGGGAGCCTCAGGCCCTGAACCGGTCCCACAGCCTGGGGAACCGTTCCTCCAGGACCGCCTCGTCCTCCAGGTCGAACGGCGAACCCATCGGCTCGGCCGGGGGGCTCGACAGCCCGAGGTCCGGGGTCTGTGCCCCCGTCAGCTGCTCGTACGCCTCGTCCGCCGCGTAACCCAGGTCCTCCGCGTCGCCGTCCACCTCGTCGTCGAACTCGTCGAGGAGGTCCGCGAGATTGTCCGGATCGTGCACCGCGCCCTCGAAGACCTCGCGGCCCTGGCCGATGAGCCAGCAGCGGAAATAGTCGAACGCGTCATCGCTCGCGCCGTTCAGCAGCACGGCGGCCGCGCCCCACAGATCCCAGAGGTACGCGCGGTTGTAGCGCGCCTCGAAGTGCCGGGCGAAGTCCACCACGCGGTCGGGGTCGAGCTGCACCAGCCGCTCGACCAGCAGGTCGGCCTGATCCTCGGCGTCACCGCCGGCGGCCTCGCGCGTGCTGTCGACCAGCTCCCAGAACTCCGTCTCGTCCATCACGCCACCAGCATCGGGCCTGGCACCGGGCGGCGCACGCGGAGCGGAGCGGATGCGGCCGTGTCGTTACGTCCGGCTCGTGCGAGGTCGGCTGTGCCACGGGTGGCAGGGGGGACACGGGGGAGAGGGGACGGAAGGAAATGCCGGGAAATCACGACGGAAGGTGTCGGGTATCGCTGGAAAGATCGTTTCTGACGGAGAACGGTGGAACGAGAGGACCAATGGACGTGCAGTCGCAGAGTGCGCAGGCCGGAGAGCCGGCGGGCAAGGTCGCGCTCGTCGCGGGCGCGACGCGGGGAGCGGGCAGGGCGATGGCCGTGGAGCTGGGCAGGGCGGGCGCCACCGTCTATGTGACGGGCCGCAGCACGCGGGCGCGGCGCAGCGAGGTGGGCCGACCGGAGACCATCGAGGACACCGCCGAGCTGGTGACGGCGGCGGGTGGCACCGGCATCGCGGTACCCACCGACCATCTGGAGCGCGAGGCGGTGAAGGCGCTCGTCGAGCGGATCGACGAGGAGCAGGGGCGGCTCGATGTGCTGGTCAACGACGTCTGGGGCGGCGATCACCTGGTCGAGTTCGACACCAAGGTGTGGGACGTGGACCTGGACAAGGGGCTGCGGATGCTGCGGCTCTCGGTCGAGACGCACGCCATCACCAGCCACTACGCGCTGCCGCTGCTGATCCGCCGGCCCGGGGGACTGGTGATCGAGGTCACCGACGGGACGGCCGAGTTCAACAAGACCTACCGCGGCAACCTCTTCTTCGACCTCGCCAAGAACGCCCCGATCCGGATGGCGTACGGCCTCGCGCAGGAGCTGAAGGAACACGGCGGCACCGCCGTCTCGATCACTCCGGGCTTCCTGCGCTCGGAGGAGATGCTCGACCACTTCGGGGTCACCGAGGCCACCTGGCGGGACGCGGTCGAGAAGAGCCCGCACTTCGCCATCGCGGAGTCCCCGGTGTTCATCGGCCGGGCCGTCGCCGCGCTCGCCGCGGACCCGGACAGGGCGCGCTGGAACGGCGCCTCCGTCTCCAGCGGCGAGCTGGCCAAGGCCTATGACTTCGACGACGCGGACGGCTCCCGTCCGGACTGTTTCGCGTACTTCAAGGACGTCGTCTTCGGTGGCAAGGAGGCGAGCGCGGAGGAGTACCGCTGAGGCCTGTCCGGCGGATCGTGTTGGCGCACCTCCGCTGCGCGGCGGTGTCCTCAAGTTCCCCCAGCTACCGCTGGGAGGTGCCCCCAGCGGGCTGCTGTGCTGTGTCCTCAAGCGCCGGACGGGCTTGGCGTCTGAGCTCAGCCCGATCAGCCCGTCCGGCGTTTGAGGACGCGCCCGCAGGGCGCTCGCCGCCGCAGGCGGCACGGACGGCCTGCGGCCGGGGTGCCGTGGGCCGTGTGCCAGCACCACCGCTGCGCGGCGGTGTCCTCAAACGCCGGACGGGCTGGTGGGGGCGGCATACAGCGCCGCGCCGCGGGCCGCCGCCTCCGCGAAGCGGGCGCGCAGCTCCGGCGGGCCCAGCACCTCCGCCTCCGGGCCGAGGGCGAGCAACTGCTCGTACGCGACGTCGAGGCTCTCGACGGCCAGGGTGACGGTGACCCGCCCCTGCCCGTCCGGGCCGGCCGCCTCGGTGAGGGCCTCCCGCGCGGCCGTACGGTCCGTCAGATACGGCAGCCGTCGGGCGCCGTCGGGGGTGAGACGCAGCTCCACCCGCTCGCGCAGCAGCGACCGGGCGAACTGCGCCGCCCGCTCGTCCCAGAAGGCGGGCAGGTCGAAGTCGTCCGCGCGCGGGAAGCGCTTCTCGCCGGCGGCGACCGCCGTGAAGCGGTCCACCCGGTAGACCCGGTGGTCGCCGTCCGCCCGGGCCGCCAGGTACCAGACGCCCGCCTTCAGGACGAGCCCGTAAGGCTCCAGCTCCCGCTCGACCTCGGTGTCCGACCGGAGGTAGCGGGCCGTGATCCACCGGTCGTCCCACACGGCGTCCGCGATCGCGGGCAGCAGCTCGGGGGGTTCGGCGGGCTGCCACCAGCCGGGGGCGTCGAGGTGGAAACGCTGGGCCGCGCTCGTGGGGGCGTCGCTCAGCTCGGGCAGCAGGGCCGCCGAGACCTTGAGGCGGGCGGCCGAGGCGGCGTCCGCCAGGCCCATCTCGCGCAGCGCGGACGGCACCCCGGACAGGAACAGCGCTTCGGCCTCGGTACGCCCCAGGCCGGTGAGCCGCGTGCGATAGCCGCCGATGAGGCGGTAGCCACCGGTACGGCCGCGGTCGGCGTAGACCGGGACACCGGCTTCCGACAGGGCAGACACGTCCCGCGCGACCGTGCGCTCGGAGACCTCCAACTGCCGCGCCAGCTCGGCACCCGTCATCGAGGGCCGGGACTGGAGCAGCAACACCATCTTGATCAGCCGGGCCGCTCGCATGAGGACATCATGGCGGGCCCCACTGACAGTGAGGACAGGACCCGTGCGCCGGCCAGGGCAACGGATGACGTACGGGTTCCTGTCCTCACCCTTGAGCTGCGCCGTGTCACAGGACAGGGCGGCATGGCGCAGCTCAGTTCAGGGGTGGGGTGATACGTCCCGCGGAGACGATACGCCCCTGATCGATGATCGATCAATGCCGGATGCAGGAAAATTTTCGGCAGGCACCGGAACGGGCACCGGAAGGGGCGCGCGGACGGGCGGGAAGCGCCCCTCAGACCCGGGGCGCGCAGCTCAGCACGTGGGTCCGCAGCAGCTCGCCGATCCGGGGATCGCGCCGCCGGAACGCCGCCACGATCTCCGCGTGGTCCGCCGCGTGCGCGCGCGGCTCCGGGCTCAGCCAGCGGATCGAGAGCGTGGTCCACACCTCGATGCCCAGCGACTCCCAGGTGTGCAGCAGGACGGAGTTCCCCGCGGCCTTGACGATCTCGCGGTGGAAGGCCACAGTGTGCCGCACCTGCGCCTCGCCGTCGCCGGCCCGGTCCGCCTCGTACAGCGCGGCCACCTCCGGCTCCAGGGCCGAGACGTCCTCGGCCAGGACGGGGGCGGCCAGCTCGGCGGCCACCTGCTCCAGGCCCGCCCGCACCGGATAGCTCTCGCGCAGATCGGCGGCGGTCAGATCGCGGACCCGGACGCCCTTGTTGGGCGCCGACTCGATCAGCCGCAGCGACTCCAGCTCGCGCAGCGCCTCGCGCACCGGCGTCTGGCTGACCAGCAGCTCCGCCGCGATCCGGCGCTCCACGATCCGCTCACCCGGCTGCCAGCGCCCGCTGACGATCCCTTCGAGGATGTGCTCGCGGATCTGGTCGCGCAGCGAATGGACGACGGGTGGGGCCATGGGTGACGTGCTCCTCGGGCGGACGAGCGGTGGCTCGTAGCCCCATTATCGCGGCAGTACGGGCAGGCAGGGGGCGTGAGGGGCCAGTGATGGACATGGAGAAGGGCGCGGCCCCGGCTCGTACGGATACGAAGACCGGGGCCGCGCCCTCAAGGCAGACGCCTCACGAGACTCAGAGACCGATCTCGGCCTCGAACTCGGCAGCCTCCAGGAGCTGCTTGACCGTGGTCAGGTAGCGGGCGGCGTCGGCGCCGTCCACCAGACGGTGGTCGTAGGAGAGCGCCAGGTACGTCATGTCGCGGATCGCGATGGTCTCGCCGAGCTCCGGGTGGTTGATGACCACCGGGCGCTTGACGGTCGCACCGATACCGAGGATGCCGACCTGGTTCGGGGGCACGATGACCGTGTCGAACAGCGCACCGCGCGAGCCGGTGTTGCTGATCGTGAAGGTCGCGCCCGACATGTCGTCCGGGCTGATCTTGTTGGTGCGGACCTTGCCGGCCAGCTCCGCCGTCTTCCGGGCGATGCCCGCGATGTTGAGGTCGCCGGCACCCTTGATGACCGGGGTCATCAGGCCCTTCTCGGCGTCCACCGCGATGCCGATGTTCTCGACGTCGTGGTAGGTGATCGTGCCCTCGTCGTCGTTGATCCGGGCGTTGACGACCGGGTGGGCCTTCAGCGCCTGGACGGCGGCCTTGACGAAGAACGGCATCGGGGACAGCTTGACGCCCTCACGGGCGGCGAAGGCGTCCTTGGCCTTGTTGCGCATCCGCATGATCTTGGTGATGTCCACCTCGACCACGGTGGTCAGCTGAGCCTGACCGTGCAGCGCCTTCATCATGTTCTCGCCGATGACCTTGCGCATGCGGGTCATCTTGACCGTCTGACCGCGCAGCGGCGAGGCCTCGACGGCGGCGGCCTTCGGCGCGGCGGCAGCGGCAGCCGGCGCCGGGGCGGCGGCGGCCTGCTTGGCGGCCTCGGCGGCGACGACGTCCTGCTTGCGGATGCGGCCACCGACGCCGGTGCCCTGGACCGTCGCCAGGTTGACACCGTTCTCGGCGGCGAGCTTGCGCACCAGCGGCGTGACGTACGCGCCGTCGGCCTCGGCACCGGAGACCGGGGCGGCCGGAGCAGCCGGGGTCACCGGGGCGGCAGGCGCGGCCGGCGCCGGGGCGGCGGCGGGCGCGGCAGCCTGGACCGGGGCCGGGGCGGCAGCGGCGGGCGCGGCCTGGACCGGGGCGGGAGCCGGGGCGGCCGGAGCCGGGGTGGGCTCGGGCTGCGCGACCGGGGCCGGCGCCGGGGCCTCGGCCGGAGCGGCCGGGGCCGGGGCGGCGGCAGCGGCCGGAGCGGCACCCGCGACACCGATGACGGCGAGCTTGGCGCCGACCTCGGCGGTCTCGTCCTCACCGACGACGATCTCGAGCAGGGTGCCCGCGACCGGAGCCGGGATCTCGGTGTCGACCTTGTCGGTGGAGACCTCGAGCAGCGGCTCGTCGACGTCGACGCTGTCGCCGACCTCCTTGAGCCAACGGGTGACGGTGCCCTCGGTGACGGACTCGCCCAGGGCGGGGAGCACGACCGGGGTGCCCTCGGCGGCACCGGCGGCAGGAGCAGCCGGAGCCTCCTCGGCGGGCGCGGCCGGGGCCGGGACCTCGGCGACGGGCGCCGGGGAGGACTCGACCTGGGCGGCCGGGGCCTCGGCGGCGGCCGGGGCCGGCTCGCTCGGGGCGCCGGAGCCGTCGTCGATGATGGCCAGCTCGGCGCCGACCTCGACCGTCTCGTCCTCGGCGACCTTGATGGCAGCCAGGATGCCGGACGCGGGGGCCGGGATCTCGGTGTCGACCTTGTCGGTGGAGACCTCGAGCAGCGGCTCGTCGACCTCCACTCGCTCACCCTCGGCCTTGAGCCAACGGGTGACGGTGCCCTCGGACACGCTCTCGCCGAGCGCCGGCAGGGTTACGGAAACCGCCATGGTTGCGGTTGCTCCTTACGAATAGTGCGGATGGTCTAGCGCCCGGACTTAGTCGTGCGAGTGCAGCGGCTTGCCGGCCAGGGCCAGGTGGGCCTCGCCCAGGGCCTCGTTCTGCGTCGGGTGCGCGTGGATGAGCTGCGCGACCTCGGCCGGCAGCGCCTCCCAGTTGTAGACCAGCTGGGCTTCGCCGACCTGCTCACCCATACGGTCGCCGACCATGTGGACGCCGACGACGGCACCGTCCTTGACCTGGACGAGCTTGATCTCGCCCGCGGTCTTGAGGATCTTGCTCTTGCCGTTGCCCGCGAGGTTGTACTTCAGGGCGACGACCTTGTCCGCGCCGTAGATCTCCTTGGCCTTGGCCTCGGTGATGCCCACGGAGGCGACCTCGGGGTGGCAGTACGTCACCCGGGGCACGCCGTCGTAGTCGATCGGCACGGTCTTGAGACCAGCCAGTCGCTCCGCTACCAGGATGCCCTCGGCGAAGCCGACGTGCGCGAGCTGGAGCGTCGGGACGAGGTCACCGACGGCCGAGATGGTCGGCACGTTGGTCTGCATGTACTCGTCGACCAGGACGTAGCCGCGGTCCATCGCGACGCCCTGCTCCTCGTAGCCCAGGCCCTGCGAGACCGGGCCGCGGCCGATGGCGACGAGCAGGATCTCGGCCTCGAACTCCTTGCCGTTGGCCAGGGTGACCTTGACGCCGTCGGCGGTGTACTCGGCCTTCTCGAAGAAGGCGCCGAGCGAGAAGTTGATGCCGCGCTTGCGGAAGGCGCGCTCGAGCAGCTTGGAGCTGTTCTCGTCCTCGACCGGGACGAGGTGCTTGAGGCCCTCGACGATGGTCACGTCGGTGCCGAAGGACTTCCACGCGGAGGCGAACTCGACGCCGATGACGCCGCCGCCCAGCACGATCGCGGACTTCGGCACGCGGTCCAGGACCAGGGCGTGGTCCGAGGAGATGATGCGGTTGCCGTCGATCTCCAGGCCCGGCAGCGACTTCGGCGTGGAGCCGGTCGCCAGCAGGACGTGGCGGCCCTGGACGCGCTGGCCGTTCACATCGACGGAGGTCGGGGACGACAGGCGGCCCTCGCCCTCGATGTAGGTCACCTTGCGGGAGGCGACCAGGCCCTGCAGGCCCTTGTACAGGCCGGCGATCACGTCGTCCTTGTACTTGTGGACGCCCGCGATGTCGATGCCCTCGAAGGTGGCCTTGACACCGAACTGCGCGGCTTCACGAGCCTGGTCCGCGATCTCACCGGCGTGCAGCAGCGCCTTGGTGGGGATGCAGCCGTTGTGCAGGCAGGTGCCGCCAAGCTTGTTCTTCTCGATCAGGGCGACGTCCAGACCCAGCTGCGCTCCGCGCAGGGCAGCGGCGTAACCGCCGCTACCGCCTCCGAGGATCACTAGGTCGAAAACGGTGCTGGCGTCGTTCGCCACGTCACGTCCTCCATGCATGGAATACGCCGGAGCCGGTCGTCGATAACCGGGCGGCGGCTGTTGTTCGGCCGCTTTTGCTTCGGCCCTGGGTCAATGGGGCCCTGTCCTGCCGAGACAACATCTTCGCACTTGTTGACGGACGGCGGGACGCCGGGCCGGGCTGTGGGGCGACGGATACGTCACCTTCACGGGTTACTCGCGCGTACGAGTGTGTGGATTTCGTTAAGGGCGAACGAATACCGTGCGACCCCGAGCGGAATGCGCTCGGGGTCGCACGGGTGTGCGAATGACTCAGCCGAGGTCGCCTGCGGCGGTGCGCTCCGCGAGCCGGACCAGGGTGCGCACCGCGGATCCGGTGCCGCCCTTCGGGGTGTAGCCGTACGCGGCGCTCTCGTGGTAAGCGGGGCCCGCGATGTCCAGGTGGGCCCAGGTGATGCCCTCGCCCACGAACTCCTTCAGGAAGAGGCCCGCCACCAGGCCGCCGCCCATCCGCTCGCCCATGTTGGCGAGGTCGGCGACGGGGGTGTCCATGCCCTTGCGCAGCTCGGCGGGGAGCGGCATCGGCCACGCCTGCTCGCCGACCTCCTCGGCGATCTCGTACAGCGACGTGCGGAACGCGTCGTCGTTCGCCATGACGCCGAACGTGCGGTTGCCGAGCGCGAGGACCATGGCGCCGGTCAGGGTGGCGACGTCCACGATCGCGTCGGGGTTCTCCTCCGAGGCCCGGGCGAGGGCGTCGGCCAGGACCAGCCGGCCCTCGGCGTCGGTGTTGAGTACCTCGACGGTCTTACCGCTGTACATCTTCAGCACATCACCCGGGCGGGTGGCGTTGCCGGACGGCATGTTCTCCGCGAGGGCCAGCCAGCCGGTGACGTTGACCTCCACCCCGAGCTTCGCGGCGGCCACGACCGAGGCGAAGACGGCGGCGGCGCCGGCCATGTCGCACTTCATGGTCTCGTTGTGGCCGGCCGGCTTCAGGGAGATGCCGCCCGAGTCGTAGGTGATGCCCTTGCCGACCAGGGCGACGGTCTTCTTCGCCTTGGCGTGGGTGTAGGCGACCCGCACCAGGCGGGGCGGGTTGAGGGAACCCTGGCCGACGCCCATCAGACCGCCGTAGCCGCCCTTGAGCAGCGCCTTCTCGTCCAGCACCTCGACCTTGAGGCCGTGCTCCTTGGCGGCGGCCTGGACGGCCGCGGCGAAGGACTTCGGGTGCAGGTCGTTGGGCGCCATGTTGACCAGGTCGCGGGCGCGGTTGACCTCTTCGGCCACGGCGACGGCGCGCTCGGCGGCGGCCTTGGCCGCCTTGTCGCGGGGCTTGGCCCCGAGGACCGTCACCTCGGCGAGCGGCGCGCTCTTGTCGGCCTTGGCGTCGCCCTTCTTGGCGGAGCCGTTGCCGTCGGCGCGGTAGGCGTTGAAGACGTACGCACCGAGCAGCGCGCCCTCCGCGACGGCCGCGACGGCCTCCGCGTCGTCGACCGGCAGGGCGAACGCGGCCTTCTTCGTGCCCGACAGCGCGCGGGCCGCCGCACCGGCGGCGCGGCGCAGCGCCTCCTCGTCGTAGCCGTCGCCCTTCGCGGGGACGTCACCGAGGCCGACCGCCAGCACGAGGGGGGCCTTGAGGCCGGACGCGGCGGGGAGCTTGGTCACTTCGCCCTCGCCGCCTGCGGCGCCGAGGGTCTCCAGAACGGCGGCCAGCTTCCCGTCGAACGCCTTGTCGACGGCTTCGGCGCCGGGTGCGACGACGGGGCCCTTCGGGCCCTTCGCCACGCCGACGACGACGGCGTCCGCGCGCAGCGTCGCCGCACTGGAAGTGCTGAGAGTCAGAGCAGTCACGGTGGTTGGGTCCCTACTTCCGTTGAGTTTTGACGGCCGGGGGGTGGGCGGCCGCACCCTGCGCATCGTATGCGGCACGCCCGCGCCGCCGGGGTCCGGGCCAGCCGGGCACGCGCGAGCGTATCCCCGCCGGGCCGCGACGGGTTCGCCCGTGACCGCACCGATTTGCCGGATCCGCCGGTCGCCGGGGTCGACGCACGTCGAACGGTGGAGGGAACAACGGCGGTGACGCGCCTGTTCCGGCCCCGCGTTCCGAACGCTTGGCGCGGCGCGTCAGCCGAGCGTCAGCGCGAGCAGCGCGACCGTCGCCGACGTCTCGGCCAGGGCGCCGAAGACATCGCCGGTGACGCCGCCGAAGCGGCGCGTGCAGTGCCGCAGCAGCAGTTCCGCGCCGGCCAGGGCGGCCAGCGCCGCGGCACCCGTCCGCGCCGCCTCGAACCCGAGGGCGTACGGCCCTTGGCGCGGGTCCTCGTACGTGCCGAGGAGCGCGCCCGCCGCCGCGGCCGCGCAGACCGTCAGCGCCGCCACCACCAGCGCCGAGCGCGTGGACACCACCCCTGCCACGGCGGCCCCGAGCCCCTCCGGCCGCGCCGCGGGCACGCCCGCGCGTGAGGCGAGGGTCAGGGCGCAGCGCGCGGCGAGGGCCGCGACCAGAGCCGCGAGGGCGCCGCGCGCCCAGCCCCCGGTGTACAGCTCGTGGAGGGCGGCCACTTGGCCGAGCAGGGTCAGCAGCAGGGTGACGACGCCGAAGGGGCCGATGTCCGACTGCTTCATGATCCGCAGCGCGTCGGCGGCGGGCCTTCCGCTGCCCAGCCCGTCGGCGACATCCGCGAGACCGTCCAAGTGGAGTCCCCTGGTGAGCACGGCCGGCACCGCCACCGTGGCCACCGCGGCGAGCATCGGCCCGGCGCCCAACAGCAGGAACAGCGCCCCCACCAGAGCCGCGAAACCGCCCACGACCAGGCCCGTGAGCGGTGCCGCCAGCATTCCGCCGCGAGCCGCCGGGCGGTCCCAGCGGGTGACGCGCACGGGCAGCACGGTGAGCGTGCCGAAGGCGAAGCGGAGGGAGTCGCCGGGCGTCGCGGGGGCAGGCCGTGGCTGCCCGGGGTCAGGTCTCGTGTCGGTCATCGCGGGCAGGGTATCCCGCCCGCTGTGGGCAGTAGGTTGCCGATAGGGCACGTATCGGGAGCGGGAGTCATGGGTCAGTGGTTGGGCCGCAACATCGTCGAACCGGGCAAGCTGCCGCTGCTGCTGGCGCTCACCGCGTTCGTGCTGACCTTTCTGGTCACCCGCGTCATCACCCGGCTGATCCGGGCGGGCAAGGGCCCCTTCCGTAACGTCAGCGCGGGCAGCGGTCTGCACGTCCACCACGTCGTGCCGGGCATCGTGCTGATGGTGGTCGGCGGCTTCGGCGCGGTCGCCGCGGGCCGGCACGGCTTCGCGGCGGCGGTCTGCGCCGTGCTCTTCGGCACCGGCGCCGGCCTGGTGCTGGACGAGTTCGCGCTCGTCCTGCACCTGGACGACGTGTACTGGACGGAACAGGGCCGCAAGAGCGTCGAGATCGTGGTGCTGACGGCCGCGCTGGTGGGGCTGGTGCTCGCCGGCTCCTCACCGTTCGGGGTGAACGAGCTGACCCCGGACGAGCGGCACCACCGCGGCATCGTGCTGAGCACCGTCGGCACCAACTTCCTGATCGCCCTCTTCGCCCTGGTCAAGGGCAAGCCGCGGATCGCGCTGATCGGGGTGCTGGTGCCGTTCGTCGCGATCGTCGGCGCGGTGCGACTGGCCCGGCCGGGCTCACCGTGGGCCCGGCGCTTCTACCGCCACCGGCGCCGCGCCCGGGCCAAGGCCCGGGCCCGCGCCCACCGCCACGACCAGCGCTGGGAGGCCGTGCGCAACCGGCTTCACGACCTGGTCGCGGGTGCCCCGGACCGCTGACCGCCCTTGGGTGTGTTCGCAAATTCGCGCCCGGCCCACGACGCTCCCCCAGCTACCGCTGGGGGCACCCCCAGGCACGCACGCTCGCTGCGTTGTCGGGCTCGCCCGAGTACGCCCAGTACGAGGACGACCCTCCGCCTTGCGATCACACGCCCCAGACGCCGCGGGCCACGCCCTTCGGGCGTACGCCGCGACTTCGCGGACACACCCTCATCCCGGCCCCGGTAGCAATCCCGCCGTGGCTTGCGCCGCCGCAGTGCCTCCTCCGCGACGCACAGCACCAGCATCGAGGCCACGGCGGCCACATGCTCCTTGCCCGCCAGATTGGGCTTGACGACGGCCTCGCCCACCATGGCGAGCACCACCACCGCACAGGTGAACCAGGCGCGGTAGCGCCAGGTGACGTACACCGCGAGCCCGACGACCGCCGCCGACGGGCCGGTGTCGATGACCTCGGCCGCCTCCGGCGGAAGGCCGAAGGCGGAGTCGGGGCCGATGTGGATGGCCAGCCGGGCGTACATCGTGCCGGCCAGGGTGGCCACGTACGCGACGGCCAGCGTGCGCCACTTGCCCAGGGCGATCTCGGCGATGCCGAAGACGATCAGCACCTGGGCCAGCGCCCCCCACACCGGCAGGTCCAGCGCCGGGACGAACAGCGACAGCGGTGTGCGCAGCAGCGCCAGCCACCACGGCAGCCGCGCCTGCACCGAGCCGAGCTTCTGGACCGGCTCGAAGCCCCAGGGCTGGTTCTGGACGATCTGGAAGACCGCGGTGAGGGCCACGGCCGCAAGGGTCATGGGAATGACCCCCAGACGCTTGGCCACCAGCGTGTGCCGGACGGTGCCGACCAGCGGACCCCACTCGGTGCGAGCGGCGCGACGCAGCGCCGCACGGTTCATCGCCGGCTCTCCAAGTGCTTGCGGTTGAGCCACTTGGGGAGGCCCGGGGCCTCGAGGAAGCCCTCGGCCCGGGCGCTGGAGACGCCGATCCGCAGCAGGTCACTGCTCTTCTCGAACAGCATGAACCGAGGTTCCCAGATGGGGCGGTATTTCGCATTTGCTCGGTAGAGCGATTCGATCTGCCACCAGCGGGAGAAGAAGCTGAGCAGCGAGCGCCACACCCGCAGCACGGGACCCGCCCCGAGCTTCGAGCCGCGCTCGAAGACCGACCGGAACATCGCGAAATTCAGCGAAACCTGGGTGATGCCGAGCCCCTTGGCCTGCTGCAGCAGTTCGATGACCATGAACTCCATCAGGCCGTTCTCGGACTCCCGGTCACGCCGCATCAGGTCCAGCGACAGCCCCTGGGGTCCCCACGGTACGAAGCTGAGCACCGCGCGCAGTTCCCCCTGGCCGTCGTGGCATTCGAGCATCACGCAGCGCCCGTCGTCCGGGTCGCCGAGCCGGCCCAGCGCCATGGAGAAGCCGCGCTCGGTCTCCCCGTCGCGCCAGTCGTCGGCGCGCACCAGCAGCTCGGCCATCTCTGCCTCGGGGATGTCCTCGTGACGGCGGATCCGGACGGTGTAACCGGCGCGCTTGACCCGGTTGTACGCCTGGCGGACCGTTCGCATGGCACGCCCGTCGAGGGTGAACTCGGCGGTCTCCACGATGGCCTCGTCGCCGATCTCCAGGGCGTCCATGCCGTGCCGGGCGTAGATGGTGCCGGCCTCCTCGCTCGCCCCCATCACGGCGGGGATCCAGCCGTGCTCCCGGGCCTCGGCCAGCCATGGCTCGATGGCGCCGGGCCAGGCCTCGGGGTCGCCGATCGGGTCGCCGGAGGCCAGCGACACCCCGCCGACGACGCGGTAGGTGACGGCCGCCTTGCCGGTGGGGGACCAGATGACGCTCTTCTCGCGGCGCAGCGCGAAGTAGCCGAGCGAGTCGCGGTCGCCGTGCTTGTCGAGCAGGGCGCGCAGCCGCGCCTCGTCCTCGGGGGTGAGCGGATCGGTGGCCCGGCGGGCGCGGAAGGCCGCGAAGACCACGAGGAGCAGCAGGATCATGCTCATCACGTTGATGAACACGTCGACCCAGCCGGGGATGGAGATGCCCCGGTAGCGGCTGTCGTCGGCGGCCAGCGAGATCAGCCGCATGACGCCGTAGTGCCAGCGGTCGAGGAAGGTCGAGCGGTAGTCGTCGGTCGCCTGATTGGTGGCGGTGACCAGCAGTGCGGCGATCAGCGAGGTGACCAGCAGCCCGCCGGCGGCGACGGCCGAGGCCAGCTTGGGATTGGCCCGGTCGCCCTTGGCGTAGAACTCCCGGCGGCCCACGAGCAGCGCGAGGACGAACGCGGCGGTCGCCACCAGCGAGAACCAGTTCAGCGGGTGCCGGTTGAACTCCCGGAAGAACATGGCGAAGGCCAGGATCGCCAGCAGCACCCCGGACAGCACGAGGTTCAAGATCCACGAGGCACGCTTGCGCCGGCGCAGGGTGACGGCCATGACCAGCGACCACAGCGCCGACGCGAAGCCCGCCGTCAGCAGATAGGGAGTGAAGAACTCCTCGACGTTGTGCCGGCGGATGTCCGTGCCGAACGACACCCAGACGGCGCTGAGCAGGTTGACGAACGTCACGGCACGCAGGTACCACACGGCGAACGCGGCGGAGCGTCGTGGCCAGGCGCCGCTACGGGCGCCGTCATCCGGAGTCACGCGGACTTCTCCCATGAAAAGTGAGGATATGGGGCACTATCTACGGGGAAGTCCGAAGCGCGACGACGAGGTCGGTCAGGTGCGCTCGGGGAGTTCCGCCGCCAGGGCCGCCGCCGCCCGCACCAGTGGCAGAGCGAGCAGCGCCCCTGTCCCCTCGCCCACAGTGACGCCGTGGTCGAGCAAAGGGTTGAGCGCCATCCGGTCCAGCGCCTTCGCCTGCGCCGGATCGCCGCTCGCCTGCCCCGCCAGCCACCAGTCGGGGGCCCGGAAGGCCACCCGCTGGGCGACCAGGGCACACGCCGCGGAGACGACACCGTCGAGGATGACCGGGGTGCGCCGCACGGCGCTCTGCAGCAGGAAGCCGGTGATCGCCGCGAGGTCCGCGCCACCGCACGCGGCCAGCAGCTCCAACTGGTCGCCGAGGACCGGCCGGGCCCGGCGCAGCGCGTCCCGGATCGCGGCGCACTTGCGCATCCACGCCAGATCGTCGATGCCCGCGCCACCACGGCCGGTGACCACGGAGGCGTCGGTGCCGCACAGCGCGGCGATCAGGGTGCCGGCCGCCGTGGTGCCGCCGACGCTCAGGTCGCCGAGCACGACGAGATCGGTGCCGGAGTCGGCCTCCTCGTCGGCGATCGCCATCCCGGCGCGGAACGCGGCCTCCGCCTCCTCGGCGGTCAGCGCGTCCTCGATGTCGATCCGGCCCGAGCCGCGCCGCACCCGGTGGCGGGTCACGTCCTCGGGCAGCTCGGCCGGGTCGCAGTCGAGCGACATGTCGACCACCCGCAGCCCCGCGCCCAGCCCTCGGGCCAGGATCGCGGCGCTGCTCCCGCCGGTCAGGGCGGCCCGTACGAGCTCGACGGCACCACCCGCCGGGCCGCCGGAGACCCCCAGCCCGGCGACCCCGTGGTCACCGGCGAAGACCAGCAGCTTGGCCCGCTCGACCGGCTTGACGGGCACGGCTCCCTGCGCTGCGGCGAGCCACTCGCCCAGCTCGTCCAGCCGCCCCAGCGAACCGGGCCGCGGGCCGATCCGCTCCCGCCGTTCCTCGGCGTCCCGCCGCACACCGGAGTCGGGCCGCTCGATCAGCGTGGCGAAGTCATCAAGATTCAGACCGCTCATCCGTCGAACACTACCTGTCGCCCTTGGCTCTGCGGGCCGTCTGTGCCGCCTGCGGCGGCGAGCACCCTGCGGGCGCGTCCTCAATCGCCGGACGGGCTGGTGGTGTCCGAGCTCAGCCGAAACCAGCCCGCTGGGGGCACCTCCCAGCGGTAGCCGGGGGAGATCGAGGGCACCGCCGCGCAGCGGAGGTGCGTTCGACACCCAGGCCGCCGGCCGCTATCGCACCGGCAGGGACGCCCTGACCCGGAACCCCGGGGCGCCGCGGTCGCGGGGCCCCGCCTCGCAGCTGCCGCCGAGAGCCGCCGCGCGCTCGCGCATGCCGATCAGGCCGTGGCCGCCGTTGTCCGTGCCGACGGGGGCCGCCCCCGGCGTGAGGGCGGTGCGGCCGGCGCCGTCGTCGAGAACGGTCAGCAGGAGGCTGTCCGGGGCCCGCAGGAGGGCGACCTCGGCGCGGGCACCGGGGCCCGCGTGCTTGTGGACGTTGGTCAGGGCCTCCTGGAGCACGCGGTAGGCGGCCAGGTCGACAGCCGCGGGCAATGGCCCCACGACGCCCGCCGCCCCGGCGGCGCCGGTGGCGGTGGCCGGGCCGTCAGACAGGGTGGAGGACGCGGCGATGTCGACGCGCAGCCCCACCCGGGCGAACCCGTCGACGAGCTGGTCGAGGACGCCGAGACCGGGGGCGGGCTCGGTGGGTGCCTCGGGGTCGCCGTGCTGGCGCAGCAGCCCCACGGTGGCGCGCAGCTCCCCCAGGGCCGAGCGGCTGGCCTCGCGGACATGCGCGAGGGCCTCCTTCGCCTGGTCGGGGCGGCTGTCCATGATGTGCGAGGCGACCCCGGCCTGGACGTTGACCAGCGCGATGTGATGGGCGACGACGTCGTGGAGCTCACGGGCGATGCGCAGCCGCTCCTCGGCCACCCGGCGGCGGGCCTCCTCCTCGCGGGTGCGCTCGGCCCGCTCCGCCCGCTCCTCGATCGCCGCGATGAAGGCGCGCCGGCTGCGGACGGCGTCGCCCGCGGCGGCGGCCATGCCGGTCCAGGCGAACAGACCGAGATTCTCCTGCGCGTACCAGGGCCGGACGCCGAAGAGCATCACGGTGCCGGTGAGGACGGCGACGGTCACCGCGGCGATCCGCCAGGCGGTGGGCCGGTCGGTGCGGGCGGCGACGGTGTAGAGGGCCACCACGGCGGCGAGCGCGATCTGCGTGTGCGGCGGGTCGTCCCCGGTGGAGACGGTCTCCAGAAGGGTGAACGCGCAGGTGAAGGCGAGGACGGCGCGCGGCATCGGGCGGCGCAGGACGAGGCCCGCGCAGGCGAACAGCGACATCACCACGTAGGAGGGCCCCGGCCGGTGCGCCGCGGCGTGCGGGCCGACGTACGCGCCGAGCAGGACGACCATGAGGACGGCGGCGGCCAGGGCGGCGTCGGCGGCGTAGGGGTGCGCGCGCAGCCAGCGGTGCGGGCGGGCGAGACCTGTGGTGGCGAGGGAGGTCATCGAAGGTCCCATCAGGAGGGCCCGGGGCCGGTGCGCCCGGGAGGCGTCCGCGGCCCGATCCCGCCGCGCCCCCGTCCCTGGGTGGGGACGGGGGCGCGGCGAGGTGCCGGAGTGTGCCGGGGCCGCTTCGGCCGGACGAACGGGGCGGACCGGGAGCCGGGAGGTCAGCCGGGGATGAGACCGTCGTCGCTGAGCATCTCGCGCACCTCCGACAGGGAGGCGTCGGGCGCGGGCAGGATCAGCTCGGAGGGCTCGAGGGAGTCGTCGGGCAGCGGATCGCCCAGTCGGCGAACGGCGTCGAGCAGCGCGCCCAGAGTGCGGTGGAAGCCCTCCTCGTCACCGCTCTCCATCTCGGCGAGCAGCTCGTCGTCGAGCTTGTTCAGCTCCACGAAGTGGCTGTCGGCCAGCTTCAGCTGCCCTTCCCCCATGATCCGCACGATCATGACGGTCTCCCTCGGTCGGGTGCGGTGCTTACCGGGTGGCTCACCGGGTCTTCTACTGCTTGTCGAACCGCGGCTGGTCCTGGGTCGTCTGCGGCCGCCCGGCCGCACCGCCCTCGATGGCCTGCTGCCCGGCGCTGCTCCCGCCCGCCAGCTCCGCCTTCATGCGCTGGAGCTCCAGCTCCACGTCCGAGCCGCCCGAGAGACGGTCCAGCTCGGCGGTGATGTCGTCCTTGGCCGTGCCCGTCGGGTCGTCGAGGGCGCCCGAGGCGAGCAGCTCGTCGATGGCACCGGCGCGCGCCTGCATCTGCTGGGTCTTGTCCTCGGCGCGCTGGATGGCCATGCCGACGTCGCCCATCTCCTCGGAGATGCCCGAGAAGGCCTCGCCGATCCGGGTCTGGGCCTGGGCGGCGGTGTAGGTGGCCTTGATGGTCTCCTTCTTCGTGCGGAAGGCGTCGACCTTGGCCTGCAGCCGCTGCGCGGCGAGGGTGAGCTTCTCCTCCTCGCCCTGGAGCGTCTGGTGCTGCGTCTCCAGATCACTGACCTGCTGCTGCAGCGCGGCCCGCCGGGACAGCGCCTCACGCGCCAGGTCCTCACGGCCGAGCGCCAGCGCCTTGCGGCCCTGGTCCTCCAGCTTGGACGACTGGCCCTGCAGCTGGTTCAGCTGGAGTTCCAGGCGCTTGCGGGAGGTCGCCACGTCGGCGACCCCGCGGCGTACCTTCTGGAGCAGCTCGAGCTGCTTCTGGTACGAGTAGTCAAGGGTCTCGCGCGGATCCTCGGCCCGGTCCAGGGCCTTGTTGGCCTTCGCGCGGAAAATCATCCCCATACGCTTCATGACACCGCTCATGGGCCTCGCGCGCCCCCTTCTGACGGACTTTTCGGCTCCGGCACATCTCTCAGAACCCACAGTACGGGCCCTGCTTCCATTACCGCACTGTTCGGGCCCGGATGCGCTCCTCCTCCAGGACGATCACAAGGTCGCCCCCCTCCGGCGCAAGGAGTAGACGTACCCCCGGGAAGGGGTCCGGGGGCCCGCCGGGGAGCCGCCGGGAGCCCACGGGGGAGAGCCGCCGTTGCCGGATCGTTCCCCATGGGGCTGGGGTACCCACCCGGATACCCGTACCCTTGGGTTTTGTGTTCCGAAGCCGTTCGAAGGATGAGCAGGCCGCCGCCGCCAAGGTGACCGCGGACCAGCCCCAGCAGCCCCGTGACCCGCAGGCCCCCAAGGGCCGCCCCACCCCCAAGCGCAGCGAGGCCACCTCGCAGCGCCGCAGCCTGGCTGGCACGCCGACCAACCGCAAGGACGCCGTCAAGCGTCAGCGCGAGGCCCGGCGCGTGGACCTGGCCAAGCAGCGCGAGGCCCTCGCCAGCGGGGACGAGCGCTTCCTGCCCGCCCGCGACAAGGGCCCGATCCGCCGTTTCGCGCGCGACTTCGTGGACTCGCGGTACTCCGTGGCGGAGTTCTTCCTGCCGCTCGCCGTGGTGATCCTGATCCTCAGCATGATCAACAAGGGTGACTTCCAGTCGCTCGTGCTGCTGCTGTGGCTCGTCGTGATCCTCCTGATCGTCATCAACTCCGTGATCACGGCCATGAGCCTCAAGCGCGCCCTCAAGCAGCGCTTCCCCGACGAGAACCTGCGCGGCGCGGTGCCGTACGCCCTGATGCGTACGCTCCAGATGCGCCGGCTGCGCCTCCCGAAGCCGAAGGTCAAGCGCGGGGAGCGGCCCTGAGCGCCCTGGCGTCGGGGTTCGGCGGCGGTGCGCGGGGCTGGCTGAGCGGTCTCGGCGGGTTACGGAACACCGTCCGTCAGGAACTGGTCGCCCGGCAGCTGGACGAGCAGATCGCCGCGCGGTTCCCCGTCGGCAGGCGGTTGCGCGTGCTCGACGTGGGCCTCGGCCAGGGCACGCAGGCGCTGCGGCTGGCCCGCGCCGGCCATGAGGTCACGGGCCTGGAGTCCGACCCGCGCATGGTGGCCGCGGTCCGCGAGGCGCTGGCCGCCGAGCCCGAGGGCATCCGCGAGCGGGTGCGGATCGTCGAGGGCGACGGCCGGGACACCGGCGCGCACTTCCTTCCGGGCGCCTTCGACATCGTGCTCTGCCACGGCGTCCTGATGTACGTACCGGAGCCGGACCCCATGCTCGCCGGGCTCGCCCGGGTGCTCGCGCCGGACGGTCTGCTCTCGCTGGTCGTCCGCAACGCGGACGCGCTCGCGCTGCGGCCGGGGCTGAGCGGGGACTGGGAGGGCGCCCTGGCGGCCTTCGACTCGCCCGCCTACACCAACCGGATCGGCCTGCGCGCGCGGGCGGACCGGCTGGAGACCCTGACGGCGACCCTGGCCGGGATCGGCGCCCCCCTGCACGCCTGGTACGGCGTGCGCGTCTTCACCGACCAGGCGCCGGACGACGGCCCGCCGCCCCCGGTCGCGGAGCTGGAGCGCATCCTGACCGCGGAGGACCGCGCCGGCCGCACCGACCCGTACCGCCGGGTCGCTGCGCTCTTGCACCTGTGTGGTGTCCGGGGTTAGCCGTTATGTCTTTGCCGCCTGCGGCGGCGCCAGCGCGTCCTCAAGTGCCGGACGGGCTTGATTTGGCTGGGCTCAGCCGATTTCAGCCCGTCCGGCGATTGAGGACACCGCCGCGCAGCGGAGGTGGCGCGAGCCGGTCAGGCCTCCGCGGCAGCGGACAGGCTCATCGTGTAGATCTCCGTGTCGTCCTCGAAGAGCGTCACCCGCTCCGCGCCGCCGTCGAGCAGTTCCTTCCAGACTTCGCCGATCCAGGACTCCGCGTCCCCTTGCGTGGTGAACTCCTCCGGCTCCACCGCGGGTGACGTCTCCGTCCCGTCGGCCTTCTCGAACCGCCACGACCACACCATGTCCGCCTCCTGAGTTCTGCCTGCGTTCCTCAAGTGCCACGTGCTGTGCAGCGCAGCCTAACGGTCCGTAAAGGACGTGAAAGGGTGAGCCCCGCGCGCCCGTCGCGCGGGGACGCGAGACGATCGACCTGTGGAACTGACTCTGCTCGGCACCGGAGCCCCCGACGGGCTGCCGCGCCCCGGCTGCCCTTGCGCGTCCTGCGCCACCGCCGTCGGCGACGAGGCGCGGGCCGCGACCGCGCTCCTCGTCGACGGGGCGCTGCTCCTGGACCTCACCCCGGGGCCCGCCTTCGCCGCCGCCCGGGCGGGGCGGTCGATCGCCGGGGTGCGGCAGGTGCTGCTCTCGCACCCGCACGACGGGCCCGCCGTGGAGTTCCCGGCCGGGCTGCCCGCGCCGGGGCGGGTGCCGGACGGCCGGGAGCTGGCGGTCATCAGCGGGCACCGGGTGCGGGCGATGGCCCTGGACGCGCCGGGCACCGGATACGAGGTGACCGGCCCGGAGGGCGAGCGGCTGCTCTATCTGCCGCCGGGCGCGTCCCCGGCGGGGCTCGCGCCCCTGAACTCCTCGGGCCCGTACGACATGGTGCTGCTCGACGTGCTCGGCCGGCCGGACGCCCTGGCCCGGCTGCGGGAGACCGGGGCCGTGGGGGCGACGACGGACGTGCTCGCCGTCCACCTCGACCACGACGTACCGCCGGGCCGCGAGCTGCACCGCAGACTGGCGGCGCTCGGGGCGCGGACCGTGCCGGACGGCACGACGCTCGTGGTCGGCGACTACCACGCGGTGCCGGATCTGCCCCGGCGGACGCTGGTGCTGGGCGGGGCCAGATCGGGCAAGTCGGTGGAGGCCGAGCGGCGGCTGGAGGGGTTCCCCGACGTGGTCTACGTCGCCACGGGCGGCACCCGCGAGGGCGACCGGGAGTGGGCGGCGCGGATCGCCCTGCACCGCGAGCGCCGGCCGGGTTCCTGGCGCACGGCCGAGACCTGCGACCTGGTGCCGCTGCTGGCGGAGGACGGCCCCGCACTGCTGATCGACTGCCTCGGGCTGTGGCTGACCGACGCGATGGACTCCGTGGAGGCCTGGGACGACGCCGTCTGGGCCAACGGCGGCGCGCGGGCCCTGGCCAAGCGCGTCGCGGAGCTGGCCGCGGCCGTCCGCGCCACCCCGCGCACGGTCGTCCTGGTGAGCAACGAGGTCGGCTCGGGCGTCGTCCCGGCCACCGCTTCCGGCCGTCGCTTCCGCGACGAGCTCGGCCGGCTGAACACGGCGGTGGCCACCGAGTGCGAACACGTCCTGCTGGTGGTGGCGGGCCAGCCGCTGCCGCTGCGCGGCTGACCCCAACTCCGCCCGGAGCCCCGGCAACTGACGGGCACCCCGCTGCGTACGCTGGGCGCATGACTGTGCCCAGCGGCGACCGGCCCGTACGCCCCATCCGAGTCCTGCTCGCCGACGACCAGGCACTGCTGCGCAGCGCGTTCCGGGTGCTGGTGGACTCGGAGCCGGACATGGAGGTGGTGGGGGAGGCCGCGGACGGGGCGCAGGCGCTCGAACTCGCCCGTACCCAGGCCCCCGACGTGGTCCTGATGGACATTCGGATGCCCGGCACCGACGGCCTCGCCGCGACCCGCGCGATCTGCTCCGACCGCGCTCTCGCGGCGGTGCGGGTGGTGATGCTGACGACGTTCGAGGTCGACGAGTACGTGGTGCGGTCGCTGCGCGCGGGCGCCTCGGGGTTCCTCGGCAAGGGCGCGGAGCCGGAGGAGCTGCTCGCGGCGATCAGGATCGCGGCGGCGGGGGAGGCGCTGCTGTCGCCCGCCGCGACGAAGGGACTGATCGCGAAGTTCCTGGCGCAGGGCGGGGACTACGACGGCCCGTCCGGTTCCGCCGTGCGGCTCGACGTGCTCACCGGGCGGGAGCGCGAGGTCCTGGTCCAGGTGGCGGGCGGGCTGTCCAACGACGAGATCGGCGAGCGGCTGACGGTCAGCCCGCTGACCGTCAAGACCCACGTCAACCGTGCGATGGCCAAGCTCGGCGCCCGTGACCGGGCACAGCTCGTCGTGATCGCGTACGAGACGGGTCTGGTGCGGCCGCGGGGGGACTGAGGCGTGTCCTCGAGCGCCGGGCGGGGCTCTGTGCTGTGTCCTCGAAGCGCCGGACGGGCTGCCAGTAGCCCGTCCGGGCTTCGAGGGGGCGGCAACCGTTACGGAAGCGCCAGCATCCGCTCCAGGGCCAGCTTGGAGAAGCTGGCGACCTCGGGGTCGACCTCGATCCGGTTCACGACCTTGCCGTCCGCCAGCGACTCCAGCGCCCACACCAGGTGCGGCAGGTCGATGCGGTTCATGGTCGAGCAGAAGCAGACCGTCTTGTCGAGGAAGACGATCTCCTTGCCCTGGTCGGCGAAGCGGTTCGCGAGCCGGCGGACGAGGTTGAGCTCGGTGCCGATGGCCCACTTCGACCCGGCCGGGGCGGCCTCCAGGGTCTTGATGATGTACTCCGTCGAGCCGACGTAGTCCGCCGCCGCCACGACCTCGTGCCGGCACTCGGGGTGCACCAGCACGTTGACGCCCGGGATGCGCTCGCGCACGTCGTTGACCGAGTCCAGCGAGAAACGGCCGTGCACGGAGCAGTGGCCGCGCCACAGGATCATCTTCGCCGCGCGCAGCTCCTCGGCGGTCAGGCCGCCGTTCGGCTTGTGCGGGTTGTACAGCACGCAGTCGTCCAGGGACATGCCCATGTCGCGGACGGCGGTGTTGCGGCCCAGGTGCTGGTCGGGCAGGAAGAGGACCTTCTCGCCCTGCTCGAAGGCCCAGTTCAGCGCCCGCTCGGCGTTGGAGGAGGTGCAGATCGTGCCGCCGTGCTTGCCGGTGAAGGCCTTGATGTCGGCCGAGGAGTTCATGTACGAGACCGGGACGGTCACGTCGGCTATGCCGGCCTCGGTGAGCACGTCCCAGCACTCGGCGACCTGTTCGGCGGTGGCCATGTCGGCCATCGAGCAGCCCGCGGCCAGGTCCGGCAGGACGACCTGCTGGTCCTCCGTGGTCAGGATGTCCGCGGACTCGGCCATGAAGTGCACACCACAGAAGACGATGTACTCGGCGTCGGGCCGGGCGGCCGCGTCGCGCGCGAGCTTGAAGGAGTCCCCGGTCACATCCGCGAACTCGATGACCTCGTCGCGCTGGTAGTGGTGGCCGAGCACGAAGACCTTGCTGCCGAGCTTCGCCTTGGCCGCACGGGCGCGCTCCACCAGGTCCGGATCGGACGCCGCCGGCAGGTCGCCGGGGCACTCCACACCGCGCTCGCTCCGGGGGTCGGACTCGCGTCCGAGCAGCAGGAGAGCGAGCGGGGTGGGCTGGACATCCAAGGGTTGGGCGGTGGTCACGACACGCACCCTTTCTGTTCTGCGGACGGCCGATCCGGCCTTGTCGTCAAGTTGACGCTATCTATCATAACTGCTTCACGTCAGTTTGACGATGACGATCGCGTCGATGTGACGCATTCCCGATCCGGCGGGCTGTGTGCGAGCATGAAAGACGGAAGTCAGAAGTCCAGGCCCGGAATGAATCCGCGGCCTCGCCGGTTGCAGCCGACGGCAAGCAGTCCGCACCGAACCCGGGAGTGAAGCAGATGTCCGTTCAGGACGAGAAGACCACTGTGAGCGACGGCATCCTCCTGTCCGACGCCGCCGCCGCCAAGGTCAAGGGCCTGCTCGAGCAGGAAGGCCGCGAGGACCTCGCGCTGCGCGTCGCCGTTCAGCCCGGTGGCTGCTCCGGCCTGCGCTACCAGCTCTTCTTCGACGAGCGCTCGCTCGACGGTG
Source organism: Streptomyces sp. NPDC033229 (assembly GCF_055576875.1). Taxonomy (NCBI): domain Bacteria; kingdom Bacillati; phylum Actinomycetota; class Actinomycetes; order Kitasatosporales; family Streptomycetaceae; genus Streptomyces; species Streptomyces sp. NPDC033229. The sequence continues at coordinate 133,519 of NZ_JBVIQR010000012.1, read as the reverse complement.
ACGTGGTCAAGGACTTCGACGGCGTCAAGGTCGTCACCGACCGGATGAGCGCCCCGTACCTGGGCGGCGCCTCCATCGACTTCGTCGACACCATCGAGAAGCAGGGCTTCACCATCGACAACCCGAACGCCACGGGCTCCTGCGCCTGCGGCGACTCGTTCAGCTAGTCCGGCCCGGCGGCCGGGCATCCCGGCCGCCCGCCGTACGCATGAAGGCGGCGCCCCCATCGCGGGGGCGCCGCCTTCATGCGTAGGGCTACGGCGCTACTTCGCCTGCTTCTCCGCCACGCGCTCGCCGCTCTTGGCGTCCACGACCTTCCGGTCCTCCAGCGGCTCATCCAGCGTCACCGTCTTCTCGAACGATTTCGCCATCATCACGCAGACCTTGCCGGGCTCCTTCTCCGCGCCCGTGATCTTCACCGTCACCTCGTCCGAGGACTCCTCGGCGGAGGCGGAGAAGTCACTGCACACCCCGCCCCAGAAGCGCAGGGTGAGCTTGTCGCCGTCCACCGTGTAGGACTCCACCGGCAGCGGACCGGACTTCGGCGGGACCGCCGACGGCTTACCGGTCGGCGCCGTCGGCGCCGGTGCCGGCTTGGCGATGAACTTCGGGTCCACCGCCGGCTGGGCGATCGTGATCGTGGCCTTCTTGTCCGCCTTGTCCGCGCCGGGCTGCTGGACCTGGAAGAGCCACGACGGCACCAGCGCCTGCCGCCCGCCCACCGAGTGCGCGGCCAGCGCGAACGAGGCGCCGCGCACCAGCGCGGTCTCCCGCTGCTTCGTCGCCCCCGGGCTCGTCTCCAGGCACGGCGGGGTCGGCTCCACAGCCTGGTCCCCGTTCGTCCCATCCGTGCCGTCCTTGCCGTGCGGGACCGCCGACGCGCAGCCGCCGATGACGACCCGGCCGGTGCCACCGCCCTTGTTCAGCTCCTTGAGCGCCTCCGCGGCCGTGATCAGCGGATACGTGCCGCCCTTCTTCGGGGTCTGGAGCGTCCCGCTGCCGCCCACCAACTGCGCGTCGGCACCGACCTTCAGGCTGGTCTGCCAGCCGTAGGTGGGCACGCCGCCCAGCACCGGCTCCGCCGCGACGGTCCGCACGGCCCCGAAGAGCCCGCTCGCGTCGACCTTGGCGTCGTCCTGGCCGAGCGCCTTGAGCACGGGAGCGGCGGCCCGCTTGGCCTTGTCCTCCGACACGGGCCCCTCCGCGCCGTCCGAGGGTGCCGGGGAGCCGCCCCGGAAGGACGGGCACGGCTTCGACGACGTCGTCCCCGAGGGGTCGGCGCCGGACAGCTCCATCGTCTTCTCCGGCCCCTCACCCGACGGCGGCACACAGGGCTTGCCGCCCGGGATGCCGTACCGCGAGAACGACCAGTTGCCCGGCCCCGTCCGCTGCACCTGAAGGGTCGGCCCGGCCGCGTCCGGGGTGCCGCCCACCTGCCACACGTCCTTGTCGAGCCTCGGCGTGCCCGGCACCTTCAGCACCTTCGCCAGGGCCGCCACCTCGCTCCGGTCGACCTCGCGCCCGGGCAGATAGACGGGCGCGGTCCGCGGCCCGTCGGGCAGCTTCCCCTCGGCCCGGTACCGGGCGCCGTTCGGGTCCGGCTCGCCGACCGCGATGCCCCGGGAGGGGCCACTGCTCCCGCCCGACCGGCCGTAGCCGTCCAGGGCGAGCGGCGCCGGGGCGCCGTTCTCGCCGGGTGCGCCGGGCGGGCTCGTGTCCTTGCCGTCGGCCGCGGTGGTGGCCCAGTACGCGGCGCCGCCACCGGCCAGCAGCACCGCCGCCGCCACCGATACGACCGCCAACGGCGAATGCTTCCGCCGGCGCTTGCTGTCGGGGGTGCCGCCTTCGGTGCTCACCACATCGCTCCTTCGCTCCGCTCAATGTGTGTACTGCGCCATCCCCCGTGAGGGGGACGCCGCTTGGACGGAACACAGGAGCGAGCGGTTCCACGGAGCCTCCAGGGGCGTTCCGGGGGCCGTCAGTCGCCGTAGTCCGACATGCTGTCGATCAGCCGCGCGGACGCCACGGGGACCGAGACGCCGTGGATGCGCGACGGCGATACGGGTACGGGCGCGGGGGCCGGGGCGCTGCTCGTCCAGTGCGGTGCCATCGCCGCGCAACAGCCGCGCAGCTCGTCCAGCGACTCGGGATCGTTCGCGGAAGTGAGAGTGACGTCCTTCACAGGGTTCGGCATACCCGCACCGTAAGCACCATGCGGCACGCGGAGAAAGGCCTACTATTTGGTAATTTTGGCCGTTCAGTGGCTTGAAACGAGCACGGCGACGCTATCCGGACCCGATAGCGTGGTGTGGCTCTTCTTGTTTTTCTCCTTATGTCACCTCGCCCCGCAGGGAGCAGACCAGCCGTGCGTATCGCAGTCACCGGCTCCATCGCCACCGACCACCTGATGACTTTCCCCGGCCGCTTCGCCGATCAGCTCGTGGCGGACCAGCTGCACACCGTTTCGCTGTCCTTCCTGGTCGACGAGCTCGACGTCCGCCGGGGCGGCGTCGGCCCCAACATCTGCTTCGGCATGGGCGTGCTCGGTCTGCGCCCGGTGCTGATCGGTGCCGCCGGCCAGGACTTCGCCGAGTACCGCGCGTGGCTCGACCGGCACGGAGTCGACACCGCGTCGGTGCGGATCTCCGAGGTCCTGCACACGGCCCGCTTCGTCTGCACCACGGACACCGACCACAACCAGATCGCGTCGTTCTACACCGGCGCGATGAGCGAGGCCCGCCAGATCGAGCTGCACCCGGTCGCCGAGCGGGTCGGCGGGCTCGACCTGGTCCTGATCGGCGCGGACGACCCCGAGGCGATGCTGCGCCACACCGAGGAGTGCCGCACCCGCGCCATCCCCTTCGCGGCCGACCCCTCCCAGCAGCTCGCCCGCCTGGAGGGCGAGGACATCCGCCTGCTGATCGAGGGCGCCACGTACCTGTTCACCAACGAGTACGAGAAGGCCCTGATCGAGTCCAAGACGGGCTGGACGGACGTCGAGGTCCTCGCCAAGGTCGGCACCCGCGTCACCACGCTCGGCGCGCGCGGTGTCCGCATCGAGCGCACCGGCGAGCCCGCCATCGAGGTCGGCTGCGCCCAGGAGGAGGCCAAGGTCGACCCCACGGGCGTCGGCGACGCCTTCCGTGCGGGCTTCCTCGCGGGCCTGACCTGGGAGCTCTCCCTCGAGCGCGCCGCCCAGCTGGGCTGCATGCTCGCGACGCTCGTCATCGAGACCCTCGGCACCCAGGAGTACGAGCTGCGCCGCGGCCACTTCATGGAGCGCTTCACCAAGGCGTACGGCGAGGACGCGGCCGCCGAGGTCAAGGCCCACCTGGCCTAGTCGGGGCTCCGCCCCGGACCCCGGTCCTCAAGCGCCGGACGGGCTGCATTCAGCCCGTCCGGCGCTTGAGGACAGAGCACAGCAGCCTGTCCGGCGCTTGAGGACGCGCCCGCGGGGCACTCGCCGCCGCAGGCGGCAACGGCGCTCGTGATCAATACACCTAGACGCGACGCCGCACCACGTACGCCGCCCCCCGCTCCGCCGGGCGCTCGCCCACGTACTCCTGGCCCCGCATCCCGCACCACGCCGGGATGTCCAGCCGGGCCGCCTCGTCGTCGGACAGCACCGTGACCAGGCCGCCCTCCGGCACCTCGCCGATGACCTTCGCCAGCTCGATCACCGGGATCGGGCACCGCTTGCCGAGCGCGTCCACGACCAGCTCCGAGGTGCCGCCGGCCGCGGCCGTGGCCCCCGTCGGCGCACCCAGCTGCTCCCGTACGGACGACACCACCCGGGGCAGCACCTCCAGGAAGCCCTCGACGTCCTCCTCCGTCGTGCCCGTCGGCAGCGACACCCGGATGTTGCCCTCCGACAGCGCTCCCATCGCTCGCAGCACATGGCTCGGGGCCAGCGTGCTGGAGGTGCAGGAGGAGCCGGAGGAGACCGAGAAACCGGCCCGGTCCAGGGCGTGCAGCAGGGTCTCACCGTCGACATACAGACACGAGAAGGTGACCAGATGCGGCAGTCGCCGCTCCGGGTCGCCGACGACCTCCACATCCGGTACGAGCTGCGGTACCCGCTCCCGGATCCGGTCCACCAGAGCCCGCAGCCGGGCCCCTTCGGCCGCCGCCTCCTGCCGTACGGCCCGCAGCGACGCGGCCGCCGCGACGATCGCGGGCAGATTCGGGAAGCCGGGCGCCCGGCCCGACTCCCGCTCGTCCGCCGGCCCCTGGGCGGCGAACCGCACGCCCTTGCGCACAGCCAGCAGGCCCACCCCCGACGGCCCGCCCCACTTGTGCGCGCTCGCCGTCAGCAGGGACCAGCCGTCGGCGACCGGACCCCAGCCGAGCGACTGGGCGGCGTCCACGAGCAGCGGCACCCCCGCCGCCCGGCAGGCCTCGGCCACCTCGGCCACCGGCTGCTCCGTGCCCACCTCGTGATTGGCCGACTGCAGCGCGGCCAGCGCGGTGTCCGGGCGCAGCGCCGCCGCGAACGCGTCGGGCCCGACCCGGCCCGCACGGTCCACCGGCACCTCGGTGACGGCGCCGCCCGCCGCCTGGAGCACCGCCGCGCTCTGCAGGACGGCGGAGTGCTCGACGGCGGACACCGCCAGATGGCGGCCCACGCGCCGACGGCCCGCGAGGGCCCCGGCGATCCCGTCGTGCAGGGCGCGGGTACCCGATGGAGTGAAGACGAGCTCGTCGGGCCGGCACCCGACGGCCTCCGCCGCGGCCTCGCGCGCGGCGTCCAGCAACAGCCGGGCCCGGCGGCCCTCCCGGTAGAGCCGCGCCGGGTCGGCCCAGCCCTCGTCGAGGGCGGCGAGCAGCGCCTGACGGGCGACGGGGTGCAGGGGAGCGGCGGAGGCGGTGTCGAAGTAGGGCACGTGAGGAACGCTAACGCGCGGCGCGGTGTCCTCGCCGGACGGGCTTGGCGGCTGAGCTCAGCCGATACCAGCCTGTCCGGCGCTTGAGGACGCGCCCGCAGGGCGCTCGCCGCCGCAGGCGGCAAGCCGTCGGCCACCCGGCCGGCGGCAGACCTCGCGCGCCCGCGCGCGGCACGCCCTCTCCATCGGCTCCGCCGACGCCGCAGCCGCAGGTCGCGGCCGTCTGACGGTCCTCCAGATGGCCCACGGAGTCCCATATTCCATCCCTTCGGGGAGTGACCCGGCGCGTTGGGCACCCTCCCCGCGCGACCCCAAATAGCGTCCAGTAGGGTTTGGTCCGCATAAACATCCAAACCCCTGCCCGTAGCGGGCCGGCGACCGACCCGAGACGGCCGCAGCCGACCGCGCGGGCGAGACTCTCGGGAAGGCGCTACGTGAGTCCCAACGGCTCCGACCGCTCGTCGCGGCGCCCGGTGCGGCGGAAGCTGCTGCAGGCGCTGGCCGCGGGCGCTGTCCTTGCGACCGCCACCGGTTGCACATCGAAGGACTTTCCCCGCCTCGGAATGCCCACTCCCGTCACGGAAGAGGCGCCGCGGATCCTCTCCCTGTGGCAGGGCTCCTGGGCCGCCGCCCTCGCGGTCGGCGTTCTGGTGTGGGGCCTGATCATCTGGAGCGTCATCTTCCACCGGCGCAGCCGGAGCAAGGTGCAGGTCCCCCCGCAGACCCGGTACAACATGCCCATCGAGGCGCTGTACACCGTGGTCCCGATCATCATCGTCTCGGTGCTCTTCTATTTCACCGCGCGCGATGAGAACAAGCTCCTGACCAACCCCGAGAAGCCGCAGCACGTCATCAACGTGGTCGGCTTCCAGTGGAGCTGGGCGTTCAACTACATGGAGAACGTCGACGGTCAGGCCGCCACCCCGGCCAAGCCGCTCCGCGAGAACAAGGAGCTGGACGCGATCCCCGACCGGTTCCTGAAGAAGGCACCGGCCGGCGCCGAGGGCGTCTACGACGTCGGTGTTCCCGGCGACCGGAACCCGCAGAACAACAACCCGGGCCCCACGCTGTGGCTGCCCAAGGGTGAGACGGTCCAGTTCATCCTGACCTCGCGGGATGTCATCCACTCCTTCTGGGTGGTGCCGTTCCTCATGAAGCAGGACGTCTTCCCGGCGCACACCAACAGCTTCACGGTGACTCCGAACAAGGAGGGCACCTTCATGGGCAAGTGCGCCGAGCTCTGCGGCCAGGACCACTCCCGGATGCTCTTCAACGTCAAGGTCGTCTCTCCGGAGCGTTACCGGGCGCACCTGAAGGAGCTGGCGGCAAAGGGCCAGACCGGCTACCAGCCGGCGGGCATCGCGCAGACCCCTCACGCGAAGAACGCGGAGACCAAGAACAAGTGAGCATCCTCAACGAACCCCAGGGTGCCGCCGCCGCGACAGCCACGGCAGCACCGCCCGTACGCCAGAAGCAGCCCGGCAGTAATGTGATCAAGTGGCTCACCACCACTGACCACAAGACGATCGGCACGATGTATCTGGTCACGTCGTTCGCGTTCTTCTGCATCGGCGGCGTGATGGCGCTCCTCATGCGCGCCGAACTCGCCCGTCCCGGCACGCAGATCATGTCGAACGAGCAGTTCAACCAGGCGTTCACGATGCACGGCACGATCATGCTGCTGATGTTCGCGACGCCGCTGTTCGCCGGATTCGCGAACTGGATCATGCCGCTGCAGATCGGCGCGCCCGATGTGGCGTTCCCGCGGCTGAACATGTTCGCGTACTGGCTGTACCTCTTCGGCTCGCTGATCGCGGTGGCCGGCTTCCTCACCCCGCAGGGTGCCGCCGACTTCGGCTGGTTCGCCTACACCCCGCTGTCGGACGCGGTCCGTTCGCCGGGTGTCGGCGCCGACATGTGGATCATGGGTCTGGCCTTCTCCGGCTTCGGCACGATCCTCGGTTCGGTCAACTTCATCACCACGATCATCTGCATGCGCGCGCCCGGCATGACCATGTTCCGCATGCCGATCTTCACGTGGAACGTCCTGCTGACCGGTGTCCTGGTCCTGCTGGCCTTCCCGGTGCTCGCCGCCGCGCTGTTCGCCCTGGAGGCGGACCGCAAATTCGGTGCGCAGATCTTCAACCCGGCCAACGGCGGCGGATTGCTCTGGCAGCACCTCTTCTGGTTCTTCGGACACCCAGAGGTGTACATCATCGCGCTGCCGTTCTTCGGCATCATTTCCGAGGTCATCCCGGTCTTCTCCCGTAAGCCGATGTTCGGCTACATCGGTCTGATCGCCGCGACGATTTCGATCGCCGGTCTGTCGGTGACGGTGTGGGCGCACCACATGTACGTCACCGGTGGTGTGCTGCTGCCCTTCTTCTCCTTCATGACCTTCCTGATCGCGGTCCCGACCGGTGTGAAGTTCTTCAACTGGATCGGCACCATGTGGAAGGGCTCGCTGTCCTTCGAGACCCCGATGCTGTGGGCCGTCGGCTTCCTGATCACCTTCACCTTCGGTGGTCTGACCGGCGTCATCCTGGCCTCGCCCCCGATGGACTTCCACGTCTCCGACTCGTACTTCGTGGTCGCGCACTTCCACTACGTCATCTTCGGCACCGTGGTGTTCGCGATGTTCTCCGGCTTCCACTTCTGGTGGCCGAAGTTCACGGGCAAGATGCTGGACGAGCGACTGGGCAAGATCACCTTCTGGACGCTGTTCGTGGGCTTCCACGGCACGTTCCTGGTGCAGCACTGGCTGGGTGCCGAGGGCATGCCGCGTCGCTACGCGGACTACCTCGCGGCCGACGGCTTCACCCTGCTGAACACCATCTCGACGATCAGCTCGTTCCTGCTCGGTCTGTCGATGCTCCCCTTCATGTACAACGTGTGGAAGACCGCGAAGTACGGCAAGAAGGTGGAGGTCGACGACCCGTGGGGTTACGGCCGTTCGCTGGAGTGGGCGACGTCCTGCCCGCCGCCGCGGCACAACTTCCTCACCCTGCCGCGGATCCGGTCCGAATCCCCGGCGTTCGACCTGCACCACCCGGAGATCGCGGCTCTCGAGCTCGAAGAGAACCTCTCCGCGGATGACAAGGCCCTCGCGGGTGGCAAGGAGGCCGGCAAGTGAAGATCCAAGGACGGATGTTCATCTGGCTCGCCGTCTTCATCCTCGCCATGGCGGCCGTCTACGGCGTCTGGTCGAAGGAGCCGGTCGGCACCACGGCGCTGTTCATGGCCTTCGGCCTGAGCATCATGATCGGCTACTACCTGGCGTTCACCGCGCGCCGGGTGGACACCGGTGCCCAGGACGACAAGGACGCGGACGTCGCGGACGACGCCGGCGAGCTGGGCTTCTTCGCCCCGCACAGCTGGCAGCCGCTGTCCCTGGCCGTCGGTGGCGCGATCGCCTTCCTGGGCGTCATCTTCGGCTGGTGGCTGATGTTCTTCGGAGCGCCGATCATCATGATCGGTCTCTTCGGCTGGGTGTTCGAGTTCTACCGCGGGGCGGACCAGAACCAGTAGGTTCACCGCACCTCGGCGATCGGGCCCCGCACACCTCGGTGTGCGGGGCCCGATCCCGTTTGCACCCGTTCGGAGTCACCCCGCGAGCCCCGCCCCGGGTTCCTCCCTACGGTGGTGAACATGAGCCACTCACCTCGACGCCGCACGGTGCTCGCCTGCGCCCTGTTGGTGGTTCCCGTGGCGCTGGGGGCCGCCGCGTGCGGCGGCTCGTCCAACCCACTGGCCGCCAAGCCCTACGACGCCACCCGGAACGTGGCCCTCACCAGTGCCCGGGAAGGCAAGCCCGCCGATCCGAGCAAGCCCCTGGAAGTACGGGCCGAGCACGGTGACAAGATCACCGACGTCACCGCGACGGACGCCGCCGGGCGGTACGTCAAGGGCGAGCTGGCGGCCGACGGTTCCAGCTGGCACAGCACCGGCGCGCTGTCCGCCGGCGCGCACTACACCGTGCGCGTCAGCGTGGAGGACGAGGACGGGGCCCAGGGGCGCCGGACGCTCGGTTTCGACACCAGCGCGGCCGACCGCCTGCTACGGGTCGCTTTCGGCCCGCAGAAGGGCACCTACGGCGTCGGACAGCCCATCACCGCCGAACTCAGCGCCCCCGCCCCGGACCCCGCCGCGCGGGCCGTCATCGAACGCTCCCTGCGCGTCGACTCCACCCCCGCCGTCGAGGGCGCCTGGCACTGGGTGGACGACCGGACGCTGCACTACCGTCCGCGCGAGTACTGGCCCGCCCACGCCACCATCGACGTGCGCTCCCACCTGAACGGCATCAAGGTGGGCGCCGGTCTCTACGGCGGCCCCTCCGCGCCCCTGAGGATCACCACAGGCGACCGCGTCGAGGCCGTCACGGACGCGAGCGCCCACTACATGACCGTGCTGCGCAACGGCCAGCAGATCCGGTCCATCCCGGTGACCACCGGCAAGCCCGGCTACGCCACCCGCAACGGGGTCAAGGTGATCCTCGGCCGGGAATCCTTCGTACGGATGCGCGGCACCAGCATCGGCATCGCCGAGGGCAGTTCCGACTCCTACGACCTGCCGGTCTACTGGGCCACCCGGGTCACCTGGAGCGGCGAGTACGTGCACGCCGCCCCCTGGTCCGTGGGCTCGCAGGGGGCGGACAACGTCAGCCACGGCTGTACGGGGATGAGCACCGACAACGCCAAGTGGTTCTTCGACACCGTCAAGGTCGGCGACATCGTGAAGGTCATCGGCAGCGCGGGGGAGACGATGACGCCGTTCGACAACGGCTTCGGCGACTGGAACATGCCCTGGGAGACATGGCGCCAGGGCAGTGCCCTCGTGGCCGGGAAGCACGACGGGAGCAGCCCCGCCGATGCGGCCCGTCTGCGACCGAGGGTGTAGGCGGCGGGCCCCGCTGGGCCCGCCGGGGGTGCCGAGGGGCCCCTCAGGCCTCGACGGCGGGGCGGGCGCGCAGCAGCCCGGCCAGCGCGTCGGCGAACGCCACCGGGTCCACCGGGTGGGTCACCACCGCCTCCGCCCGGCTCCAGGTGGCCAGCCAGGCGTCCTGCGGGCGCCCGATGAGCAGCAGCACGGGCGGGCAGTGGAAGACCTCGTCCTTGAGCTGCCGGCAGACGCCCATGCCGCCGGCGGGGGCCGTCTCGCCGTCCAGCACGCACACGTCGATGTGCCGCTCGTCCAGGGTCTTCAGAACGGCGGGCAGGGTCGCGCACTCCACGTACTGCACGGGCGGCACATCGGTCGCGGGACGCCGTCCCGCGGCCAGCCGCACCTGCTCCCGGGTGCCCGCGTCGTCGCTGTAGACCAGCACCGTGGCAGTCGGCTGCATCGTTCCTCCAGGCTCATGAACAGGCTCGTGAACAGAAGTGCGGACAAGCGTGCGGGCGGATTCCCGGGGGCGGGCGCCGCCTGCCGGATGCTACTCCGCGAGCGCCGCGCCGGAGGAGGGGTCGGCATCGGGGAAGATCGGCCGGACATGCCGTCAGCACCGGTCGTGACGGGGCCCGCGGAGCCCTGCGGAACGTCTGCTTCCCCCCTTTGGGGGACGCTCGTAATGAGCCGTACGAGCAGTGCATACGCCCTTGACACACCGAACGGCACCCCCCGGAGTGAGCGCGAGATAAGGGACCGACATAATGTCGGTCGTGGCGACAGCAACAGCAGTAGATACCGGGCACGCGCACCCCTCGGTCAACCGACCGAACCTCACCAGCGTCGGAACCATCATCTGGCTGAGTTCCGAGCTGATGTTCTTCGCGGCCCTCTTCGCGATGTACTTCACCCTGCGATCGGTGATGGGCGCCGACCATTGGAAGGAAATGGCGGACAGCCTGAACCTTCCGTTCTCGGCGACCAACACCACGATCCTGGTGCTCTCCTCCCTCACCTGCCAGCTCGGTGTCTTCGCGGCCGAGCGTGGCGACGTGAAGAAGTTGCGCACCTGGTTCACGGTCACCTTCGTGATGGGTGCCATCTTCATCGGCGGCCAGGTCTTCGAGTACACCGAACTGGTCAAGAAGGACGGGCTCTCGCTCTCCTCCGACCCGTACGGCTCGGCCTTCTACCTGACGACCGGCTTCCACGGCCTGCATGTGACGGGCGGTCTCATCGCCTTCCTGCTGGTCCTGGGCAGGACGTACGCGGCCAAGAGGTTCACCCACCACCAGGCGACGGCGGCCATCGTCGTGTCCTACTACTGGCACTTCGTCGACGTGGTCTGGATCGGGCTCTTTGCCACGATCTACTTGATCAAGTAATCGGTCCCGCACCGGACCAACAGTCCAGCATCGACGCAGAAGATCCTGACACCGGGGTAATCCGTGAAAAAGCTCTCCGCACGACGACGCCATCCGCTGGCGGCGGTCGTCGTCCTACTCTTCGCGCTGGCGGTAACTGGGGGGCTGTACGCCGCGTTCGCGCCCGCGGACACGGCCAAGGCCGATGACACCGCCCAGTCCCTTGCCATCGAGGAGGGCAAGAAGCTCTACTCCGTGGGCTGCGCAAGCTGCCACGGCACCGGCGGTCAGGGCACCACCGACGGCCCGAGCCTGGTCGGCGTGGGTGCCGCGGCCGTCGACTTCCAGGTCGCCACCGGCCGTATGCCGCTGCAGCAGCAGGGCGCCCAGGCGCCCAAGAAGAAGGCGATCTACTCGCAGGCCGAGATCGACCAGCTCGCCGCGTACATCGCCTCGCTCGGCGCCGGCCCCTCGGTTCCTTCCAAGAGCCAGTACAGCCCGGACGGCGCGGACATCGCCAAGGGTGGGGAGCTCTTCCGTACGAACTGCGCCCAGTGCCACAACTTCACCGGCAAGGGTGGCGCTCTCTCGAACGGCAAGTACGCCCCGCCGCTCGACGATGTCGACCCGAAGCACATCTACGAGGCCATGCAGACCGGCCCGCAGAACATGCCTTCCTTCCCCGACACCACGATGACGGAGAAGAACAAGAAGGACATCATCGCGTACCTCGACACGGTCAACAGCACCAAGTCGGAGAGCCCGGGCGGCCTCGAACTGGGTGGGCTCGGCCCGGTCAGTGAGGGTCTGTTCGCGTGGATCTTCGGCCTGGGTGCGATGATCGCCGTCGCCATCTGGGTCGCGGCCCACACCGCTAAGGCCAAGAAGTCATGAGTAGCCAAGACATTCCAGAAGAGAACCTGCCGAGCACGCAGGGCGACGCGCACGCCACCGCCGTGGCCGTCGCGGGCGACCCGTTCGCCGACCCGGGCCTGCCGCCGCACGAGCACCGCATCCAGGACATCGACGAGCGGGCCGCCAAGCGCTCCGAGCGCGTGGTCGCGTTCCTGTTCGTCCTGTCGATGCTGGCCACCGTCGGCTTCATCGCCTCGTATGTGACGCTGCCGGTCGACAAGATCGTCTACATCTTCCCGATCGGTCACATCAGCGCGCTGAACTTCGCCCTGGGCATGACCCTCGGCGTGGCGCTGTTCTGCATCGGCGCGGGCGCGGTCCACTGGGCCCGCACCCTGATGTCCGACGTCGAGCACGCCGACGAGCGGCACCCCATCGCCGCCGAGCCCGAGGTCAAGGCCAAGGTCCTGGCCGACTTCAAGCAGGGCGCGGAGGAGTCGACGTTCGGCCGCCGCAAGCTGATCCGCAACACCATGTTCGGCGCGCTGGCCCTGGTGCCGCTCTCCGGTGTGGTGCTGCTGCGCGACCTCGGTCCGCTGCCGGGCACCAAGCTCCGCAAGACCGCCTGGTCCGCGGGCAAGATGCTGATCAACCAGAACACGAATCAGCCGCTGCGCCCCGAGGACATCCAGGTCGGGTCCCTCACCTTCGCCATGCCCGAGGGCATGAAGGAGGAGGACCACGACTTCCAGAAGGAGATCGCCAAGGCGGCCCTGATGATCGTCCGGCTCCGTCCGGAGAACATCAAGGACAAGCGGGAACTCGACTGGTCGGCCGACGGCATCGTCGCGTTCTCCAAGATCTGCACGCACGTCGGCTGCCCGATCAGCCTGTACGAGCAGCAGACCCACCACGTGCTCTGCCCGTGCCACCAGTCGACCTTCGACCTCGCCGACGGCGGACGAGTGATCTTCGGCCCGGCCGGTCACGCGCTTCCGCAGCTGCGGATCAAGGTCAATGACAAGGGCTACCTTGAGGCCATGGGCGACTTCGCCGAGCCCGTCGGTCCTGCCTACTGGGAGCGCGGATGAGTACTACAGCTGACAACCAGCGCAAGGCGCCAGCCGGTGAGCGGATGGCCGACTGGGCGGATGGCCGACTGGGCATCTACGGCCTGGCCAAGGCCAACATGCGCAAGATCTTCCCGGACCACTGGTCCTTCATGCTGGGTGAGGTCGCGCTCTACAGCTTCATCATCATCATCCTCACGGGTGTGTATCTGACGCTGTTCTTCCACCCGAGCATGAACGAGGTCGTCTACCACGGCTCGTACGTCCCCATGCAGGGCATGCGGATGTCCGAGGCGTTCCAGTCGACGCTCAACATCAGCTTCGACGTCCGTGGCGGTCTGCTGATCCGGCAGATCCACCACTGGGGTGCGCTGATCTTCCTCGCGGCGATGTTCGTGCACATGATGCGCGTCTTCTTCACGGGTGCCTTCCGCAAGCCGCGTGAGGTCAACTGGCTGTTCGGCTTCCTGCTGTTCGTGCTGGGCATGTTCACCGGCTTCACCGGCTACTCCCTGCCGGACGACCTGCTCTCGGGCACCGGCGTCCGCTTCATGGAGGGCGCGATCCTGTCCGTGCCGATCGTCGGTACGTACATCTCGTTCTTCCTCTTCGGCGGCGAGTTCCCCGGCTCGGACTTCGTGCCGCGGTTCTTCTCCATCCACGTCCTGCTGCTGCCGGGCATCATGCTCGGTCTGCTGGTGGCGCACCTGATCCTGGTGTTCTTCCACAAGCACACCCAGTTCCCCGGCCCCGGCCGGACGAACAAGAACGTGGTCGGCATGCCGCTGCTGCCGGTCTACATGGCCAAGGCCGGAGGCTTCTTCTTCCTGGTCTTCGGTGTGATCGCGGCGGTCTCCGCCATCGCGACGATCAACCCGATCTGGGCGATCGGCCCGTACCGGCCGGACCAGGTGTCCACCGGCGCGCAGCCCGACTGGTACATGGGCTTCTCCGAGGGCCTGATCCGTGTCATGCCGGGCTGGGAGATCAACCTCTGGGGCCACACCCTGGTCCTGGGCGTGTTCATCCCGCTGGTGATCTTCCCGCTGGTCCTCGCGGCCATCGCGGTCTACCCGTTCATCGAGTCCTGGGTGACCGGCGACAAGCGGGAGCATCACCTGCTGGACCGCCCGCGCAACGCCCCGACGCGCACCGCGTTCGGTGCCTCCTGGATCAGCGTGTACTTCGTGCTGCTGATCGGTGGTGGAAACGACCTCTGGGCCACGCACTTCCACCTCTCGATCAACGCCATCACCTGGTTCGTCCGGATCGGCTTCTTCGTGGTGCCGGTGCTGACCTTCATCGCCACGCGACGGATCTGCATGGGTCTCCAGCGCCGCGACCGGGACAAGGTGCTGCACGGACGCGAGTCCGGCATCATCAAGCGCCTGCCGCACGGTGAGTTCGTCGAGGTCCACGAGCCGCTGTCGCAGGAGGCCCTGCACACCCTCACCGCGCACGAGCAGCCCAAGCCGCTCGAGCTCGGCCCCGAGGTCGACGAGAACGGTGTGAAGCGCAAGCTGAGCGCCACGCAGAAGCTCCGCGTGAAGCTCTCGAAGGGCTTCTACGGCGAGGGGACGCACATCCCCAAGGCCACCGCGGAGGAGTACGAGGAGATCACCAGCGGCCACGGCCACCACTGATCCCCGACTGACCGATCACTGATCGCCACGGCAAGAGCCCCGTCCATGCGCTGGACGGGGCTCTTCGCCGTCCCCGGTCCTGGATAGGCTGGACCCGCGAACACCGCGAACACCGCGGCATCACGGATTCGACCACCAGGAGCGTGGACCATGAACGTTGTGACCCCGGCAGGCGGCGACAGCGCGACGGCCCGCACCTGGCCGGGTGTGCTCGACGCCCTCCTCGATGGTGTCGACCTGAGCGCGGACGACACCGCCTGGGCCATGGACCGGATCATGCGCGGTGAGGCGACCGACGCCCAGATCGCGGGCTTCGCGGTGGCGCTGCGCGCCAAGGGCGAGACGGTCGCGGAGATCTCCGGACTCGTCCGGACCATGTACGCGCACGCCAACCTCATCGAGGTGCCCGGCCCGAGCGTGGACATCGTCGGCACGGGCGGCGACGGCGCCAAGACCGTCAACATCTCCACCATGTCCGCGATCGTCGTGGCCGGCACCGGCGCGAAGGTCGTCAAGCACGGCAACCGCGCCGCCTCCTCCGCCAGTGGCGCCTCGGACGTGCTGGAGAAGCTGGGCGTCAATCTGGACCTCACCCCGCGCCGGGTGGTGGAGGTGGCCGAGGAGGCCGGCATCACCTTCTGCTTCGCGGTGAAGTTCCACCCCGCCCTGCGCCATGTGGCGCCCGCCCGCCGCGAGTTGGGCATCCGCACCACGTTCAACGTGCTCGGCCCGCTGACCAACCCCGCGCGGGTCAAGGCCCAGGCGACCGGCGTCGCCGACGCCCGGATGGCCCCCATCCTGGCCGGCGTCCTCGCCGAGCGCGGCGCCTCCGCGCTCGTCTTCCGCGGCGACGACGGGCTGGACGAGCTGACCACCACCGCGACCTCGCAGGTGTGGATCGTCGGCGGCGGCGAAGTGCGCCGGGAGGCCTTCGACCCGCGGGACGTGGGGATCGACCTGGTGCCCGTGGAGGCACTGCGGGGCGCGGACGCCTCGTACAACGCCGATGTCGCCCGACGGCTGCTGGACGGCGAGAGCGGCCCCGTGCGGGACGCGGTGCTGCTCAACTCGGCGGCGGCGCTGGTCGCCCTGGAGCCGACCGGTGCCCCGCTGGACGAGCAGATCACGGCGGGCCTCGCGAAGGCGGCGGAGTCGATCGACTCGGGCGCGGCGAAGCGGGCGCTGGACCGCTGGGTCATGGCCAGCAACGGATAGCCTGGCCGGCGGGTTCTCGACTACGGTCCGTCCTGCCGACGGCGGTCCGTCTTGCCGCCTGCGGCGGCGGGCGCCCTGCGGGCGCGTCCTCAATCGCCGGACAAAGTGCCGTCGCAGAAGTTCACACGCCCCAGCCCACAGGACCGCCACGAAGGCGGACC
>NZ_JBVIQR010000012.1:44773-117435 GCF_055576875.1 Streptomyces sp. NPDC033229 | reverse complement strand
TTTTTTTTTTGGGTGTGTGTGTTGTCTTTTTGGGTTTCTTCTTCCCGTGGGGTTTTTTTTTTTTTCCCCCCCCCCCCCCCCCGACCCCGGACACCGCCGCGCAGCGGAGGTGCACACGCCACGGCCCGCAGGACCGCCCGGCATGCGGACTCCCATACCGCCAGGAGATCCGCTGTGCCATAATCTTCGCCAGGTCACGAGTGACAGCGACATAGGCCCCGGCCCGCTGTCCGGCAACCCTCCTTCCGTGGCGGGGTGCCCCGGGTGATGACCGGGCCGCAGACAAGAGGTCTGCGGCAAGCGCGGATCCCTCGCCAGGGATCCTGGTCGTCGAGGGAGCTTCTTCCGTGATGCAGCGAATGCGATAGGGCCTACGGCCCGTTTCCCGTGAACTCCGCGCGCACTGTGCCGCGCGCCGGAGTTCGGTTTCCCGCACGCCGGTGACGCCTTCCCGCGTGCGTATCCGCAATCCCCCCTGTCTGCAGGAGAATTCGCCATGTCCGCATGCCCTGTTGCCGCCACTGCCACTGCCACCACCGCCACCGTCGAGGCCCCCGCCGACGCGCCTCTGCCGGTCCTCGGCCACGACGTGCGGGTGCCGCTCGTCACGGGGGGTGAAGTGCCGTACGCGGCGCTCGACTATGCGGCCAGCGCCCCGGCGCTGCGGCGGGTGTGGGACGACGTCGCGGCGTACGCGCCCTACTACGGGAGCGTGCACCGCGGGGCCGGTTACCTCTCGCAGTTGTCGACCGATCTGTTCGAGAACAGCCGGGCGGACGTGGCCGCCTTCCTCGGCTGCCGCCCCGCCGACCAGGTCGTCTTCACCCGCTCCACCACCGACTCGCTGAACCTGCTCGCGGCCGTGGTCCCGGCCGGTACCCGGGTCTTCGTCTTCGAGACCGAGCACCACGCCTCGCTGCTGCCGTGGGAGCGGCGCGAGGACGTCGATGTCACCTACCTCGACGCACCGCGCACCCCGGGCCAGGCGGTCCGGACGCTGGAGGAGGCCCTCGCCGCCCGGGAGCCGTACGGCCCGGCCCTGGTCTGTGTGACCGGTGCGTCCAATGTGACGGGTGAGCTGTGGCCCGTGCGGGAGCTGGCCGCCGCCGCGCACGCGCACGGCGCCCGGATCGTGCTGGACGCCGCGCAGCTTGCCCCCCACCACCCGGTGGACGTCACGGAGCTGGACGTCGACTGGGTCGCCTTCTCCGGGCACAAGCTGTACGCGCCGTTCGGCGCCGGTGTGCTGGCCGGGCGCGCGGACTGGCTCCAGGCCGGCGAGCCGTATCTGGCGGGCGGCGGGGCGAGCCGCAAGGTCGCGCGTCGCGTCGGCGGCGGGGTGGACGTCGAGTGGCACGACACCGCCGCCCGGCACGAGGCGGGCTCGCCCAACGTCATCGGGGTGTACGCCATCGCCGCGGCCTGCAAGGCGCTCACGGAGGCCGGTTTCGAGCGGCTCGTCGCGCGTGAGCAGCGCCTCGTCGAGGCGGTACGGGCGGGCCTCGCGGAGGTGCCCGGGGTCAAGGTGCTCTCGCTGTTCGGCGACGACGCCCCGCGGGTGGGCGTCATCTCCTTCGTCGTGGAGGGCTGGAACAGCTCGCACTTCGCCGCGGCGCTCTCCGCGGAGTACGGGATCGGGGTCCGCGACGGGCTCTTCTGCGCGCACCCGCTGGTGCGGACGCTCCTGGGGGAACAGTCCGACGAGCCGGGCGAGTGCGGGGCGCCGGACGGCGCCGCCGACGACGGGCCGCAGCTCAACGCCCTCCGTGTCAGCTTCGGCGCGGGCACGCCGGACGAGCACGTCGAGCGGTTCGTGACGGCGGTGGGGGAACTGGTCCGGAACGGCGCGCGGTGGTCCTACCGGACGGAGGGTGGGCGCTGCGTGCCCGTATAGCCGGACCTTCGGCTGCGGGCCGGTCTTGCCGCCTGCGGCGGCGGGCGCCCTGCGGGCGCGTCCTCAATCGCCGGACGGGCTGGTTGTGGCTGAGCTCAGCCACATCAAGCCCGCTGGGGGCACCTCCCAGCGGTAGCTGGGGGAGATTGAGGACACCGCCGCGCAGCGGTGGTGCGGACGACACGGCCCCCCGGCCGGACTCGCTACGAGTCGAGGCCGATCGCGAAGGCCGCTTCCAGGTCGTGGCTGGAGTACGTGCGGAACGCGATGTGCGTCTCCGTGGAGGCCACGCCGGGGACCTTGCTGATGCGGCCGGGGATGACGTCCGCGAGGTCGTCGTGCCGGGCCACCCGCACCATGGCGATCAGGTCGTGCGCGCCGGTGACCGAATAGACCTCGCTGACGCCCTCCAGCGCGGCGATCTTCTCGGCGATCTCGGGGATCCGGTCCACGTCGGTCTTGATGAGCACGATCGAAGTGATCACGGCTGGCTCCTATCGGGGGTCCCGGGGTCGCCCCCGGGAGCGGGCGACTCCTCGTGGGACCTGGCTGCGGCCTTCACTCTATCCGCAGGTCCGCAGCGGGCCCACGTGCAGAGGAAGCCGAGGCAGAAGCCCATCACGTGGGCCAGGTAGGCCACCCCGGGGCGGTCGCCCGCCGTGCGTGCGGCGAGCCACTGGAGCGCGAACCAGAAGAGCAGCACGGCCCACGCCGGAAACCGCAGCGGCAGAAAGAAGAGGAACGGGAAGAGGCTGGTGACACGGGCCTTGGGGAAGAGATAGAGGAACGCACCGAGCACCCCGGAGATCGCCCCGGACGCGCCGACGAGCGTCTGGGCGGAGTGGGCGTGCACGGCCGCGTAGCCGAGCAGCGCCAGATAGCCCGTGGCGAGATAGAGAAGGGCGAAGGGGATCCGCCCCAGCCGCTCCTCCGTCATCGCGCCGAAGACGTAGAGGAAGAGCATGTTCCCCAGCAGGTGCAGCCAGTTGCCGTGTACGAAGAGGGCGGTGAAGGGCGTGCACAGCTCCAGCGGCGGGCCGAGCCACAGCTCCTCGGGCACCACGCCCCAGCGCTCGAAGTAGGTGGTCTGCGCGGCGATCAGCTCGGCGCCGGTGCCGTAGGAGGCGTTGAAGCCCGAAGCGGGGCCGAGGAGGAAGACGACACAGCAGATGCCGAGGAGGGTGTAGGTCATCACGGGGGTCGGCACACGGGTCGCGGGGGCACCGTCGGAGGGGCCGGGGAGTGCCGCCTTCCCGAGACGTACTACCTTTCCGATCATGGTCAGATCATTGCGTACCGTGCGCAACCTGCCCAGAGTGCCTCGCCGGGCCGTCCGCGCGGGCCTGCGCACCGCGTCGCGAGACCGGCAGGCCGTAGGGTTACGGGGAAGGCACTCCCGCGGTTCGACGCCGCGGCCCGCCCGGGGGCCGTGGCAGCAGACGACGAGGACGGACGACACGATGGGTGTTCCCCAGCCGACAGCCGAGACCCGGTGGCGCTGCACGCTGTGCGGCAATCTCACCCGGTTCGACGTGACCCGTTCGACCAGGGCCGTCGAGTACGTCCACCTCGACCTGGCGGGAGAGCCGAACGTGGAGGAGCGCGAGGTGGTCAGTGAGACCATCGAGTCCGTGCGTTGCCGCTGGTGCAACGCGGTCGACCAGATCGAGCTGGTGGACCGGCCGGGCGCGGGCGCCTGAAGAACGGGAGCGTTGAACGGTGGTGGAGCACACAGGCGGCGAGTCGGCCGGTGACGCCGGCGGTGCCGACGGTGTTGCCGAGGTGCTCGACCGTCCGCTGCCCGAGGGGATCAGGCGACGGGTCGTCGGGCTCGTCGCGGAGGCGTTCGGTGGGCTGACGGTCGCCGAACTGCCCCCGCAGTTGCGGCAGTACGCCCGGTTCACGCCGAGTCGGCGGGCCAAGTTCGCGGGCAACGCCATGGCCGCCGCGGTGGAGAACGACGCCGTCTTCCGGCAGCGCATCTCCGCCCGGCTGCGCGAGGGCGGGTCCGAGCTGGCCGAGGCGCTGGACGCCGGGTCCCCGCCGGCCGCCGCGGACCCGGAGGACGTGGCGGCCATGGCCTATGTGCTGCGGCCGCTCGGCTGGGTCAAGCTGGTCACCGCGGCCGGCGAGGAGGCCCAGCGGGCCGGCGCCGAGCGGGCGGGCCAGGAGGCGCAGCGCGAATTGCGGCAGTTGCGCGAGGAGCTGGCCGCCGCGCGCGCCGAGGCCCGTACGGACTCCGACCGGGCCCGCGCGGAGCTGGACACCGTGCGCAAGGAGGCCGAGGCCGCGCAGCGCAAGCTGCGCAGCGCGGTCAGTGATGTGCGGCGCGGTGAGGCGGCGCTGCGCAAGGCGCAGGCCGAGCTGGAGAGTGTGCGCTCGGCCGCCGCGGCCGAGAAGACGGCGGCCCTGGGCGAGGCGCGGCGGCTCAAGGCGCGGCTGGCGGAGGCCGAGTCGGCGCTGGAGTCGAGCCGTCGTGCGGTGCGCGAGGGGCGCAGCGTGGAGGACATGCGGCTGCGGCTGCTGCTCGACACCGTCCTGGACGCGGCGCAGGGGCTGCGGCGCGAGCTGGCTCTGCCGCCGGCGTCGGTGCGCCCGGCGGACACGGTGGACGCGGTGGAGCCGGGCCGGATGACGCCCAAGGACATCGCCAATCGCGCGCTGTCGGAGACCGATCCGGCGCTGCTGGACCAACTGCTGGCGCTGCCGCAGGCGCACTTGGTGGTCGACGGCTACAACGTCACCAAGACCGGCTATCCGACGATGCCGCTGGACAAGCAGCGGCTGCGGCTGCTGGGCGGGCTCGCGATGCTGGCCGCGCAGACGGGCGCGGAGATGACGTGCGTCTTCGACGGCGCCGAGCTGGCCGCGCCGGTGCTGCTCGCGCCGCCGCGCGGGGTGCGGGTGCTGTTCAGCAAGGCCGGGGTGACGGCGGACGAGCTGATCCGGCAGCTGGTGCGGGCCGAGCCGCCGGGCCGGCCGGTGGTCGTGGTCTCCACGGACCGGGAGGTGGCCGACGGCGTCGCGAAGGCGGGCGCGCGGCCGGTGGCATCGGCCTTGCTGCTCAAGCGACTTGCGCGTACCTGAGCGTGGGGCGACCGTCACCTACTGTGTCATCTTCGTAAAAGATGCCTCGGTGGCCGGGTTATTTCGCGGCAGAGTTTGAACGGAATGCGGGAAGTTCACTAAGGTCGGGCCTCGAACCTTCGCGCGGTTGTTCATCCATTCGGGGTGACGGCGAGGGTCCCGCCGAGCCCGCGGAGCCTGCGCGGTAGGCGGCCCCAGGAAAAGGAGCTCGTCTCCGTGGCGTCCCACCGTCGACCCAAGCAGCCGGGCCGCGCCCGGGTGACCGTGCTCACCGCGACCGCCGCGGCGGCCGTCGCCCTCTCGGCCCAGGGTGCGCACGCCGATCCCCAGGCGTCCAAGCAGGACGTCAAGTCGAAGGTCGACAAGCTCTACGAGGAAGCCGAGCAGGCCACCGAGAAGTACAACGGGGCCAAGGAGAAGCAGGACAAGCTGGACAAGCAGGTCGGCGACCTCCAGGACAAGGTCGCGCGCGGCCAGGAGGAGCTGAACAAGCTCCGCAACAGCCTCGGTTCGATGGCCACCGCGCAGTACCGCACCGGCAGCATCGACCCTTCCCTGCAACTGCTGCTGTCCTCCGACCCGGACAGCTATCTGGAGCGGGCCTCCACGCTCGACCAGCTCACCGCCAAGCAGGCGGAGACGCTCCGTCAGATAGCCGGCAAGCAGCGCACCCTGAAGCAGGAGCGCCAGGAGGCCGCCGACAAGCTCGCCGACCTGGAGTCCACGCGCAAGGCGCTGGGGGACAAGAAGAAGGAGATCCAGGACAAGCTCTCCGATGCCCAGGAACTCCTCAACACCCTCACGGCCAAGGAGAAGGCCGAGGTCACGGGCGCGGACAAGGCGCAGGAGGGCAAGGACGCCGCCGACCGCGCGAGCCGCTCCGGCGGCAGCCGCACGGACCCCGGGGGCTCGGACAAGCCCGTGCCCGAGTCGCAGCGCGCCGGCGGTGCGCTCGGCGCCGCCCAGAGCAAGATCGGCTCCCCGTACGTCTGGGGCGCGACCGGCCCCAACTCCTTCGACTGCTCCGGGCTGACCTCCTGGGCGTACTCGCAGGCGGGTGTCACCCTGCCCCGGATGTCGCAGGACCAGGCGAACGCCGGCACCCGCATCTACGACCAGGGCTCCCTCAAGCCCGGTGACCTGGTGATCTTCTACGGCGATCTGCACCACGTCGGTCTGTACGCGGGCAACGGCCAGGTGCTGCACGCCCCGAAGCCCGGCGCCAACGTGCGCTACGAGGCCATGGGCAACATGCCCTTCCAGTTCGGCGTGCGCGTCGGCTGATACCTGCCGGGGGCTCCGGGCCGCCCTCTCGCGGCCCCCACGAGCCCCATCCGCACCCCGGGTGCGCCCCAGGCCCGTCCTCCGTGACGGGCCTGAGCGACACACCGCCCTTTCGGGTGAATCCCGGAACCCTTCGCTGACTCCACGCCCCGCCGGTGACCTGCGTCTCCGGCGGGGCGTCACGTTTCCCGCCCCGCACGGTCTTTGAACCCGGGGTGATCGCGCCGCTACTGTCTGGCGCGCGGTGCCCCGCTGTCGTACGCCCGACCCCGGGCGGCAGGGGCCGCACACAGTGAAAGGGAGTGCGGCTTCCCGTGGCGTTCCATCGCCGTTCCGCGCCGACCGGTCTCAACCGGTCCGTCCGGGTCACCGTTCTGTCCGCCGCCATGGCCACCGCGGCCGCCGCCCTGTCGGCGGCACCCGCGGACGCCCGGCCCGGCGAAGGGGCGGACGGCAACCGGGCTTCGGGGACGGTGAAGGCACAGGTCGACCGGCTCTACGAGGAAGCGGAGCGGGCCACCGAGAAGTTCAACGCCGCCGACGAGCGCACCGACGGCCTGCGCGAGCGGGTGGAGCGGGCCGCCGACCGGGTCGCGCGCGGCCAGGAGCGGGTCAACCGGCTGCGCACCGCCCTCGGCATGATCGCCACCGCGCAGTACCGCACCGGCGGCGCCATGGACCCGGCCATCGAACTGCTGCTGTCCTCCGACCCCGACGGCTATCTGGAGCGGGCCGCCACCCTCGACCGGGTCACCGGTCGGCAGGCCGACCAGCTGCGGACCCTCCAGGGCGCGCAGCGCGAACTGCGCCAGGAGCGGGCGGAGGCGGCCCGGATTCTCGCGGACCTCGAGGAGGGCCGCCGGGCCGTCGTCCGCCACAAGCAGGAGGTCGAGCGGAAGCTCGCCACGGCCCGCAGGCTGCTGAACTCGCTGCCCACCGCGGACCGGGAGGAATACGGCCGCGCGTCGCGGTCCGACCGCGGCGACGGGGTCCTCGCCGCCGCGCTGCCGAGCCTCGCCCCCACCTCCTCGCGGGGGGCCGCGGCCGCCATGGCCGCGCGCTCCGCCGTCGGCTCCCCGTACGCCTGGGGCGCCACCGGCCCGGGCGCCTTCGACTGCTCGGGGCTCATGATGTGGGCGTACGGGCGCGCGGGCGTGGGCCTGCCGCGCACCTCGCAGGCGCAGCGGAACGCCGGCCGGCACGTCTCGCTGTCGGAGGCCCAGCCCGGCGACCTGGTGATCTACCGGTCCGACGCCAGCCACGTGGGCATGTACGTGGGCAATGGGCAGGTCGTGCACGCCCCCTACCCCGGTGCCCGGGTCCGCTACGACCCGGCCAACATGATGCCGATTTCCTCCGTCACCCGGCCATGAGCGCGCCCTGAACACCTGTCGCACGCCCCGCGGCTCGTACGATGCGGGGCGTGACAGGGCGACAGCGGTGGGGCGGAAGACGCGTGGCGTGCGGCCTGGCAGTGGTCCTGTTCGGCGCCCAGGCCCTGACCGGCTGCGGGTCGATGGGCTCCTCGGCGGGCCCGGGGGCCGACGACAGGTCGGTGCAGCGCCTGCTGGACCGGTGGGCCGACGCGCTGCGCGGCCGTGACGAGGCCGGCTTCCTGGCCGCCGTGGACCCTCGGGCGACGGGCTACCGCGCCGCACGGCAGCAGGTGTTCGACCGGCTCAAGGACGTACCGCTGGCCGCCTACGGCTATCGGCTGGTGCGCAGGGGAGGGTTCGCCCCCGCTCCCGGCGACGGCCGCCGCGTCGCCGTCGAGGCCGAGCTGCGCTACCGGATCGCCGGCTACGACACCGCGCCCGTCACGGCCCCCGCGCGGCTGACGCTCGTCGAACGCGACGGCCGGTGGTACGTCGCCGCCCAGGACGACCGCGACGGCGGCCGGCAACTGTGGGAGCAGGGCACGGTGACGGTGGTGCGCGGCACGCACAGCCTCGTCCTCGGCGTCGGCCAGGACCGGGGGCGGCTGCGGGCCCTCGCGGACCTCGCCGACCGGGCGGTGCCCGCCGTGGGCGCGGCCTGGCGGGGGAAGTGGGCGGGGCGGGTGGTGGTCGAGATGCCGGCCTCGCTGGACACCATGGCCGCCCTGCTGGGGGCGCCCGCCTCCAGCTACCGGGGCATCGCGGCGGTCACGACGGGTGAGGTGGGTGGCGCGGGTGCCGCCCCGGCCGACCGGATCATCGTCAACCCCGAGGCGTACGGCGTGCTCGGCGACTTCGGCCGCCGTGTGGTGCTCACCCACGAGACCGCCCATGTCGCCACCCGCGCGCTGACCTCCCCGGCCACCCCGCTGTGGCTCTCCGAGGGCTTCGCCGACTGGGCCGCCTACCGCGACACCGACCGCACCCCGCCCCAGGCCGCCCCCGAGCTGGCCCGCGCCGTCTCCGGCGGTGAGCTGCCGCGGCGGCTGCCCGAGGACGGGGAGTTCGGCTTCGCGGGCGAGTCCGGGCGGCTGGCCCGCGCCTACGAGGAGGGCTGGCTGGCCTGCCGCATGATCGCCGACGAGTGGGGCGAGGAGAAGCTCGTCGCCTTCTACCGCGCCGTGGGCGGGCACAGCCGCCGGGCGGGCGCCGTCGAGGACGCCCTGCGCGATGTGCTCGGGGTGGGGCTCGGCGACTTCACCGCGCGCTGGCGCGCCTATCTGGAGGCCGCGCTCGGCTGACGCCTGCCGGCCGTCACTTGGCGACCAGCGCGGACGACCGTTCGGCGGGTGGTTCCGGCGTCCCGGTCGGGCCCGCCTCGGTCACCGTCTCCCGCCACAGCCGGGCACACGAGAGCAGGGTCGCCACCACCAGCAGCAGATTGCGCAGCGTCAGCGTCGTCACGCCCAGCTTGTCGCTGGCCACGACGTGCGAGAACCAGATGGGGAACTCGAGCTGGGTGAGCGGCGCCGCCAGCAGCACCAGGGCGACGGGCAGCCCCTGCCGGGTCGTCCGCATCGTCATGCACACCGCCGCCAGGCCGATCAGCCAGATCAGATACTGCGGGCTGATCACCCGGCTGGTGGTGGTGAACAGCAGCACGGCGGCGAAGGCCGCGTCGTAGGGCGTGCACGCCGTGAACCGCCGCGCCCGCACCCGCCACAGCAGCAGCCACCCGAAGGCCAGCACGCTCAGACCCAGCGCCAGCCGGCTCATGGTGCGGACGTACGGGCCGAGGAACTCCACCGAGCCGTAGTGCAGCCGCGCGTGGCCCTCCCACCCGAAGTGCCGCCCCAGATGGAAGACCAGCGACCCCAGCGACTCGATCTCCGTGCCACGGTCGCGCTGGAAGGTCAGGAACGCCAGCGCCCCCGGCATCGCCGCGGCGAACAGCAGCCCCAGCACGAGCCCCGTGACCAGCGCGGCGCTCCACGCGGAACGGAAGCGGGGGCCGCGCGGGGTACCGACCAGCAGCAGCACCGGCCAGACCTTCAGCAACGCCCCGAAACCGGCGAGCACCCCCGAGAGCCGGGCTCCGGCCGGGCGCGCGGCGGCCAGCAGCCCGGCGACGGCCACGGCGGTCACCATCACGTCGTAGCGGGCGTAGACGATGGGGCCCAGCAGCGGCACCCCGACCACCCAGACCCACACCCCCGCCCGGCTGCGCCGGCCGCCCCGCACGGTGAACAGCAGCATCGCGAAGACCAGCACGTCCGCCAGGAAGCACATCAGGAAGAACGCCGGGGCGTAGTCGAGGAACGGCAGCAGCCCGGGGGAGAGCACGGCCAGCGCCGCGGCCGGCGGGTACTGCCAGGTCACGTCGTCCAGCGGGAAGGTGCCGGTCCGCAGTACCTGGTACCAGCCGTGGTAGATCACCTCGATGTCGATCGCGACGTCCGATCCGGGCAGCACCCACACCCGGAACACACACAGCAGCAGAACGGCCCGGGTGACGGCCCACACCACGATCGAGAGCCGCAAGCCAGTGCCCGCCATGATTCACCTCGTCCATTCACGGTCCACGCACGGTTCACGATCCACGCACGTCCCTATACGCTCCGTCACTCCAAGGCATGATGGCCGGTCGAGGCGGCCCACGCGCGGTGACGTGGCGGGACGAAGGTCCAGATAGCCGCCCCGGGGGCACCCCGGCGGCGGCCGGGGGCGCACCCGGTACTGTCGGGCGCGATGTCACGGCCCCAGGCCTCCAGCCGAGCGACCCCCAGCGAGAAGACCCCCGTGCACAAGACCCTGATCGTCACCAATGACTTTCCGCCCCGGCCCGGCGGCATCCAGGCCTTCCTGCACAACATGGCGCTGCGCCTGGACCCGGCGGACGTCGTCGTCTATGCCTCGACGTGGAAGCGCGGCCGGGAAGGTGCCGAGGCCACCGCCCGTTTCGACGCCGAGCAGCCCTTCGAGGTCGTCCGCGACCGCACCACGATGCTGCTGCCCACTCCACGGGTCACGCGCCGCGCCACCGCGCTGCTGCGCGCACACGGCTGCACCTCCGTGTGGTTCGGTGCCGCCGCGCCGCTGGGGCTGATGGCCCCCGCGCTGCGCCGCGCCGGGGCCCGGCGGCTGGTCGCCACCACCCACGGGCACGAGGCGGGCTGGGCCCAGCTGCCCGCCTCCCGGCAACTGCTGCGCCGGATCGGCGAGGGCACGGACACGATCACCTATCTGGGGGAGTACACCCGCTCCCGGATCGCCGCCGCGCTGACGCCCGAGGCGGCCGCGCGGATGGTCCAACTGCCGCCCGGCGTGGACGAGAAGACCTTCCACCCGGCCTCCGGCGGCGATGAGGTCCGCGCCCGCCTCGGCCTCGCCGACCGCCCCGTCGTGGTGTGCGTCTCCCGCCTCGTCCCGCGCAAGGGCCAGGACACCCTGATCGAGGCCATGCCGCGGATCCTCGCGGCGGTCCCGGACACGGTGCTGCTGATAGTCGGCGGCGGGCCCTACGCGAAGGACCTGCGGGCGCTCGCCGAGCGCACCGGCGTCGCCCACGCCGTCCGCTTCACCGGGCCCGTCCCGTGGGAGGAGCTGCCCGCCCACTACGGCGCCGGCGACGTCTTCGCCATGCCCTGCCGCACCCGCCGCGGCGGCCTGGACGTCGAGGGGCTCGGCATCGTCTACCTGGAGGCGTCGGCGACGGGCCTCCCGGTGGTCGCGGGCGACTCCGGCGGCGCCCCCGACGCCGTCCTCGACGGCGAGACGGGATACGTGGTCCGGGGCGGCTCCGCCGAGGAGTCCGCCGACCGCGTCGTCACGCTGCTCGGGGACCCGGAGCTCCGCCGTCGCATGGGCGAGCGGGGCCGCGCGTGGGTGGAGGAGCGGTGGCGCTGGGATCTTCTGGCCGACCGCCTGAAGGAACTGCTGTAGAAAAAGGCCCTCGATCGCCGAATCCGAGCCCGCCCGGCGATTGAGGGCAATCTTTCAACGCGTACCGCTACGCGTGGTAAATCGCTTCGATCTCCCCCGCGAAGTCCTTCGCCACCACATTCCGCTTCAGCTTGAGCGACGGCGTGACATGCCCGGAATCCTCCGTGAACTGCGCGGGCAGGATGCGGAACTTGCGTACCGACTCCGCCTTGGAGACCGCCGCGTTGCCGTCGTCCACGGCCTTCTGCACATCGGCCAGCAGCTCGGCGTCGTCGGCCAGCTCCGAGGGCGTCGTGCCGGCCGGGCGGCCGTGCTCCGCCAGCCAGCGCGGCAGGAAGTCCTCGTCGAGGGTGATCAGCGCGCCCACGAACGGCCGGCCGTCGCCGACGACCATGCACTCGGCGATCAGGGCGTGCGAACGGATCCGGTCCTCGATCACCGCGGGCGCGACGTTCTTGCCGCCCGCCGTGACGATGATCTCCTTCTTCCGGCCGGTGATCGCGAGGTAGCCGTCCTCGTCGAGCGTGCCCAGGTCACCGGTGTGGAACCAGCCGTCGGAGAGGGCCTCCTTCGTGGCCTGTTCGTTGTTCCAGTAGCCCGTGAACAGGTGCTCGCCGTGCAGCAGGACCTCGCCGTCGTCGGCGATCCGGACCACCGAACCCGGCAGCGGCTGCCCGACCGAACCGATCTTCTGCCGGTCCCAGGGGTTGAAGGCGGTCGCGGCACACGTCTCGGTCAGGCCGTAGCCCTCCAGGACCGTGAAGCCGATGCCGCGGTAGAAGTGGCCGAGCCGCTCGCCCAGCGGCGCGCCGCCGGAGATCGCGTGGGTGGCCCGGCCGCCCAGCACCGCGCGCAGCTTGCCGTAGACCAGCTTGTCGAAGATCTTGTGCTTGATCCGGAGGCCGAACGACGGGCCCGCCGGGGTGTCCTGCGCGCGGCTGTAGGCGATCGCGGTGTCCGCGGCCCGGTCGAAGATCTTGCCCTTGCCGTCCGCCTGGGCCTTGGCCCGCGCGCCGTTGTAGACCTTCTCGAAGACCCGCGGCACGCCCAGCACCAGCGACGGCCGGAAGGACTGGAGGTCGTCCGTGAGATTGCGGATGTCGCTGACGAGGCCCAGCCGGATCGGGGCCATCACCGAGGCGATCTCGACCAGCCGCCCGAAGACGTGGGCGGCGGGCAGGAAGAGCAGCACGGACGAGTCGCCGGTGCGGAAGAGCGGCTTGAGCCGCTCGACCACGTTGCCGCACTCGGCGAAGAAGCTGCGGTGGGTCAGCACACAGCCCTTCGGGCGGCCGGTGGTGCCCGAGGTGTAGACGATGGTGGCGGGGGAGTCGGCGGTGGCGACGGCGCTGCGCTCGTCGACGGCCTCGTCGGTGAGCTCCTCGCCCGCCGCCCGCAGCCGGTCGAGCGCGCCGCGCTCGATCTGCCAGATGTTCGCGAGGCCGGGCAGCCGGTCCCGGACGGACTCCACGGCGGCCTCGTGCGCGGGGGACTCCACCAGGCAGGCCACGGCACCGGAGTCGCCGAGGATCCACTGGATCTGCTCCGGCGAGCTGGTCTCGTAGACGGGCACGGTGACGCCGCCCGCGCTCCAGATCGCGAAGTCCAGCAGCGCCCACTCGTAGCGGGTGCGGGACAGCAGGGCGACGCGGTCGCCGGGACGGATGCCGGAGGCCATCAGGCCCTTGGCGGCCGCACGGACCTCCGCCAGGAACTGGGTGGCGGTGACGTCCTGCCACCGGCCGTCGACCTTGCGCCCTATGACGGCGACGTCAGGATGCTGCGCGGCGTTGCGGCGGATCAGATCCGTCAGGTTTCCGTCCGCGGGGACCTCGTACAGGGCCGGAAGGCTGAACTCGCGCAAGACTGCTGCTCCTCGTCGGGCGCCGGCGCCGCCGCGTCTTCGAGGGGCGCTGCGTCGGCTGCGGTCCATGATCAGGCAAGGGGGGTATTGGACTGCCCGGACGTTACCCACCGGTACGGCTATTCGAATAGGGGTCGCGTCCAGATGTTCTATGCGTCACATGCCACGGGACTGCTGTCCGAACCCTAGCCCCTAGCTTTGGTAACCCGGAAGTAACCGCAGGTCGGGGCCCTTCCGAAGGCCGGGCCGCACACCCTAGGGTGATCCGCATGCGAGGTGGCTTCAGGATTCACGTGGTCAGCGATGTGCACGGCAACAGCGAGGCCCTCGCCCGGGCGGGCGACGGCGCCGACGCCCTGGTGTGCCTGGGGGACCTGGTCCTCTTCCTCGACTACGCCGACCACTCGCGCGGCATCTTCCCCGAGCTGTTCGGCGTCGAGAACGCCGACCGGATCGTCGAGCTGCGCACGGCCCGCCGCTTCGAGGAGGCCCGCGAGCTGGCCCGGCGGCTGTGGGACGGGATAGACCGTGACTCCGCCGTCGAGAAGGCCGTGCGCGGACAGTACGCCGAGCTCTTCGCCGCGTTCCCCACCCCCACCTACGCCACCTACGGCAACGTCGACATCCCCGGACTGTGGCCCGAGTACGCCCGGCCCGGCACGACGGTTCTCGACGGCGACCGGGCCGAGATCGGCGGCCGCGTCTTCGGCTTCGTCGGCGGCGGCCTCCGGTCACAGATGCGCACCCCCTACGAGATCGACGACGAGACCTACGCCGCGAAGCTCGCCGCGCTCGGCGAGGTCGACGTGCTCTGCTCGCACATCCCGCCCGATGTGCCCGAGCTCTGCTACGACACCGTCGCCCGCCGCTTCGAGCGCGGCAGCTCGGCGCTGCTGGAGACGATCAAGGCCACCCGGCCCAAGTACGCCCTCTTCGGACACGTCCACCAGCCGCTCGCGCAGCGCATGCGCATCGGCGACACCGAGTGCGTCAATGTCGGCCATTTCGCGTCGTCCGGTACTCCATGGGCACTGGAGTGGTGACCGGCCGCGCGATGTAGCCTTCACCGGCAGGCACACGAGGCACATGAGGCAGCGGGACCCCGGTACGGAGGAGCCACGGCGATGGCGGAACACACCAGCTCGAGCATCACGATCGAGGCGGCCCCGGCCGTGGTCATGTCGGTGATCGCCGACTTCGACCGCTACCCGGAGTGGACCGGCGAGGTCAAGCAGGCCGAGGTCCTCGCCAAGGACGAGCAGGGCCGTGCCGAGCAGGTGCGCCTGGTCCTCGACGCGGGTGCCATCAAGGACGACCACACGCTCGCCTACAGCTGGTCCGGCGATACCGCCCCGAACGGGGAAAGCACAGTGAGCTGGTCGCTGGTGAAGTCCCAGATGCTGCGTCAGCTCGACGGCTCCTACAGCCTGGCCCCCGTGGCGGGCGGCGCGCACACCGAGGTGACGTACCAGCTCACGGTCGACGTCAAGATCCCGATGCTCGGGATGATCAAGCGCAAGGCGGAGAAGGTCATCATCGACCGCGCCCTCCAGGGCCTCAAGGAGCGCGTCGAGAGCGGCGCGACGTCCTGACCCGCCCCGGCCCGGCGGGGCGGGCGGCGTCGGGACGTCCGGCCGCCGCCGCGCCGGCCGCGTAGAACCATGCACCTCATTGCCGGAGGCTCCCCCTTGCGTACGGTCCTCGTCACCGGTCCCGGCGGCGCGGGCCGCACCACCACCGCGGCGGCCACGGCGCTCGCCGCCGCCCGCCAGGGGCGGCGCGTGCTGCTGCTCACCTCCGACCGCGGCCCCGCGCCCGAGGCGGTCCTCGGCGTCGCGCTGCCCGCACCGCCCGTCGGGGACGAGAGCCCCGCGCCCTGGGCGCCGCCCGTCGAGGTCGCGCCCGGCCTCCGGGCGGCCCGGATCGCCGTCGGCGAGCACTTCCGCGACCGGGCCCGGGAACTCCAAGGCCGTGGCGCCTCCCTCTTCGACCTGCTCGGCGCCACCCCGCTCGATGCCGAGGAGCTCACCGAACTCCCCGGCGCGGAACCCCTCGCGATCCTCACCGCGCTGCGCGCCGCCCACACCGGTGACGCCCCCTGGGACCTGCTCGTCGTCGACATGCCGCCCGCGCCCGAGACCATACGGCTGCTCGCGCTGCCCGAGCAGCTGCGCCGCTATCTGCGCCGACTGCTGCCCCCCGAGCGACAGGCCGCCCGCGCGCTGCGCCCGATGCTCGCGCAGCTGGCCGGGGTGCCCATGCCCGCACAGCGCCTGTACGAGACCGCCGAGCGCTGGGAGGCCGAGCTGGCCGCCGTGCAGCGGGTGATCGAGGCGAGGAGCACGACCGTGCGCCTCGTCGTCGAACCCGGGCCGGTCGCCGCCGAGACCGTGCGCGTCGCCCGCGCCGGGCTCGCCCTCCAGAGCTGCCGGATCGACACCCTCGTCATCAACAGACTGTTCCCCGAGACACCCGAGGCTCCGGGGGACGCCGCCGGCTCCTGGCTCGCCGGGCTCGTCGACGAGCAGCGGACCGCGCTGAAGGCGCTGCGCGAGGAGTTCCTCGTCGACGCCGTCACCGTCTGCGAGCTGCCGCACCTCGGCCGTGGCCCGCGGGGCGCCGGGGACCTCGCCGAGCTGGCCGGCCGCGCCCGGTCGACCGTCGTCGGCGGGACCGGGATCGTCGAGGGCGACGGCCTCACCGACGAACTCGACGGCTGGACCGGGCCGGACCCGGACGGTCCGGGCGGTGCCGAGGAGCCCGACGCCTGGTCTGTGGAGGACCGCATCGCCACCGACGGCGTCCTCGTCTGGCGGCTGCCGCTGCCCGGCGCCGACCGGAAGGGACTCGACCTGGTCCGCCGGGGCGATGAGCTGATCGTCGGCGTCGGACCGTTCCGCCGCGTCCTGCCCCTGCCGTCCGCGCTGCGCCGCTGCACCGTCTCCGGCGCCGCGCTGCGCGACGGCGCCCTCTGCGTACGGTTCACCCCCGACCCCGGCCTCTGGCCGCGGAGCAGCTGAACGGCACTACGCCGTTCGGGTAACGTCGAAGGAAAATCCAGCCGCAGGAGTCCGCCATGAGCGAAGCCACCGAGCGCCCCGACATCGACGGGGCGGCCGACCACGACGCCTGGGAGCGGGCCTGCGCCGAGGACCTCGCCGCAGAGAAGGCCCGCCGCCGGGCGGAGTACGGGCAGGGCCCGGCCACCGGCACCGCCGCCGAGGAGCTGCGCAAGCTCGTCGACGCCGTCGCCGACAAGGTCGCGGGGCTCCAGCTGCCGCTCGCCGGGGCGGCCGCGCAGGGCGCCGTGCAGCAACTGATCACCCAGGCCAAGGCGGTGGTGGAACCCGTCATCGAGCGCAACCCCGACGTCTTCGACCACCTGGCCTCCGCGGGCTCCGAGCTGCTCGCCGCCTACCGCGCCGCCGTGCAGGGACAGGAGGGCCGCTGGACCCGGGGCGAGCGTCCGGCGTCCGCGCCCGCCGACCGGCCCGGCGCCGCCTCCGACAGCCCGCCCGGCAAAGGCGACGAAGCGACCGGTGGGACCGAGCGCATCGACCTGGACTGACCTGGCCCTCCGGTACGGTGGGCCGTGGCGGGGTTCGAGCGAATAACTGAGGGATACATGGGACTCACCATCGGCGTCGACATCGGCGGCACGAAGATCGCGGCCGGCGTGGTCGACGAAGAGGGCAAGATCCTCGCGACCTGCAAGGTGCCCACCCCCCCGACGCCCGAAGCGGTCGTCGACGCCATCGCGGACGCGGTGCGCACGGTCGGCGTCGGCCACGACGTCGAGGCGGTCGGCATCGGTGCCGCGGGTTACGTGGACGACAAGCGGGCCACCGTCCTCTTCGCCCCGAACATCAACTGGCGTCACGAGGCCCTCAAGGACAAGGTCGAGCAGCGCGTCGGCCTCCCGGTCGTCGTCGAGAACGACGCCAACGCCGCCGCCTGGGGCGAATACCGCTTCGGCGCCGGCCAGGGCCACGACGACGTCATCTGCATCACCCTGGGCACCGGCCTCGGCGGCGGCATCATCATCGGCAACAAGCTGCGCCGCGGCCGCTTCGGTGTGGCGGCCGAATTCGGCCATATCCGGGTCGTGCCCGACGGCCTGCTGTGCGGTTGCGGCAGCCAGGGCTGCTGGGAGCAGTACGCCTCCGGGCGCGCGCTCGTCCGCTACGCCAGGCAGCGCGCCAACGCCACTCCGGAGAACGCCGCGATCCTGCTGGGTCTCGGTGACGGCACGGTCGAGGGCATCGAGGGCAAGCACATCAGCGCCGCCGCCCGGCAGGGCGACCCGGTCGCCATCGACTCCTTCCGCGAGCTGGCCCGCTGGGCGGGCGCGGGCCTGGCCGACCTGGCCTCGCTCTTCGACCCCTCCGCGTTCATCGTCGGCGGCGGTGTCTCGGACGAGGGCGACCTCGTCCTCGACCCCATCCGCAAGTCCTTCAAGCGCTGGCTGATCGGCGGCCAGTGGCGCCCGCACGCGCAGGTGCTCGCGGCGCAGCTGGGCGGCAAGGCGGGACTCGTCGGCGCAGCCGACCTGGCCCGTCAGGGCTGACGACACTGCCCGGTCAGGGCTGACAACACTGCCCGAGAGGGCTGATCACACCTTGTAGCACCGTTGGAGCAACAGGAGAGTGGCGATGCTCGCGGACCTGCCCCCGTCGCGTACCGAAGGCGACGGCTCGGCCGTCGTCCGCGTGCTCAGCTACAACATCCGCTCCATGCGTGACGACACGGGGGCGCTGGCCCGGGTCATCCGGGCCTGCGCCCCCGATGTCGTCTGCGTCCAGGAAGCACCGCGCTTCTTCCGCTGGCGCAAGGCGGCCGCCCGCCTCGCCCGCACCTCCGAGCTGGTCTACGTCACCGGCGGGGCCACCGCCTCCGGCCCGATGATCCTGTCCTCGCTGCGCGCCACCGTGGAGCGCACGGAGGACGTCCTGCTGCCCCGCACCCCCGGACTGCACCAGCGCGGCTTCGCCACCGCCGTGCTCCGCTTCGGCCGGGCCCGGCTCGGGGTCCTCAGCTGCCATCTGAGCATGAAGGACGGCGAGCGCTACGGCCAGGGCAAGCTGCTCCTCGACCGGCTCGCCTCGCTCGGCGTCCCGCACGCCGTCGCCGCGGGCGACCTCAACGACCGGCCCGACGGGCGTACGTTCGGTCTCCTCGCGGACGCCCTCCAGGACGGCTGGGCCACCAAGCCGTGGGGCCGCGAGCACACCACCCGGCTCGGCGACCCCCTCCAGCGCATCGACGCGGTCTTCGCGACCGAGGGCGTCGAGGTGCTCGGCTGCGGCGTCCCGATGGGGCTGCCGGGGATCGCGGAGCGGGATCTGCGGGCCGCCACGGATCACCTGCCGGTGTTGGCGGCTGTCCGGGTGCCGGCGGTGTAGCCGGGGCTCCGCCCCGGGCCTGGCTTGCCCTGCCGCCTGCGGGCCGTCCTTGCCGCCTGCGGCGGCGGGCGCCCTGCGGGCGCGTCCTCAGACGCCGGACGGGCTCGAAAAACGAGCCCGTCCGGCGTCTGAGAACAGCGAAGTCCTACACGACCGCGCCGCGCCCCGGGTCGTCGTCCTCGTCGTCGCCGTCCTTCATACGCAGCACCAGCGTGGCGAAACCGCCGAGGAAGCCGCCGACGCCGAGCGTGGTCATCCACCACGTCAACTCCTGGCGCAGCAGCACCATGATCAGCAGCAGCAACGGTCCGCCGAGCACGGCGATCCAGGCGAAGCGGGCGGTGACGTCGCCGGTCGGGAGGGGCGGCGGCTCCGGCGGGACGAAGTGCCCCTCGTCCGCGTCGTCACTGCCGTCCTTGCCGCCCTCGGCCCCGGGCTCGGTCCAGTCGCGGGGGCCGACACCGGGGGCGTAGACGATGAAGCTGCCCGGCCGGTCCGGCTGCCCCGGGGCGGCCGTGGCGGTCCTGGTGGTCCCGTCCCGGTCGTCACCGGAGGTGTCCGGCCCGTCGGAGGCCCCGGAATCCTCGGCCCCGTCCGGAGCGCCGGGGTCCTCGGCCCGCTCGCGGTCGTCGAGCTCGTCCGTGACATCACCGGAGGCGGGCCAGCGGCCCTTGGCCGGGTCGGGCTGCTCGCCGTACGCGGCGACGAGCTCCGCCCAGGCCGCGTCCTCGTCCAGCGGGTCGCGGCTCTCGTCGCGGCCGGCGTCGCGCTCAGCCACGGGTGGCCGTCCCCTCCTTGCCGGCGTCCGCGTCGGCACCGGCGCTGAGCCGGTTGATGAACGCGTACGTGTCCTTGAAGATCAGCTCGGCGTCGTGGTCCAGGGTCGCCACATGGCGGCTGCGCTCCAGCAGCCGCTCGGTGATGTCCCGGGAGGAGACACGGGCCAGGATGCGCGCCGAGTCGACGGCGGGGACGACCCGGTCGTCGGGGCTGTGCAGAAGCAGCAACGGCTGGGTGACCTGCGGAAGTTCGGAGTCGACCAGGCGGAAGAAGCGGCGCAGCGAGTGCGCGGCGTGCAGCGGCACCCGGTCGTAGCCGACCTCGGCCGCGCCCGGCTTCGCGATGTCGCTGACGATGCCCTTGGTGGTGCGCATCAAATGACGTGCCACGGGCAGCGCCTTGGCGGCGAGGCCGTGCACCTTGTTGCCCGGGTTCACCACGACGACGCCGCGGACCACGTCACCGTGCAGGGCCGCGAGCCGCAGCGCGAGCGCCCCGCCCATCGACAGGCCGCACACGAAGATCTCCGAGCAGTGCTCACGCAGCGACCGCAGCTCGCGGTCCACCTCCGCGTACCAGTCCTGCCACCCGGTGAGCTGCATGTCCTGCCAGCGGGTGCCGTGGCCCGGCAACAGCGGAAGCGACACCGTCAGGCCGCGTTCCGCGAGATAATCGGCCCAGGGCCGTACGGACTGCGGGGAACCGGTGAAGCCGTGACACACAAGGACGCCGACCTCTCCGCCGACGTGGCGGAACGGCTCGGCGCCGGGGAGGAGCGGCACCGGGATCTCCGATCGATGGAACGGGAAAAAGGGGTCTGGCCCTCAGCGTACGCGGAGCGCCGCACGGCGGGTAGGCAGGTTAAGGTCTCCTCGTCACTACAGGAGGTTCTGGGTTGTTCTACGGCGCTATGAAGCTGTCCATCGGCGGGTCGCTGAAGCTTGCCTTCCGGCCGTGGGTGGAGGGTCTGGAGAACATCCCGGCCGAGGGGCCCGCGATCCTGGCGAGCAACCACCTGTCCTTCTCGGACTCCTTCTTCCTTCCCGCGGTGCTCGACCGGAAGGTCACCTTCATCGCGAAGCAGGAATACTTCACCTCCCCGGGGGTCAAGGGGAAGCTGACGGCCGCCTTCTTCAAGGGCGTCGGCCAGCTCCCCGTCGACCGTTCGGGCGGCCGCGGCGCGGGCGAGGCCGCGATCAAGAGCGGCATCGAGGTGCTGGAGCGCGGTGAGCTGTTCGGTATCTACCCGGAGGGCACCCGCTCCCCGGACGGCCGTCTCTACCGTGGCAAGCCCGGCGGGCTCGCCCGGGTGGCGCTGCTGTCCGGTGCGCCCGTGATCCCCGTCGCGATGATCGACACGGAGAAGGTGCAGCCGCCCGGGAAGGTGCTGCCCAAGATGATCCGCCCGGGCATCCGGATCGGTGAGCCGCTCGACTTCAGCCGCTACCACGGCATGGACGGCGACCGCTTCATCCTGCGCTCGGTGACCGATGAGGTCATGTACAAGATCATGGAGCTGTCCGGCCAGGAGTACGTCGACATCTACGCGACGGCGGCCAAGCGGCAGATCGCGGAAGAGGCCAAGCGGAAGGCCGAGGAGGAGAAGGCCGCTAAGGCGGCCGGACTCGACAAGGCCGACCAGCAGCCCGAGGCCTGAGCGCCCGGCGGGGGGTCGGGCCGATGACTCAGGGGACACACGTGCCACCGGGCATATCGCGCGCACCGGGCGGCAAGCGCCCGCGCGCCGTGCGGATGTCCGTGGAGCTGCCGCTGTGGCGCGCGCTGACCGGCTACCGGATCATCACCCTCGGCTACGCCCTCGCCCTCTTCTTCCTCAACTACCGGGAGTACGCGCACCCGCTCGGCGCCGCCCTC
This sequence comes from Streptomyces sp. NPDC033229, assembly GCF_055576875.1. Taxonomy (NCBI): domain Bacteria; kingdom Bacillati; phylum Actinomycetota; class Actinomycetes; order Kitasatosporales; family Streptomycetaceae; genus Streptomyces; species Streptomyces sp. NPDC033229. The sequence goes on along the minus strand of NZ_JBVIQR010000012.1, from coordinate 95,931 downwards.
TACATGGGCGCGCTCACCGTATGGATGCTGCTGACCTGGAACCGGGTCACGGCACCCGAGCGCTGCACCAAGCGGTTCCTGGCCGCCGATCTCACCATCGCGCTGGCCGGCATCCTGCTCACCTCCGTCATCGACTCCCCCGAGCGCATCGCGAGCGGCGCGGCCACCCTGCCGTCCATCTGGGCGGGCGGCGCCGTGCTGGGCTGTGCCATCAAGGGCGGCTGGCGCTGGGCGGCCGTCGGCTCGACCCTCGTGGCCGTCGCCAACCTCGTCGAGCGCGGCGGCGCCGCCCGCGACACGATCCACAACGTGCTGCTCGTGTGGGTCTCCAGCATCGCCATCGGCTACATCGTCGAGGTGGCCCGCGCCAGTGAGCGCACGCTCGCCCGCGCCCTGACGATCGAGGCGGCGACCCGCGAGCGCGAGCGGCTGGCCCGCGACATCCACGACGGCGTCCTGCAGGTCCTGGCCATGGTGCAGCGCCGGGGCGCCGCGATCGGCGGCGAGGCCGCCGAGCTGGGCCGGATGGCGGGCGAGCAGGAGATCGCGCTGCGCACCCTTGTCGCCGGCGGCCTGCTGCCCCCGCAGCGCTCGGCCGCCCAGCTCGCAGACGACGCCCAGCTGGTACGGACGGTCATCCCCGCCCCGGCCGCCGCCGCGCCGACGGGCCCCTGCGACCTCGCGGCGCTCCTCGCCCCGTACGCCGGGGCCACCGTCTCCTTCGCCGGGCCCGGTACGCCCGTCCTGCTGGAGGCGGCCGCCGCGGCGGAACTGACGGCGGCCGTCGGCGCCGCGCTGGACAATGTGGCCAAGCACGCCGGTGACGGCGCGCGGGCCTGGATCCTGCTGGAGGACGAGCCCGGCGAGGTGATCGTCACCGTGCGGGACGACGGCCCGGGCATCGCCGAGGGCCGGCTGGCGGACGCCGAGCGGGAGGGGCGGATGGGTGTCGCGCTGTCGATCCGCGGCCGGCTGCGGGACCTGGGCGGCAGCGCGGAGCTGGTGTCGGTGCCGGGACAGGGCACCGAAGTCGAACTGAGAGTTCCGCGCGCGGGCGCGTGAGCGGAACCGCAAGGGAAGGCACCGGGCGCGACGAGCCCGGTGCGGGTGACGAACGATGAGTGAAGTCCGATGAGTGAAGAGCAGGCCGTACGGGTCATGGTGGTCGACGACCACCCCATGTGGCGGGACGCGGTCGCCCGCGACCTGGCCGCCGCCGGGTTCGACGTCGTGGCCACCGCGGGGGACGGCCCGCAGGCGGTCCGGCGCGCCCAGGCCGTGGTCCCCGACGTCCTTGTCCTGGACCTCAATCTGCCCGGTCTGCCCGGCGTGGCCGTCTGCAAGGAACTGGTCGGGGAGAACCCCGCGCTGCGCGTCCTGGTGCTCTCCGCCAGCGGCGAGCACCAGGACGTCCTGGAGGCGGTGAAGTCCGGGGCGACCGGCTATCTGCTGAAGTCGGCCAGCACGGACGAGCTGGTGGACGCCGTGCGCCGGACCGCCGTCGGCGACCCCGTCTTCACCCCCGGCCTCGCCGGACTGGTGCTCGGCGAGTACCGCCGGCTCGCCTCCGACCCGGCCCCCGCCGCCCCCGACGAGCCGAAGGCCCCCCGGCTCACCGACCGGGAGACCGAGGTGCTGCGCCTCGTCGCCAAGGGCCTCTCCTACAAACAGATCGCCGAGCGGCTGGTTATTTCCCACCGCACGGTGCAGAACCATGTTCAGAACACCTTGGGCAAGCTCCAGTTGCACAACCGCGTGGAGCTGGTGCGCTACGCGATAGAGCGAGGTCTCGACGACGCCTGACCCTTCGCGGCCGGGCGTACCCGGCTGAAGGGAAGGTGTCATGCGGGTCGGAGTACTGACCGGTGGCGGTGACTGCCCCGGGCTCAACGCGGTCATCCGCGCCGTCGTCCGCAAGGGCGTCCAGCGTTACGACTACGAATTCCTCGGCTACAAGGACGGCTGGCGCGGGCCGCTCCGGGGCGCGACGACGCGCCTCGACATCCCGGCCGTGCGCGGCATCCTGCCGCGCGGCGGCACCGTGCTCGGATCGTCGCGGACCAATCCCTTCAACGAAGCGGACGGCGTCCGCCGGATCAAGGACAACCTCGCCAAGGACGGGGTGGACGCCCTGATCGCCATCGGCGGTGAGGACACCCTCGGCGTCGCCGCCCGGCTCTGCGCCGAGTACGGCATCCGGTGCGTCGGCGTCCCCAAGACCATCGACAACGACCTCTCCGCCACGGACTACACCTTCGGCTTCGACACCGCCGTCAACATCGCCACCGAGGCCATCGACCGGCTGCACACCACCGCCGAATCGCACATGCGCGTCCTCGTCGTGGAGGTCATGGGCCGCCACGCGGGCTGGATCGCCCTGCACTCCGGCATGGCCGGCGGCGCCAACGTCATCCTCGTCCCCGAATACCGCTTCGACCTCGACGAGGTGTGCGGCTGGGTCACCTCCCGCTTCCGCGCCAGCTACGCCCCGATCGTCGTCGTCGCGGAGGGCGCCATGCCGAAGGACGGCGACCTCGTCCTCAAGAACGCCGCCGCGCAGGACGCCTTCGGCCACGCCCGCCTCTCCGGGGTGGGGGAGTGGCTGGCCGCCGAGATCGAGCGCCGCACCGGCAAGGAGGCGCGCACGATAGTGCTGGGCCACGTCCAGCGCGGCGGCACCCCGAGCGCCTTCGACCGGTGGCTGGCGACCCGGTTCGGGCTGCACGCGATCTCCGCGGTGCGGGACGGCGACTTCGGGACGATGGTGGCGCTGCGGGGCACGGACATCGTGCGGGTGCCTCTCGGCGAGGCGACGGCCCGGTTGAAGACGGTGCCGGCTGACCGGTACGAGGAAGCGAAGCTTCTGTTCGGATGAGATCCCGGCTACCGCCGGGAGCCGAAAGATTGTCCTCGATCGCCGGACGGGCTCCAAGGACCTGCCCGGCGATCGAGGACAACGGGTGGGCGAGTCCTTCAGACCAGCACCGACGCCAGCAGGTCCGCCACGATCGTCGCGCCGTTCAGGGTCAGCACGGACTCCGGGTGGAACTGCACCCCCGCGAAGCCGGTGCCGCGCAGCGCGTGCACCTCGCCGGAGGCGTCCCGGCTGACCTCCACCCGGTGCATCGCCAGCTCTTCCCGGGCCGTGTCCGTGCAGCGCGCCGTGAACGTGTTGTAGAAGCCGACCGTCTCCGGGCGCCCGAAGAAGTCGATCCGCTGCTGCGCGCCCTGGGCCGGGTCCGTCTTGCGGACGATGTCCATGCCCAGCTCCGCCGCGATCAGCTCATGGCCCAGGCACACCCCCAGCACCCCGTGCCGGTGCTCCCGCAGCAGGTCCGCCGCCAGGGTGCGCAGCAGCCGCATCTTGGGGTCGGCCGCGTCCGAGGGGTCGCCGGGGCCCGGCCCCAGCACCACGGGCCCCTCGTGGCGCAGCGCCGCGTCCCGCAGGCCCGGCTCGTCGTAGCGGCGCACGCTGACGGTCAGCCCCGAGGTGCGCAGCAGATGCGCCAGCATCGCCGTGAAGGTGTCCTCGCCGTCGACGACGAGCGCGTGCCCCGACAGTTTCGCCGTCGACGACGTGGTCTGCATGCGCAGCCAGAACGGCGCCAGGTCCGCGCGCCGGGCGTCGAGCGCGGCGCGTACCCGGGGGTCGTCACCGAGCGGGGCCCGGGGCCCCGCGGGCGCGGAGCCCCGCGTGTCGCGGACACCGAGCGCCGCGAGCACGCCGGCGGCCTTGGCGTGCGTCTCGGCGACCTCGCCGGCCGGGTCGGAGTGACGCACGAGCGTGGCGCCGACCGCGACCCGCAGCCGGCCGCGCCGGTCGATGTCGGCGGTCCGGATGAGGATCGGGGAGTCGAGGGTCTGCGCGCCCGCCGCGTCCCGGCCGATGAGGGCGAGCGCCCCCGCGTAGTAGCCGCGCCCCGCCGGTTCGTACCGCCCGATGACCCGGCAGGCGTTCTGCACCGGCGAGCCGGTCACGGTCGCCGCGAACATCGTCTCCCGCAGCACGTCCCGCACGTCCAGCGAGGAGCGCCCGCGCAGCTCGTACTCGGTGTGCGCGAGATGGGACATCTCCTTGAGCCGGGGGCCGACCACCACGCCCCCCATGTCGCCGACCGTGCACATCATCTTCAGCTCCTCGTCCACCACCATGGACAGCTCCTCCACCTCCTTGCGGTCGTGCAGGAAGGCCAGCAGTCCCTCGGGCGTGGGGCCCTCGGCGGGGTAGCGGTAGGTGCCGCTGATCGGGTTCATCACGACCGTTCCGCCCGACATCCGGACGTGCACCTCGGGGCTCGCCCCCACCAGCGTCCGGTCGCCCGTGTGCACGACGTACGTCCAGTACGCGCCGCGCTCGCCGGCCAGCAGCCGCCGGAAGAGGGCCAGCGCGTCGGCCGCCCCGAAGCCGTGGATCTCGCCCTCGAAGGTCCGCCGGATGACGAAATTGGCCCCTTCGCCCGTTCCGATCTCGTCCTCGATGACCCGTTCGACGATCCGCGCGTACTCCTCGTCGCTCACGTCGAAGGCCCCGCCGTCGACCCGCACCTCGTGCGCGGGCAGCGCGGCGAGGACCTCGGCGAGCGGCAGCTCGTACGACTCCTCGGGCCGCAGCACCAGCAGCGGGGTCCCGTCGTCGGTGACCTCGAAGCCGCGCTCGCGGATCTGCCGGAACGGCACGAGCGCGAGCGCGTCGTGCGCGGGGCCGCCCCCGGCGGGGGCACCGGACGGCAGGGGAATGTCGGTGAGGCGCCCGGCCTCGCCCACCGGGCCGAGCAGCAGCTCGACGCGGTCGGCTCCCGCACCCGGGCGGCCGGGGGTGCGGCGGCGCAGCAGGGCGAAGGGCGGGCAGGCGGGGTCGGTCAGCCGTGCGAGGAGAGCGGAGGTGTCGGGCATCTGAGGAGTTCCTTCCGGTGAGCGGAGGGAACGGCCCGTGGAACACGGAAGGCCGCCCCTCGGGGCGGCCTTCGCGGTGAGTGTGCTGCTACGCGCGATCAGTGGGCCGCCTGAGAGCGGTCCACCACCAGTTCTGGGTCATCGGCGCGAACATGCTGTGCACCCTACCGGAAGCCCGACATCCGAGTAGGGACCGTCTCAGATGTCGGTCCCGGCCGATGGACAGATGCATCGACCCCGTAATGTTGGAGTGTGACCGTGAACGCTGAACTCCACGCCGGTGGCAACACCTGGCGCTCCCTGCCCGCGGCGCAGCAGCCCGACTGGCCGGATCAAGAGGCTCTGCGCGATGTGATCGCCGAGCTCGAGTCCTATCCGCCGCTCGTCTTCGCGGGCGAGTGCGACCAGCTGCGTCACCGTCTGGGAGCCGTCGCCCGTGGTGAGGCGTTCCTGCTCCAGGGCGGCGACTGCGCCGAGGCCTTCGACGCCGTCGGCGCCGACCAGATCCGCAACAAGCTGAAGACGCTCCTGCAGATGGGCGCGGTGCTGACCTACGCCGGGTCGGTGCCCGTCGTGAAGGTGGGCCGCATCGCCGGCCAGTACAGCAAGCCCCGTTCGAAGCCGACCGAGACCCGCGACGGCGTGACCCTGCCGACCTACCGCGGCGACTCCGTCAACGGCTTCGCCTTCACCCCGGAAGCCCGTACGCCGGACCCGCAGCGGCTGAAGCGGATGTACAACGCCTCCGCCTCCACCCTGAACCTGGTCCGCGCCTTCACCACCGGCGGCTACGCGGACCTGCGCCAGGTGCACGCCTGGAACCAGGACTTCGTGAAGTCGTCCCCCTCCGGGCAGCGCTACGAGGCGCTCGCCCGCGAGATCGACCGCGCGATGAACTTCATGAACGCCTGCGGGGTGGACCCGGAGGAGTTCAAGACGGTCGAGTTCTTCTCGTCGCACGAGGCGCTCGTCCTCGACTACGAGTCGGCGCTGACCCGTGTCGACTCGCGCACCGGCGATCTGTACGACGTCTCGGGCCACATGGTGTGGATCGGTGAGCGCACCCGGCAGCTCGACGGCGCGCACATCGAGTTCGCGTCGAAGATCCGCAACCCGATCGGTGTGAAGCTCGGCCCGACGACGACGCCCGAGGACGCGCTGACGCTCATCGAGCGGCTCGACCCCGAGCGCGAGCCGGGCCGGCTCACCTTCATCACCCGTATGGGTGCCGACAAGATCCGGGACAAGCTCCCGACGCTGGTCGAGAAGGTCACGGCGTCCGGTGCGCAGGTCGTCTGGATCAGCGACCCGATGCACGGCAACACCTTCGAGGCGGCCTCGGGCCACAAGACCCGCCGCTTCGACGACGTGCTCGACGAGGTCAAGGGCTTCTTCGAGGTCCACAAGGGCCTCGGCACCCACCCGGGCGGCATCCACGTCGAGCTGACCGGCGACGACGTCACGGAGTGCGTGGGCGGCGGCGACGAGATCTTCGTCGACGATCTGCACCAGCGCTACGAGACGGCGTGCGACCCGCGCCTCAACCGCAGCCAGTCCCTGGACCTGGCGTTCCTGGTCGCGGAAATGTACCGGGACCAGTAAGAACCGGTGGGCCGGGAGAAAAACCCGGCGGAACGAACAGTGGGGCGCGGATCGAAGTGATCCGCGCCCCACTGCGTTGTTAATCCCCGACCGGGCCGGGTAAGGTAAGGGTAACCTTATTGATCAACCCGGTGAGGCGGTGAACCGCGTGTACGTCTGCTCATGCTTCGGGATCACCGAGCAGCAGGTGCGCGAGCACGCGGACCGCGGGGCGTGCACCCCCCGCCAGATAGCCTCCGTGAGCAAGGCCGGCACCGACTGCGGCAGCTGCGTCCGCCGCATCCAGGGCATCCTGGGGCGTGGCGCGTGCCCCCGCCGGGAGCTCGCCGATCAGGGCGACCCGGAGGCGCTCGGCGCCGGGCTGACCGCGATACCCGAGGCGCAGGCGGCCTGACTCAGCTGTCCGGCTGCTCGATCAGCTGCGCGAGGTACAGCGGCTCGCCGAGCTTCTCGACCAGGTCCAGCTGGGTGTCGAGATAGTCGATGTGGCTCTCCTCGTCCTCGAGGATCGACTCGAAGATGTTCGCCGAGGTGATGTCGCCCTTGGCCCGCATGACCTCCACACCGCGCTTGAGACGGTCGATGGCCTCGACCTCCACCTGCCGGTCGGCCTGGAACATCTCCGTCACCGTCTGCCCGATCCGGACATGGAAGAGCCGCTGGTAGTTCGGCAGCCCGTCCAGGAACAGGATCCGGTCGGTCAGGATCTCCGCGTGCTTCATCTCGTCGAACGACTCGGCCCGGGTGTGCTTCGCGAGCTTGGGCCAGCCGAAGTTCTCCTGCATCTTCGCGTGCAGGAAGTACTGGTTGATGGCCGTCAGCTCGGCAGTCAGCTGCTCATTGAGAAATTCGATGACCTCGGGGTCGCCCTGCATTGCAGAGGCTCCTTCCAAGAGGATGACTGGCAGGTAGGCCGCATCCTCGCACCGCCCCTCGAAACCGTCCAGTAAGTGCACACTTAGTGGGAGTTGCCCCAATAGCGGAACCCCTGGTCATCACCACACCGGAAGGTCTGACACCATGGACCCATGGGTCAGTCGGAAAGCCGCAAGGGGGAACATCTTCAGCTGCCTCCGGGGCAGCGTCTCCAGCGCGGCTGGCCGGTGACGCACTACGGACCGGTGCCGAAGTTCAAGGCCGACCGCTGGGAGTTCCGCGTCTTCGGCTCGACCGCCGACGGTGACAAGCACTGCTGGAACCATGAGGACTTCTCCGCCCTGCCGTATTCGACGGTCGTCGCGGATCTGCACTGCGTCACGAAGTACAGCATGCTCGGCGCCGAATGGGGTGGTGTTTCGGCCCGGACCATCCTCGAACTCGCACCGCCCGCACCCGAGGTCACGCATGTGATGGTGTGGGCCGAGTACGGTTTCAGCTCAAATCTCCGGCTTGCCGATTTCACTGCCGAGCAGACCATTTTCGCCACCCACAAGGACGGCGAACCGCTCACCGCCGAGCACGGCTTCCCGGTCCGGCTCGTCGTACCGCACCTGTATGCCTGGAAGGGCCCGAAATGGGTGCGAGGCGTCGAATACATGACCGCCGACCGCCGGGGTTTCTGGGAAGAGCGCGGTTATCACAACGTCGGCGACCCCTGGCGCGAGCAGCGCTACTCCTACCAGGAGGAACCCGGCGACGGCCCGGAGCTGTGACGTTTTCCAGCCCGTCCGGTGTTTGAGGACACCGCCGCGCAGCGGTGGTGCGGACGACACGGCCCGCGGTGTCCCGCGAGCATGTTCCACCGGACGCGGCCTAGCAGGCGCAGCCGTCCCGTAGTTCCTTCAGCCGCGCCACATCCGCGGCGTGCCCCTCCTTGCCGCCCGGCGTCTCGATCGTCAGCGGCACCCCCTCGGTCGCCGGATGCGTGAACAGCTCCGCGAAGGGCTCGGCGCCGATATGGCCGGAACCGATGTTCTCGTGCCGGTCCCGGTGCGCGCCGACGGCCTCCTGGGAGTCGTTCGCGTGGATCAGCCGCAGCCGGCCCTCGCCCACGACGGAGACCAGTTCGTCGAGCGTCTGCTTCATCCCGCCGGTCTCGGCGAGGTCGTGACCCGCCGCGAAGACATGGCAGGTGTCCAGGCAGACCCCGAGCTTCGGGTGGTGCTCCAGCGCCTCGAAGTACGGCCCGAGATCCGCCACCAGTGAGCAGAGCGAGGCGCCCTGACCGGCCGTCGGCTCCAGCAGCAGCCACGGGTCGTCGTCATGGGTCAGCTCGTCCAGCAGCGGCAGCAGCCGCTCGTGGACCTGCGCCAGGGCCTCGCGGCGCGGTCGGCCGCCGGTCGCCGAACCGGTGTGCACGACGACGCCGAGCGCCCCGATCGCCCGCCCCCGGCGCAGCGAGTGCCGCATCGACTCCACGGACTTCTCCGCCGTCGCCTCGGTGTGCGACCCGAAGTTGATCAGGTAGGGGGCGTGGACGAAGACGGGGAGGGACTCGGCCGCGCAGGCGGCGCGGAATTCCTCGTCCTGCCGGGCGTTGCCGGACGGGGTCGCCCAGCCGCGCGGATTGGCGACGAAGACCTGCACGGCCTCGGCGCCCATCTCCCGGGCGTACGGCAGACCGACCTTGGCCAGCCCGCCGGCCACCGGGATGTGGCCGCCGACGGGGTTACGGGTGCGCGCGGACAGGAGTTCGTTCATGGCCTCGGTCATGGCTCAGAGACCGCCCTTGAGGCGGATGGTGATGGTGTCGCCCTTGGGGGCCTTGTCGCCGCCCTTGACCGACTGACCCTCGACCGAGTCCCGGGGGAAGAGGAACGGCCGGTCCACCTTCACCGCGAAGCCCGCGGCCGTCAGCGCCCTCTTGGCGTCGGCCTCGCTGCGACCGGTGACGTCGGGGACCTCGACCATCTCCTTGCCCTTGGAGACCGTGATGGTGACGGTGTCGCCCTTGGCCGCCTGCTCGCCCCTGGCGGGGGACTGGCCGGCCACCGCGCCCTTCTCCTTGTCGGAGAAGACGGGGTCGTCCGCGACCTTGACCTTGAAACCGCGGCCCTCCAGCGCGGAGGTGGCGTCGCCGATGGACAGCCCGCTCACATCCGGCACGTCCAGTGCCTCGCCCTTGCTGACGGTCAGGGCGACGGCCGTGCCCGGCCGGCGCTCCACGCCCGGCTGCGGGTCGGTCGCGAGCACCGCGTCCTGCGGGGTCTCACCGCTGAACTGCCGGCCGATCTCGCCGACCGTCAGCCCCGCGGCCTCGATCTTCCGCTTCGCGGCACCGAAGGGCATGCCCACGACATTGGGCACCTCGGCCCGGGCGGGGCCCTTGGACAGGACGATCGTCACCTTGCCCGTGTTGCGGATGCGTCCGCCCGGCCCGGGGTCGGTGGAGATGACATGACCGCGCTCGATCGTGTCGCTGACCTCCTCCTTGACCTTCACCCCGAGGCCTGCTCCGCGCAGCTCCTGCTCGGCCTTCTCCCGCGTCATGTCCAGGACGGCCGGGACCTTCGTGAACTGGCCGGAGTTGATGTACCAGACCCCCGAGCCCGCCAGCACCAGCAGCACGGCGGCGAGCACGGCGATCAGCCCCCACCGGGGCCGTGGCCGGTCCGCGCGTGGCGCGGCGCCCGGCGGGGGCGGCGGCGCGGGCACGTGGTCCAGTCGCGTGGTGTGGTTGAGCTGATCGTCAGGGGCGGGCGCGGGCGGTGCCGCGGCGGTCCGCGGGATCACGCTCGTACGGTCCTCGGAACCGACGTGGTCCGGGCCCGGCTCCGCGTCGCGGCCGTCGACCGCGGCCCGCGGCGGCACCATGTCGAGCTGCTCGTCGGACAGGCTCTCGCGCACCCCGCGGAGCAGCCCCAGCAGCGCGATCGCGTCGGCCGGTCGCAACCGCGGGTCGCGCGCGGTCGCGGCGGCCACGAGGGCGTCCAGCTCGGCCGCCAGCTCCGGGACGGCCGCCGACGGCGGCGGCACGTCCTCGTGGAGGTGGCGGTAGAGGACCTGCGCGGGGGTGCTGCCGGTGTGCGGCTTGGCGCCGGTGAGCATCTCGTAGAGGACGACGCCACAGGCGTAGACGTCCGCGCGGGTGTCGGCGGTGCCGTGCTCCAGCTGCTCGGGCGCGAGATAGGACACGGTGCCGAGCACGGAGCCGCTGTTGGTCGTGGTGTTGGTGTCGACGGCCCGCACGAGCCCGAAGTCGGCGACCTTGACCCGGCCGTCGTCGCCGATCAGCACGTTCTCCGGCTTCATGTCCCGGTGCACCAGCCCGGCCAGATGCGCGGCGCCGAGCGCGGCCAGCACGGGCTCCGCGATGTCGAGCGCGGCACGCGGCTGGAGGGCCTTGCGCTCGCGCAGCACGTCGCGCAGCGTGCATCCGGCCACGTACTCCATCGCCAGATAGACGTAGGCGCCGTCGGTGCCCTGGTCGAAAACGCCCACCACATTGGGGTGGTCGAGCCGTGCCACGGACTTGGCCTCACGGATGAAGCGCTCCACGAAGGCCTCGTCGGCGGCGAGGCCGGGATGCATCACCTTCAGCGCGAGCACACGGTCGAGCCGGGTGTCGACGGCCCGGTAGACCGTGGCCATGCCACCGACGGCGATCCGCGCCTCGACGCGGTAGCGGCTGTCGAGCACGTGCCCGACGAGCGGGTCCCCCAGGGTCGTATCCACGGCATACGAGTCTACGAGCCACGACGAGCAGGTCGAACGCGGTGCGCCTGCGGCGGGGATCCGCAGCCGAACGGTGACATTGGGCAGGCTGCTGCCCCTGCCTATTCGGGGTGCCGTTGTCGTGTACGGCGCGGCCGTGTCGTGCGCACCACCGCTGCGCGGCGGTGTCCTCCAACGCCGGAAAGGGTTTATTTCAACCCATCCCGCGTTTGGGGGAGAGACCACAGGGGGCTCCCCCCCCCCCCCTTCCCCCCCCCCCCCCCCCCCTTCCCCCCCCCCCCCCCCCCCCCCCCCCCCCCCCCCCCCCCGCGCCCGCAGGGCGCTCGCCGCCGCAGGCGGCAAGGACGGCCCGCGGCCGAAGAGCCGCCGGACACGTCCTAGAACGCCGGCCGCTCCGGGTCGAAATCCGCCAAGCCCTCCGCGGGAGAAGACGCCTCGGCGAAGTGGCGGCGGGGGATGCGGCCCGCTCGGTGGGCCAGGCGGCCCGCCTGCACCGCGTGGCGCATGGCCTCCGCCATCAGGACCGGCTCCTGGGCGCGGGTCACGGCCGAGGCGAGCATCACCGCCGCGCACCCCAGCTCCATCGCCAGCGCCGCGTCGGACGCCGTGCCCGCGCCCGCGTCGAGGATCACCGGGACCTGGGCGCGCTCGGTGATCAGCTGGAAGTTGTGCGGGTTGCGGATGCCGAGGCCGGAGCCGATGGGCGAGCCCAGGGGCATGATCGCGGCGCAGCCGATGTCCTCCAGCTTGCGGGCGAGGACCGGGTCGTCGTTGGTGTACGGCAGGACGGTGAAGCCGTCGTCCACCAGGATCTCGGCGGCGTCCAGCAGCTCGATGGGGTCCGGCAGCAGGGTGCGCTCGTCGGCGATCACTTCGAGCTTGACCCAGTCCGTGCCGAGCGCCTCCCGGGCCAGCCGCGCGGTGAGGACCGCCTCGCCGGCGGTGAAGCAGCCCGCCGTGTTCGGCAGGACGCGGATGTCGTGCTTCTCCAGGACGGAGAGCACCGAGCCCCGCACACCGGCGTCCAGCCGGCGCATGGCGACCGTGGTCAGCTCGGTGCCGGAGGCGAGCAGCGCGCGCTCCAGCACGTCGAGGCTGGGCGCCCCGCCCGTACCCATGATCAGCCGGGAGGAGAACGCCGTGCCCGCGATGGTGAGCAGATCGTCTGCCATCGGTGCGGATCAGCCCCCCTGCACGGCGGTGAGGACCTCGACGCGGTCGCCGTCGCCGAGCGTCGTGGCGGGCCACTGGCCGCGGGGGACGACGGTCTCGTTGACGGCGGCGGCGACGCCCGCGCGCGCGGTGGTGAGGGCCGTCACGAGGCCGTCGAGGGTCAGCCCCCGGGGCACCTCGCGGCGCTCGCCGTTGACGTGGATGCCGACGTTGGCCTCGGGGCTGTCGGTGGGATCGGTGGGGTTCATGCGGGCAGCTCCTGGAGCGCGTTCGAGAAGCGTCGGGGGGAGAAGGGCAGGGCCGTCTCGGGCAGCCGTCCGGTGGTCAGCACCTCGGCCATCACCTCGCCGGTGAGCGGGGTGAGCAGGATGCCGTTGCGGTGGTGGCCGGTGGCCGTGAGCAGGCCGGGCAGCTCGGTCGGGCCGAGCAGGGGAGCGTTGTCGGGGGAGCCGGGACGCAGCCCGGCGCGGGTCTCGACCAGGGGCAGCTCGGTGATGCCGGGCACCAGCTCGTGGGCGTCGCGCAGCAGCTCGTACACCCCGCCGGCGGTGACGGTGGTGTCCCAGCCGAGCTCCTCCGTCGTGGCGCCGACGACCAGCTCGCCGTTCTCGCGCGGCACCAGATAGACGGGGCCGCCGCGGACGACCGCCCGTACGGTCCGGGAGAGGAAGGGCGCGTACGGGCCGGGCACCCGCAACCGCAGGATCTGGCCCTTGACCGGGCGGACCGGGGGCAGGACGTGCTCGGGGAGCCCCGCGAGACGGCCGCTGTGGCTGCCCGCGGCGAGCACGGTCGCCCCGGCGGCGACCCGGGTGCCGTCGGCGAGCTCCGCCCCGGTGGCGCGCTCCCCCGTGACGTCGACGCGGACGGCCTCCGCCCGGTGGAAGCGCACCCCGGCCCGCTCACAGGCGATGAGCAGGGCCTTCGCGAGTCGCCGGGGATCGGTCTGGTGGTCGCCGTCCACCCGCAGACCGCCGCTCACCCCCGGCGCGAGCATCGGCTCCAGCCGACGGCACTCGCGCCCCGACAGCCACTGCGAGTCCAGGCCGGACCGCTGCTGGAGGGCGTGCAGCTCGCGCAGATGGGCGCGGTCGTCGGCGTCGAGGGCGACGGCGAGCGTGCCGCAGGCGCGATAGCCGGTGTCCTGGCCGCTCGCCTCCTCCAGCTCGGCCGTGAACGCCGGATAGCGCCGCGCGGAGGCCAGATTCAGGGCGAGCAGCCGCTGCTCGCCGTGGTGCAGCTCTGTCACGGCGGCGAGCATGCCCGCCGCGACCAGCGCCGCGCCGCCGCCGGGCGCGGGGTCCGCGACGACCGTGCGCAGACCGCGCTGCGCCGCGCGCCACGCCGTGACGAGACCGATGACACCGCCGCCGACGACGAGCACGTCGCAGACGGTGTCCGACGGCGTGCCCCGGCCTGGAGACATGGTGGAAGACGCGTGCATGGGCGTCCAGCCCCTCCCTTCGCCGGCATGACCCGGATCAGGTTCGTACGGTCGGAGGCCGTCCAGCCTCCCTCTCAGCCCGGTCGTCCGGGCTCCCGCGAGTGCTTTGCACCGCCACCCTAGTACGCGCCGCGAAACGACCGGAAGGGCGGCCGGACGGGGAGCCTCGTACCGTTCCGCGGCCTCCGGCGGCCAAACATCGTGACGCTGTGTCAGAGGTCTCCGCACCCGGTGCTCCGGTACGGCCCGGCCGCAGCCCTACAGTGATCGGGTGAGCGAGCACGGGAAAGCAGCGAAGACCTCCACCGAGCAGCGGATCGTCATCGTCGGCGCCGGGATGGCCGGGGTGCAGACCGCCGTCGCCCTGCGCGAGCAGGGCTGGCGCGGCGCGATCTCCGTTCTGGGCGCCGAGCCCCACCAGCCGTACGACCGGCCGCCGCTCTCCAAGGCCGTCCTGCTCGGCAAGGCGGAGGGGTCGGCCTTCGAGGTGGACTTCGAGTCGCTCGGCATAGAGCTCGAACTCGGGCGGGAGGTCACCGGCCTGCGCGCCGACGAGCACCTGCTGGAGACCGGGAACGGGCCCGTGCCGTACGACGTGCTGGTCATCGCCACCGGCGCCGAGCCCCTCGCCCTGCCCGGCAGCGAGGACGTGCCCGGGGTGCACCTGCTGCGCACCCTCGACGACGCCGAGCGGCTGCGCCCGGTGCTGGCCCGGCAGCACGACGTCGTGGCCGTCGGCGCGGGCTGGATCGGCGCGGAGTTCGCGACCGCCGCGCGCGAGGCGGGCTGCCGGGTGACGGTCGTGGAGGCCGCCGAGCTGCCGCTGGCGGGCGCCATGCCACCCGAGGTCGCCGTCCACATGTCCCGGTGGTACGCCGACAGCGGAGCCCGGCTGCTGACCGGCGCGCGCGTGGCCGCCGTGGAACCGGGCGCGGTGCTGCTGGCCGACGGCACCCGGCTCGCGGCGGACGCGGTGGTCGTCGGCATCGGGGCGCGGCCCGCGACGGGCTGGCTGGCCGGTTCGGGCATCGCACTCGCGGCGGACCACTCCGTCGTCACCGACGACCGGCTGCGCACGTCCCTGCCCGACGTCTATGCCGTCGGCGACTGCGCGTCCTTCCCCTCCGCCCGCTACGGCGAGCGGCTGCTCGTGCACCACTGGGACAACGCCCTCCAGGGCCCCCGGACCGTTGCCGCGAACATCGTCCACGGCCCGGCCGAGAGCCCGGTCTACGACCCGGTGCCCTACTTCTGGTCCGAGCAGTTCGGCCGCTTCGTGCAGTACGCGGGCCACCACGCGGCCGCCGACGAGCTCCTGTGGCGTGGCGACCCCGACGGCGCCGCCTGGACGGTGTGCTGGCTGCGCGCGGGCGTCCTGGTGGCCCTGCTCGCCGTGGGCCGCCCCCGCGACCTGGCCCAGGGGCGCAAGCTCATCGAGCGGGGCGCGGCCATCGACCGTGCGAAGGCCGCGGACGCGTCCGTGCCGCTGAAGTCCGCCGCTCTTTGACGTGCCGTTCGCCTGCCGGGCGGATCTTCGGCCGCGGGCCGTCTGTGCCGCCCGCGGCGGCGAGCGCCCTGCGGGCGCGTCCTCGATCGCCGGAAGGGCTTGTTTTTGACTGAGCTCAGCCAGAACAAGCCCGTCCGGCGATCGAGGAGGACGGTTCCGGACGCGGCTCGGGTCAACCCGGCTACCCACTGTCAGTCCTAGATGGCAGGCTTGTCCCGTGACCGAGATTGACGCAAAGATTGATGCTCTCGTCCCCGCCTGGCTCAACCTCCCCGACATCGCCGAAATTCTCGATGTCGAGGTGACGCGCGTCCGGCAGCTGGTCAAGGAAGGCCAGCTGATCGCCGTGCGCCGTGGCGAGAACCGAGTGCTCCAGGTGCCCGCCGACTTCGTCGGCGAGGGCAAGGTCGTCAAGGGCCTGGCCGGGACCCTGACGCTGCTGCGGGACGACGGCTTCAGCGACGAGGAAATGCTGGAGTGGCTGTTCACCCCGGACCCGACCCTGCCCGGGACCCCCGCGCAGGCGCTGCGCGAGAATCGTGGCACGGAGGTGAAGCGCCGCGCCCAGGCGCTCGCCGTCTGACGCGCCCGAAGGCGCCGTAGACGCGAAGTGAAAACCGTCCGGCGTACGGGCACGGGAGCCTCCCGTGCCCGTACGCCGCCGACCCGGGGGGACCCACGACATGTCCGTCACCGCACGCGAGCGGCTCGCCGACGCCCGGCTCTATCTGTGCACCGACGCCCGCAAGCGCCAGGGCGACCTGCCGGAGTTCCTGGACGCCGTGCTCGGTGACGGAGGCGTCGACATCATCCAACTGCGCGACAAGGGCATGGAGGCGGGGGAGGAGCTGGAGCACCTCGCCGTCTTCGCCGAGGCGGCCCGTCGGCACGGCAGGCTCCTCGCGGTGAACGACCGCGCCGACGTCGCGCACGCCATCCGCTCCGACGTCCTCCACCTGGGCCAGGGCGATCTTCCGGTGCCGGCCGCGCGGGCCGTCCTCGGCGACGACGTGCTGATCGGCCGCTCCACCCACGCCGAGGCGGAGGTGGCCGCCGCGGCCGTCGAGCCCGGCGTCGACTACTTCTGCACCGGCCCCTGCTGGCCGACCCCGACCAAGCCCGGCCGGCACGCCCCCGGCCTCGATCTGGTGCGCTACGCCGCGGCCCTGGAGACCGAGGGGCCCGGGCGGCCCTGGTTCGCCATCGGCGGCATCGACGCCGGCAATCTGGACGAGGTGCTCGAGGCCGGCGCCCGGCGGGTCGTCGTGGTGCGCGCCATCACCGAGGCGGACGATCCGGGCGAGGCCGCGGCCCGGCTCGCGAAGCGCGTGCGCGATTACGCCGGGTAACCCCACGGGGTGTGACCAGCAGCGCGACCGGCGAAGGGTCATGGAGCGCCCACGATATTTCCATGGAATGTCCAAGGTGTGGACAGTGGTCGGGCGAAAAGGGCATATCGAAAAAGATGGTTGGGGCCTCCGTCGGACCGCTGGTTAACTTGCCGGTATGGCCCTTGGCACTGCTTCCACCAGGACAGACCATGCGCACACGGTGCGTGAGCTACTCGCCCGCGGCGAGCGCTCGTATTCGTTCGAGTTCGCGGCCCCGAAGACCGAGAAGGGCGAGCGGACGCTGTGGAACGCCATTCGCCGCATCGAGGCCGTCGCACCCACATTCGTCTCCGTGACCTACGGCGCGGGCGGCTCCTCCCGTGAGGGCACCGTGCGGGCGACCGAGCGCATCGCGACCGACACCACCCTCACCCCCGTCGCGCATCTGACGGCGGTCAACCACTCCACGGCCGAACTCCGCAACGTCATCGGCCAGTACGCCGACGTCGGCATCCGTAACATGCTCGCCCTGCGCGGCGACCCGCCCGGCGACCCCATGGGCGACTGGGTGCGGCACCCGAAGGGCATCGACCACGCCGCCGACCTGGTGCGGCTCATCAAGGAGTCCGGCGACTTCTGCGTCGGCGTCGCGGCGTTCCCCGAGATGCACCCGCGCTCCACCGACTGGGAAACCGATATCCGGCACTTCGTGGACAAGTGTCGCGCGGGTGCGGATTTCGCCATCACCCAGATGTTCTTCTACCCCGAGGACTATCTGCGGCTGCGTGACCGCGTCGCGGCGGCGGGATGCGACACCCCGATCATCCCGGAAATCATGCCCGTCACGAATGTGCGCCAGATCGAACGATTCGCACAGCTCAGCAACGCGGCGTTCCCGCCGGATCTGGCGGAACGGATCCTCGCGGTCAAGGACGACCCGGCGGCTGTACGCTCGATCGGGATCGAGTACGCCACGCAGCTGTGCACTCGGTTGATGGCCGAGGAGATTCCCGGGCTGCATTTCATTACCCTGAACCACTCCACGGCGACTTTGGAAATCTACGAGAATCTGGGACTGCACCAGCGGTCCTGACGGCCGGCCCGCGAACGGCGGCCGCACGAGAGGGGCGTTAATGGGCTGGACGGTCCTCTACATCGCGTTCGGCGTCGTCGCGCTCTGGCTGCTGGGCGAGGTGTTGCTGCAGTACAAGGCGCGGTTGCGCTGGCGGCTTCTCGCCTTCGTCGGCTTCCTCGGCGTGGTCGTGGGCGTGCTCATCCCCTCCGTCGTGGTCATCGGGGTGGGCGCGATCGCCTTCGCCATCGGACAGACGTATGTGACGCTCTCCTTCCGCCGCGGCTTCTCCACCGGCTGGGCGATCCGCCGCGGCAAGGACGACGCCGTGGACGGCAAGGAGCCCGCCGGGTCCGCGGGAGCGGAGAAGACCCGGGCGGGCCGCCGACGCCGGGGCGGGGGCGCCGCTCCCCTCGCCGAGCCGACCCTCGAGGTCTCGGGTCTCGAAGTGCACCCGGTCCCCGAGGCCGACCCGGGCCCGGCCCTGCTGCCCAACGCGGCCCACCAGCCCGCCCCCGCGGCGTCGGACGAGGCCACCCCCGGCGCGTACGGCGGCTACGGCGACACCACCGGCTACGACCAGGGCCAGGACACGAGCGTCTTCGGCACCTACGACCCGTACGGCGGTCAGGCCTCCGACGCCCCCGGCACCCCCACTCAGGGCGAACAGGGCGGCCAGGGTGCCTATGCGGGCCAGTTCGACTACGGGCAGGGTCAGTACGCGCCCTACTCCGACCCCTACATCGGCAACCGCCAGCA
Source organism: Streptomyces sp. NPDC033229 (assembly GCF_055576875.1). Classification (NCBI taxonomy): domain Bacteria; kingdom Bacillati; phylum Actinomycetota; class Actinomycetes; order Kitasatosporales; family Streptomycetaceae; genus Streptomyces; species Streptomyces sp. NPDC033229. The sequence goes on along the minus strand of NZ_JBVIQR010000012.1, from coordinate 77,536 downwards.
GTCCTACGAGACCTACGAGGGCTACGGACAGCAGGACGCCTACGCCCAGCAGCAGTACGGCACGGCCGCGCCCGCCGGCTACCCCCTCGACGCGTACGGCATGCCGCAGCAGTACGACATCGACACCCCGCCCGGCGGTGTCTGGGTGCCGCAGCAACGCGACAACGACACCCCGCCGCCGCCGGCCGGGCAGCAGCCGCCCTACCCCGAGCAGTTGCCGGGCCACGGCTACGACGGTCAGCACTACCGCTACTGACGCACGGCCGGCGCCCACGTCGCCTCTCGCACCCGCCCGGCGGGTGCGAGAGGCGACGGCTCATTGCGAGCCGCGCCAGTCCGCGCCGGAGACGATGAGACCGGCGACCAGTGCCCCGGACATCCCGGCGTGGGCGAGCCCGCCGCCGGGGTGGGCGAAACCGCCCGCGAGGTGGAGACCGGGCACCGGGGTCGCGTTGCCGGGGCGCAGGAAGCGGCCGTCCGCACCCGCCAGCACCGGCGCGGGCACCCCGCCGCCCTCGGCCCCGAGGGCCGCTTCCGTATCGGCCGGAGTACGGACCTCCCGCCACAGCAGCCGCTCCCGCAGCCCCGGCACGGCCGCCGCGGCGGCGTCGACCATCCGGTCCGCGAAGCCCTCGGCAGTCGGCACGTCGGTCCAGTCGACGCGTCCGTGCGGTGCGACCGTGGCGCTGAGGGTGACGGCCTCATGCCCGTCGTCCGGGCGGGCGGCCGGATCGTCCGGACGCAGCACGGTCACCGTCGGCCGGTAGTCCGCCCGGCCCGAACCGGAACCCGCACCGCGCCCTGCGGCCGGCCGGTCGTCGTCACCGAAGACGGCCGCCAACTCCGCCGCCCGGTCGCCGGTGTGGACCACCGTACGGTGGACGACGCCTTCGGGCCGGGCCCCGCGCAGCGCGAGGAAGACCGTGAACCTGCCGGGCGGCACCGGGGCCTGGAACGTCGTGGCCGCGCCCGGCGCGATCCTCGCCAGCTGCCCGGGCGAGACCCCGGCGACCACCAGGTCCGCCTCGGCCACGCTCCCGTCGGCCAGCTCCACACCGGCGGCGCGCCCGTCCTTCTCCAGCAGCCGGGCCACCTCCGCCTCGAAGTGGAACTCCACCTTGCGGTCCCTGCACCGCTCGTACAGCGCGTCGGCGAGCGCCCGCACGCCCCCGCTCACATACCAACTGCCGAAGGTCTGCTCCATGTACGGCAGCACGGTCGCGCTGCCGGGGGCGCGGCGCGGGTCCAGCCCGTACGCCAGGGCGTGGCTCTCCAGGAGGGCGGCCAGCCGTGCGTCCCCGAGCTCCCGCTCCGCGACGGACGCGAGGGTGACCGGGACGCGCCGCCTGAACAGAACGCGCTTGCGCACCGCGGGATAGGGATCCCGGCCCAGGGCCGTCCGGTCCTCGCGCAGCGGCTCCTCCAGCAGCGGCCGCCGGGTCGCGTCCCAGACCTCGCGCGCCCGGTTGACCAGGTCGCTCCAGCGCTCGCCCGCGCCGGGGCCGATGGCGTCGTCCAGCGCCTGGACGACGCCGGCCCGGGAGGCGTTGGGCAGCGAGACGTCCGTGCCGTCCGCGAAGACGTGCCGGCTCGCCGGGTCGACCTGGGCCAGACCGACGCACCGCTCCAGCGGCTCCTTGCCCGTCTTGACGAACAGGTCGCGGTAGACGGCGGGCAGATGCAACAGCCCCGGCCCCGTGTCGAAGACGAAGCCGTCCTTCTCGAGGCGCCCCACGCCGCCCCCGTGCGTCGCCGCGCGCTCGTACACCGCCACCCGGTGGCCCGCGACGGCCAGCCGGGCGGCGGCTGCCATCGCGCCCATCCCGGCGCCGATCACCACAATCCGTGCCATGCCAGTGACTGTATCCGGCGGCACCGACAACACCGACAACACGGCCCGGCACCTGCCCCGGGCCGTCCGGCCGCTCCCGCCGACCGCCGCCGCCGGGGGTGAACGCTCAGGCGTGAGTACACGTACTCAGTACCGGAGATGAGTAGCTGCGCGGATGGGACGGGGCCCGCTCGGAAGGAAGAGTGGTGCCCACGGAAGAGCCGGAGCGCCGGACCGCCGACACGGGGCGGCGGAACGGGACGACGGCTCGGCCGTGACGGGGGAGAACCGGGTCTCCACGGGGGAAACGCGGAGGCCCGGGGAGCACGGGGGAAGTACGGGGGAACACTGTTCCGGTGCGGGCCGAGGGGGATCGGACCGCACCGGAACAGCGCCGTTTCCGCCCGGTGCCCGCCCGTTCGAGGCCGCTCCCGTCAGCGGCCGGCGCCGCCGACCCGTCCCTGCAGCAGCCGTGACAGCGCCGAGTGCACCTCCTCGACCGACCGCTCCGGCTGGTACGACTGCCAGTCCAGGGCCGCCACCAGCACCATCCCGAACAGCGCCGACGCCGTCAGCGGCACGTCGATCTCCGGGCTCAGCTCACCGGCGGCGACCGCCTCCCGCAGCACGGACTCGATGACCGCGATCGCCTTCTGCCGCACCTGCATCAGCGTCGACTGCCAGGCCCGGTTGGTGCGCCACAGTTCGGCCACGTACAGCTGGGTGAGCGCCGGATAGCGGGAGATGAAGTCCAGCCCGGCCCCGATCATCGCGTCCAGCGCGTCGACCCTGCGGCCGCCGCGCTCGGCGCTCTCGTCGGCCGCCCGCTGCAGGGAGTCGGCCAGCAGCTCGATGCCGTGCCGCAGCAGCTCCTCGAACAGCACGGACTTGCTGGCGAAGTTGTAGTAGACCGTGCCCTTGGCGACCCCGGCCCGTTCGGCGATCTCGTCCACCGTGGTGGAGGAGAAGCCCTGCTCGGCGATGAGGGTGACCGCCGCCTCGAAGAGCTTCCGCCGGGTGTTCTGACGGCGCGTACCGCTGCTGTCCATGGGGATGATTCTCCCTGCCGACGAGGTGGCGTTGCTCACAGGGCTCATCCGGCTCACAGGCTCAGCTCCGGGTGCAGCCGGTCCACCGTCCAGACCTGCTTGCGCCGGGCCGTCCACGCGGTGAGCGTCAGCGCGCCCAGCGTGAACGCGGCCAGCACGCCGCAGGCCCGCCACACCGGGCCGGGGCCGCCGCCGGTGATGAGGTGGCGCAGTCCGTCCACCACGTAACTCATCGGCAGGAAGGGGTGGACGGCGTTGAAGAACCCCGGGCTGGTCTGCACCGGATACGTGCCGCCCGCCGACGTCAGCTGGAGCATCAGCAGCGCCAGGACGAGAATGCGCCCGGCCGGACCGAAGCGGGCGCCCAGCCACTGCACGATCGCGGCGAAGCACGCGGTGACCAGGACCAGGAAGCCCATCGTGGCCGCGGCGCGCGGCAGTTCCAGCCCGAGCAGCCAGTGCAGCACGGCCAGCAGCGCGCCGGCCTGGAGCACTCCGATCGCGGCGACCGGCAGCCAGCCCGCGAGGGCGATCCGCCAGCCGCCCGCACCGATGGCGAGCGCCCGCCGGTTGAGCGGCTGGATCAGCATGTAGGCGACCATCGCCCCCACCCAGAGGGAGAGCGGGATGAAGTAGGGCGCGAAACCGGTGCCGTAATTGGCCGCCTTGTGCGTGGCCTCGGAGGCCAGCGCGACCGGGTCGGCCATCACCCGGGTGCGGGCGTCACGCTCCTTCCTGCCGTAGTCGGGGATCCGGTCGACGCCGTCCCGCAGCCCGTCGGCGAGTTCGGCGGAGCCGTCGGAGAGCTTGAACATGCCGCCCTGGAGGGTGCCCGCGCCCTCGCGCAACTTCCCGATCCCGCCGTCCAGATCGCCGACGCCCGCCTTGGCGGTGCCGAGTCCGGTGTGCAGCCTCCCGGCCCCGGAGTGCAGCGCCCCGGCGCCCTCGGCGACCTTCCGCGCGCCCGCGTCGAGGGCGTTGACCTTGCGCACGGCACCGTCGATGTCCCGGGCGAGGTGCGGGGCCTCCTCGGCGAGCCGCACGGCGTAGGTGTGGAGGGTGTCCAGCGTGCCCGGCAGCCGGTCCAGTGCGCCGTTCTCGTTGTGGACCAGCGCGCTCAGGGCCGCGGCGCCGTCCGCCGACTTCCCGGCGGCGAACACCGCTTTGCGCAGCTCCGGGCAGACGGCATCGGGAGCGGCCGGCTTCTCGCTCCCGCACGACTTGTCGTATACGGCCGCCAGGGCGTCCGCGGCGCGGCGGCTGCTCTCGGCGAGACGGGCGGCGGTGGCGGGGGAGGGCAGGTCGTCCAGGTGGTCCCGCAGCGTCTTCGTCTCCCTGGCGACGACGCGGGCGGTGCGGCCGATCGCCTCGGCGTTCTCCTTGACGAAGGCGCCCTCCTTCGCCGCGGCGCCGTTGACCTTGTCGGCCAGTTGCCGGGTGCCGTCCGCGACCTTCCGCGCGCCCGTGGCCAGCTCCTGGGACTTGGTGTCCAAGGTGCCCGCCCCGGTGTGCAGTTCGTCCACGCCCTCCTGGAGGTCGCCGCTGCCCTTCTTCGCGTCCGCCAGCCCCTTTTCGAGGTCGCCGGCGCCCTTCTTCGCCCTGCCGATGCCGTCGTCGAGCTTCCCCGCCCCCTCCGCGGCCTTCGCCGTCCGGTCGTGGAGGTCGGAGAAGGAGACGAAGATCTTGTCGTAGAAGGACCGCGAGGTCTTACGGGAGGCGGCCGCCCGTACCTCGGAGAAGACCGTGCGGGAGATCTGGCCGACGATGTAGTTGTTGGAGTCGTTGGTCCGCACCTGGAGCGCGCCCGTCCGCGGGGTCCGGCCCGAGCTGGAGGCGACCTGCGCGCTGAAGTCGGCGGGAACGGTCAGCGACAGGTAGTACGTGCCGTTCTCGACGCCCTTGCGCGCCGCCTCGGCGCTCGTCTCGTGCCACTGGAACGACTTGCTGTCGCGCAGCCCCTTGGCGATCGTGTCGCCCGCGGTGAGTCTCTGCCCGTCCACGGTGGCGCCCCGGTCGGCGTTGACCAGGGCCACGGGCACCTTGTCGAGGCGCCCGTAGGGATCCCAGAAGGACCACAGATACAGCGCGCCGTAGAGCAGCGGCAGCAGCAGGAGCGCGACGAGTGCCGCGCGGGGGAGCCGTCCCCTGCCGAACCGCCTCAGCTCAAGCGCGGCCAGTTTCGGTGAGCGCATCCGCCGCGTCCTCCTTGTCACTGGTGTCCGTGCCCGCTTCGTGGCAGGCGGTCGGGACGACGACCGTGGCCTCGGGCGGTGCCGTGCCGCACACCGCGAGCACGGTCGTCCCGGCGTCGGCGACCGACCGCAGCAGCGCCCACGCGCGCGTGCGCTCCGCGTCCGAGAGCTTGAGGTCGGTGTCGTCCACGGCGAGCAGCCGTGGACCGCCGATCAGCGCGAGGGCCACCGACAGCCGCAGCGACTCCAGCCGCTGAAGGTCCCGTACGGCCGTGCGGTCGTCTTTGGGCAGGGCCGCCGGGTCCAGCCCGGCGGCCGCCAGTGCCCCCTCGACGCGGGCCGCGGCCTCCGCCGTCCGCTCGGCGCGCGACCGCAGCAGACCGCGCAGCGGGCCGCCGAACCGGCGGCGCAGCAGCGCTCGTTCGCGCAGGTGCTCGGCGACGGTCAGCGAGGTGTCGAGCTCGGCGACGCCGGGTACGTGCGCGAGAGCGCTGATCCGCCGGACCGCCGCCATGTTCCTCCGGTGCGCGCCGCGGCCCGTCCCGGACAGCGGCAGTCCGGCGACCTCGGCCCGGCCGGCGCCGGCCCGCATCCGGCCGGTGAGCGCGAGCAGCAGACAGGTGCGGCCCGAGCCGGAGGGGCCCTCGACGGCGACGAGCGCGCCGGGCGCGGCCGTGACGTCCACGTCACGGAAGGCCCAGCCGCGCGGACCCCGGACGCCGAACCCCTCGGCCCTGACGGCGGCCCCGGGCGGGGCGTCGGTCGGCGGAGCGCTGTTCACACGAACCTCCCGTACCAGAAGCTGCACTGACCGGTCAGTGCAAAAGCATGCGGGGGAAGCCCCCGCGCCCGTCAACCACGGACGGAGGTTTTCGGCCGGACTCCTGGCCTCCACTGCCCGCGACCGACCGCGCCAACTGCCCCCAGGCACGGTGTTCGTGCAGGCCAGGGCGATTGTCAGTGGTGTGCCCCACGATGGGGGCATACGGCGGCTCCGCCCGCGTGCGGACCGCCCCCGACGAAGGAGGTTCGTCATGGCCGGTAGCGCGAGCGACGTCCGTCCCGTCCCGCCCCTCCAGCCCGTCCCGCGCCGCGCGGCGACCCCGCCCGCGGCCCTCGACCTGCTCGACCAGGCCCAGCACGGGCTGGCGGAAGCCGCCACGCTGCAAGCCCCGCACGAGCGGTACGCCACCGCGCACCTCGCCGCCCTGCGCGCGGCGGCCGCCGTCCTCGCCGTGCGGGGCCGCCCCGAGACCTCCGAGCGGCGTCGCCGGAGGATCCGCAGCGCCTGGGAGGTCCTGCCGGAGGTCGCCCCCGAACTCGCCGAGTGGAGCGCCCTGTTCGCCTCCGGCGCCCCCCGCCGGGCCCGCGCGGAGGCGGGCATCCGCTCCGCGGCGAGCCGCCGGGACGCGGACGATCTGCTGCGGGACGCCGCGGATTTCCTGCGGATCGCCGAGGGGGTGTGCTGCCGCTAGCGCCTGTCCGGCGGATCTTCGGCTGCGGCCCGTCTGTGCCGCCTGCGGCGGCGAGCGCCCTGCGGCGGCGAGCGCCCTGCGGCGGCGAGCGCCCTGCGGGCGCGTCCTCAAACTCCCCCAGCTACCGCTGGGAGGTGCCGCCGGACGGGCTTGTTTGCGGGGCCCGAAGCGTCCGCTCCCGTGATCCGCGGGACACATTAGGCTGGGCACCGCCGAACAGTCCTTCGTCGCCGCCGCCGGGGCGGCGACACCGCGCCGAGGAGCCACCCGCCGTGTCAGACCCGCTGCGCCCCCGGGCGTCCCTCCGTACCGCCGTGGTCTGGGAGGTCCTGCGGGACGCCCTCGGCCGCCGGGCCAAGGCCGCCGGCGGGGACGCCGCGGGCGAGCTCGAGGTCCTCGACACCGGTGGCGGCTCCGGCTACTTCGCGGTGCCCCTCGCCCGTCTCGGACACCGAGTCACCGTCGTCGACCCCAGCCCCAACGCCCTGTTCGCGCTGGAGCGCCGGGCCGCCGAGGCCGGGGTCGCCGACCGGGTGCGCGGGGTCCAGGGCGACGCCCACGGCCTGTTCGACGTGGTCGAGCGCGGCGGCTACGACGCCGTTCTGTGCCACGGCGTGCTGGAGTACGTCGACGACCCCGCCGAGGGCATTCGCAACGCCATCGACGCGCTCCGCCCGGCCGGCACCCTCAGCCTGCTGGCGGCGGGCCAGGGCGGTGCCGTCCTCGCCCGGGCCCTCGCCGGTCACTTCACCGAGGCCCGGCAGATCCTTTCCGACCCGGCCGGCCGCTGGGGCGACGGCGACCCGGTCCCGCGCCGCTTCACCGCCGACCAGCTCACCGAGCTGGTCACCGACGCCGGGCTGGCCGTCAGCTCCGTGCACGGTGTACGGGTCTTCGCCGATCTGGTGCCCGGCGTGCTCGTCGACACCGAGCCCGGCGCCATCGACGCGCTGCTCCAGCTGGAGGCCGCGGCGGCCGAGCTGCCCGCCTTCCACTCCGTGGCCACTCAGCTGCACGTCCTGGCCGAGCGTGGCTGACCGCAAGCGGTAGGTCACAGGCCACCCGATCAGCCCGTTCGCCCCGTATGATCGGTGCACACCGTCCGGCATGGCGGATCGGCGGGCAGGGAATGTACGTCCCGACGTCATCGATCGCCACACCACATCGGTGGGCGGATTGGCGCAGAGGGGCGGGTTTCACGGGGGCGATTCCCTGCCTATCCTGAAAGGGTCGCACCCCGGTCGCCCCCCGCGACCGACGAGTAGGAGGACTCCGTGCCGCTCTCGGAGCACGAGCAGCGCATGCTCGAGCAGATGGAGCGAGCGCTGTACGCCGAAGATCCCAAATTCGCCACAGCGCTCGAGGGCAGCGGCCTGCGCACGTACACCCGGCGACGGGTCTACCAGGCGGTCGCGGGTTTTCTGGTGGGCATCGCGCTCCTCATGGCCGGAATGGTCGCCCAGCAGATCTGGATCAGCGTGGTGGGGTTCCTCGTCATGCTGGGATGTGCCGTGCTCGCGGTGACGGGGTGGCGCAAGGCGCCCAGGCCCGGAGCACAGGCGGGACCCGCCGCGATGGGCGGGGCACCCCGGCGGCAGGCCCGACAGCGCCGTACCGTGATGGACCGGATCGAGCAGCGCTGGCAGCGCCGCCGTGACGAACAGGGCCACTGAGCCCCGCATTTCTCGCAGGACCGCGCGGCTGAGGCGCGCGGAGCGCTTCGCAGACGGCAGGGGCCGGGACATCGTGTCCCGGCCCCTGCCGCTTGTCGTCCCCCCGCCTGACCGCCGCTTGGCCGCCGCCTGCGGCGGGAGCGCCCTTCGGGCGCCTCCTCACACGCCGGAGGGGCTTGATGAAGCCGCTCAGCTCAGCCCCGCTGTCCGTTCAGCCCCGCTGTCGCGAGGGGCGCAGCAGCACACCCGCCCGGCGCCACACCGTCACGATCCGCCCGGTCCGCAGCCGTTCGAGCGCTGCCGACCAGCGCCGCGAACACTCCCACGCCACACGGGCGGCCGAGCGCGGAGCCAGCACGGCCCGCAGCCGCGCCCCGCGCCCCGCAGCCGCGCGCAGCCCGGCCCGTACGGACTCGACCTCGGCCGCCAACGCCCCGACCGGGCGGGGCGTTGGCGCGTACAGCGCCTGCTCCACCGCGGTGGCCACCCGGACGGCGGACTCGGCCGGCGGGCCGTCCAGCGCGCCGATCCGCACGATCCGCGCCGCCGCCTTGCGCGGGGTCTGCGCGTCGTCCGGCAGGATGCCGTAGTCCCAGGCGGAGTCGGTCAGCTCGCGCCAGGCCGCCAGCGTCCGCTCCACCGTCTCCCGCGGATCGTCGTCCGGCACCGGCACCGGCACCGGCAGCGCCGACGCCACGGGCACCGGGCTCACCGGAGCTGCGCGCCCGGCCGCGCCCGCCGTGCGCAGCCGCCGGGCCCGTACCCGCCGGCGCCACAGCATCGGCAGCACGGGCAGCAGGAGGACCAGCAGCGCGGCCACCACGACGGCCGTCACCGTGCCCGCCCGCGGCGCGTCGTCGGACGCGCCGCCGCCGGGCTGCTGGGCGAGGGCCGGGCAGCCGTCGACCTTCTTCAGCTGCGGGGTGCAGTCGTCACCCGGCCTGGCCGGTGCCGACGGCGCGGCGGACCGGTCGGGGCGCGGGGAGGGCGCGCCCGGGTCCGACCCGGCGGGCGTCTCGGCGACTGTGTACTCCGGCGGGGTGCCGCGGCTCGGCGTTGGCTCGAAGCGGGACCAGCCGACACCCTCGAAGTACAACTCGGGCCAGGCGTGCGCGTCCTTGGAACCGACCGACATCGAGCCGTCCGCCTGCGGGGTGCCCGGGGTGAAACCGACCGCCACCCGCGCGGGGATGCCCAGCGTCCGTGCCATGGCCGCCATGGAGAAGGAGAAGTGGACGCAGAACCCCTCCTTGGCCTGGAGGAACTTGGCGATGGCGTCGGATCCGCTGCCCGAGCCCACCTCCGTGTCGTAGCGGAAGCCGCCGTCGACCGCGAACCACTCCTGGAGCTTCACGGCCTGCTGGTACGGGTTCGCCGCCCCGGCCGTCACCTTCCGCGCCGTCTGCGCCACCACCGCCGGCAGCGAGCCCGGCACCTTGGTGTACTCGCGCAGCAGCCGCTGCGGGGGTGCGGGCGCGGCGGCCAGCTGCGCCGCCGTCGGCTCCACCAGCAGGCTCGTCACCCGGTAGCTCGCGCCCCGGGTGGTCTGCCCGTGGCCGCCGACCACCATCCGCCCCTCCGGCTCGTACCGCCACCGGCCGCCGATCCGCACCTGCTCGGCCGGATAGGGGAGGGGCAGATAGGTCTGCGCGTACGAACCGGACGCCGCGACGGAGGTGTTGACCGGGTCCGTGCGCACCCCGGGGGCCAGTCCGGCGGGGGTGGGCAGCGGGTTGGGCACCTCGGTGACAGGACGGCCGGGGGAGGTGCGCCAGGTCGAGCCGTCGAACTGGTCGAGGGTGACGATGCGCAGATACAGGTCCCCGGTGTTCTGCGTGGTGGTGCGATAGCGCAGCACCTCGCGGTTCTCCGGCTGCCGGAGGCTGTCCTGGAGGGCGACCAGCGGACTGACCGCGCCACTCCCGCCGCCCGTGCCGCCCTCGCCGGGGCTCTGGCCGCGCGCCTGGAGCAGCCCGCCGTCCATCGTCGGCAGCGCGGCCGGCACCAGCAGCGCGATGCCGAGCGCGAGCGCCCCGATCCGCCGGCCCGTACGGACCGGCGCGATGGCGGCCCCCTGGCCGGGACCCAGCGGATGCGCCGCCGGGCCCGGCCCGGCACCGCCCCCGCCGAAGACCCGGCCCCACTGGGCGAGCCGGTCACGGCCCTCGGCCAGGAGCAGCAGCAGATAGCCGGCCGCCGCGGCCAGGAACCACAGCCAGTCGGTGCCTTCCGCCAGTCCGGCCGCCACGGAGTACAGCGCGAGCAGCGGCAGCCCGGCCGGCGCTGCGCTGCGGTACGTGACCGCCAGCGCGTCCACCACCAGGCCGATCACCAGCACCTCGCCGACCAGCATCAGCCGGATGGCCGTGGTCGTCGGCGCGGGGATGGCATACCGCCCGATGTCGGACGCGCCCTCCCGCAGCAGCTGCCCGAACTCCTGGAAGACGTCCGGCCCCGGCAGCAGCCCGCCGATCGCGTGCGCCCGCGCGAAGACCACGGTGAGCAGCAGCAGCGCCACCAGGGCCTGCACCGCCACCGTCAGCACCCTGGCCAGCGGCACCCGCCGGGCGAGCACGCCCACCGACGTCTGGATCACCAGCAGGAACGCCGCCTGCACGATCCACCCGGACCGGTCCACCAGCGGCAGCATCGCACCCGCCGCCGCCAGCGTGGCCGCCGCCGCGCACACCGCCAGCCGGACTCCCCCGCTCATGACCTGCCTCCCGCCACGCCGCTCCAGCCGCCCGCCGTCCCGCCCGCCGCGTCGTCCCGGCCCGGGGCGGGGCCGGCGGAACCCGCCAGCCGCCACAGATCCGCCAGGGGCGCGCCCGGAGTGACGGCCAGCGCCGTCCACCCGGCCTCACGCAGCACGCGCAGCCGCCGCTCGGCATCGAACCCCGCCCGGGGGCCCTGGCCCCCTCGGCCGGGCGGGTCGTACATCCACGCGGCGGGGTCCAGGACGAAGGCGACCGCCGTCACGCCGCGCTGCCGCATCCGTGCGGCCAGCACCGTCTGCTCCTCGTCCAGCTCGCCGAAGAACGCCACCAGCAGGCCGCCGGCCCCACCGCGCAGGGTGTCGTGGGCGGCGGCCAGCCCGGTCTCCTCGGAGTGGTCCACCACCGCGAGGGTGTCCAGCATCAACCCGGCCGCGTCCGCGGAGTCGTGCGCGGAGCCGCCGTACCCGCCCGTGCCGTCGGGGCCGGGCACCGAGCTTCCGGTGTCGGTCAGCAGCCGCACCGAGAAACCCCGCTCCAGCAGATGGACCGCCGTGGAGGCTGCCCCCGACACCGCCCATTCGAACGGGGAGTGGGGCCCGGCGCCCTCGTAGGCGATGCCGCGGGTGTCCAGCAGCACCGTGCAGTGCGCCCGGTGCGGCTGCTCCTCGCGACGCACCATCAGCTCGCCGTAGCGGGCGGTCGAACGCCAGTGCACCCGGCGCAGGTCGTCGCCGTGGCGGTAGCCGCGCGGTATGACGTCGTCCTCGCCGGCCAGCGCGAGGGAGTGGTGCCGGCCGTCGCCGTAGCCCGCCGCCTCGCCACCGAGCCGCACGGGCGGCAGCGGCTCCACGCGCGGCACGACCGTCAGGGTGTCGAAGGCGCTGAAACCCCGGGTCAGCTCGCACATCCCGAACGGGTCCGTCAGCCGCAGCTGCAACGGCCCCAGCGGATAGCGGCCGCGCAGATCCGAGCGGACCCGGTAGGACACCTCGCGGCGGCCGCCCGGCTCGATCCGGTCCAGGACGAAGCGCGGGCGCGGCCCCAGCACGTACGGCACCCGGTCCTGGAGCATCAGCAGCCCGGTGGGGAGCCGCGAGACGCTGTCGATCCGCAGGTGCACCCGCGCCTCGGCGGTCGCGGGCACCCGCGACGGCGAGAGCCGTCTGCTGCCGGTGACCCGGTGCCGGGTGCGGTGCAGCACGATCACGCACACCACGGGCAACACGGCCAGCAGCAGCCCCACCCGCAGCAGGTCCGACTGGCCGAGCACGTACGAACCCCCGGCGGCGGCGACGCCCGCCGCCAGGAAGGAGCGGCCACGGGTGGTCAGCCCGCCGAACGCCGCCCACAGACCGCTTCGCGCGGCCCCCCTCGCCCCGGCCTCCGCCGGGCCTCGCGAAGGGGCTCCCCCGGACGACATCACAGCCTCCGCGCCCCCGGGGGCTGGTGGGCGGGCGGCGGCGGCTGACGCCACGCCTGCGCCGACGGATCGGGCACCGGGGTCCGCTGGAGGATGTCGACGACGATCTGCTCGGCCGAGCGCCGGCCCAGCTGCGCCTGCGCGGTCGGCAGCAGCCGGTGCGCGAGCACTGCCACGGCCAACGACTGGACGTCGTCGGGCAGGGTGAAGTCCCGGCCGGCCAGCGCCGCCGCGGCCTTGGCGGCGCGCAGCAGGTGCAGCGTCGCCCGCGGCGACGCCCCGAGTCTCAGATCGGGGTGCTGCCGGGTCGCGCCCACCAGGTCCACCGCGTACCGCCGCACGGACTCCGCGACGTGCACCGCCCGGACCGCCTCGACGAGCTTGACGATCTCGTGCGCGTGCGCGACGGGCTGGAGGTCGTCCAGCGGCGAGACGCCGCCGTGCACGTCCAGCATCCGCAGCTCGGCCTCCGGGTGCGGATAGCCGATCGAGACCCGCGCCATGAAGCGGTCGCGCTGCGCCTCGGGCAGCGGATAGGTGCCCTCCATCTCGACCGGGTTCTGCGTGGCCACCACCATGAACGGGCTGGGCAGCTCGTAGCTGTGCCCGTCGACGGTGACCTGGCGTTCCTCCATCGACTCCAGCAGCGCCGACTGGGTCTTGGGCGAGGCGCGGTTGATCTCGTCGCCGATCACGATCTGGGCGAAGATCGCACCGGGCTTGAACTCGAAGTCCCGCCGCTGCTGGTCGAAGACGCTCACGCCGGTGATATCGGACGGCAGCAGATCCGGTGTGAACTGGATGCGCCGCACCGAGCAGTCGATGGACCGCGCCAGCGCCTTGGCGAGCATGGTCTTGCCCACCCCGGGCACATCCTCGATCAGGAGGTGCCCCTCGGCGAGCAGCACGGTCAGCGAGAGCCGTACGACCTCCGGCTTGCCCTCGATCACACCCTCCACCGATCGGCGGACCCGCTCCGCTGTGGTGGTCAGATCGCTGAGGCTCGCTCGTTCGTCATAGGTCGTCACCCGGCCCTCCTCGGCCCTTCCCCACGCTCGAAGGGAGCAGGGGATACCCCGTACCGAACCGGGCCCGTGGGTACGGACCGGCCCTCCCCGAAACGTGCCGCCGCGCCCCCGCCGATCGCGGGGGCGGGCGTCACCTACGCATTCTGGCCGCTCACGCGGTGTTCCGTCACCGCCTGTGGACAATCAGCGTTGGGGGTCGATCTCGCGCAGCAGACCCGTCGTCACGTCGAAGACGAAACCGCGCACGTCGTCGGTGTGCAGCAGGAACGGCGAGGTGCGGACCCGCTGCATGGACTGGCGGACATCCTGGTCGAGGTCCTTGAAGGCCTCCACAGCCCACGCCGGGCGCTGTCCGACCTCCGCCTCGATCTCGTGCCGGAAGTCCTCGGTCAGGTTCAGCAGACCGCAACCGGTGTGGTGGATCAGGACCACCGAACGGGTGCCCAGCGCCCGCTGGCTGATCGTCAGGGAACGGATGATGTCGTCGGTGACCACACCACCGGCGTTGCGGATGGTGTGGCAGTCGCCGAGCTCCAGGCCCAGCGCGGCGTGCAGGTCGATGCGGGCGTCCATGCAGGCCACGACGGCGACCTTCAGTACGGGACGGGCGTCCATGCCCGGGTCGGTGAACGCGGAGGCGTATTTCGCGTTGGCCTCGACCAGACGGTCGGTGACCGTCTTCTCGGGCTGGTCGCGGTCGGAGGTCGGCTGCGAAGGCTGAGGCGCGGATATCGACATATGCACGAAGGTAGTCGGCGCGCGGCCCATCGGCTCGCTTTGAGGGCGGGCAAACGCCGCCAACACGGCCTGCTGTGAGGTAAACCACAGGTCAAAGCCGTGTGCCGCCGTACGGGTGAGGGCGCCCCACGGGCGTGCCCGCCGCCGCGCGCCCCGGCCCGCCCTCCTGATCCGATCGAGGCGTCCCCCCGCTTCCCGGCGCGATCCCCCGGCACCGTCCAAGGCCGGGGCGGGACGCGCTGGCCGGTTGATTGACCGAAGGGACGAGTGGACTAAAGTGGCGCGAAGTGGGAGGCCTGACGCTCCCCTTGGAACCGAAAAACCCGCACGTGCGCGCCGCGTACGTACCCCTCGGCCTCCTCCCGCTCTCCGGTCGCCCGACATCACTTCCCCGGTGCCGGACCGGCCGTTTCCCCTTCGAGCGGGTGGGGACCCGGGGATGCGTACGCCCGCGGACCTCCCCGGACTCTCAGAAGGGCGCATGAGCAGCAACGCGCGACACGTCCCCGTCATGCTCCAGCGCTGCCTGGACATGCTCGCCCCCGCTCTCGCCGAGCCCGGCGCGGTCGTCGTCGACTGCACCCTCGGCGCCGGCGGGCACAGCGAGGCGCTGCTCACCCGCTTCCCCGAGGTCCGGCTCGTCGCCCTCGACCGCGACCCCACCGCCCTGGCGCTCGCCGGGGAGCGGCTCGCCCCCTTCGGCGACCGCGCCACGCTGGTGCGCGCCGTCTACCACGAGCTCCCCGAGGTGCTGGACAAGCTCGGCATTCCGCGCGTCCAGGGCGTCCTCTTCGACCTCGGCGTGTCCTCCATGCAGCTGGACGAGGCCGACCGCGGCTTCGCGTACGCCCAGGACGCCCCGTTGGACATGCGGATGGACCAGACGACGGGGCTCAGCGCCGCGGAGGTCCTCAACACCTACGCGCCCGGCGAGCTCGTGCGGATCCTGCGCGCCTACGGCGAGGAGAAGCAGGCCAAGCGGATCGTCAGCGCCATCGTCAAGGAGCGGGCGAAGGAGCCCTTCACCAACAGCGCCCGGCTCGTGGAGCTGATCCGCGACGCGCTGCCGCAGGCCGCCAAGCGCACCGGCGGCAACCCCGCCAAGCGCACCTTCCAGGCCCTGCGCATCGAGGTCAACGCGGAGCTGGCCAGCGTCGAGCAGGCCATCCCCAACGCCGTCGCCGCCCTCGCGGTCGGCGGCCGGATCGCCGTGCTGTCCTACCAGTCGCTGGAGGACCGCATCGTCAAGCAGGTCTTCGCGGCGGGCGCCGCCAACACCGCGCCGCCCGGACTGCCGGTCGTCCCCGAGCGCTACCAGCCGCGCCTGAAGCTCCTCACCCGCGGCGCCGAGCTGCCCACCGAGGAAGAGATCGCCGAGAACCGCCGCGCCGCGCCCGCGCGGCTGCGCGGCGCCGAGCGCATCCGCGAGGACGCCCCGTGACACCGGCCGCCCGTGGCCCGGGCGCGCGCCTGATCAGGCTGCTGCCCGCCGGGGCCGTCGGAGCGAAACGGACCCCGTTCGTCCTGCTGGTCGTGGTGCTGCTCGGCTCCGGGCTGCTCTCGCTGCTGGTGCTCAACTCCTCTCTCAACCAGGGCTCCTTCGAGCTCAGCCGGCTCCAGCGCAAGACCACCGAGCTGACCGACGAGCAGCAGGCGCTGCAGCAGGAGGTCGACCAGCTCGCCGCCCCAAACGCCCTGGAGCGCCGCGCCCGCGAGCTCGGCATGGTCCCCGGCGGCAGCCCCGTCTTCCTCGACCCGGACGGCACCGTCCACGGCGCCCCGCCCCCGGCCGCCGCCGACCCCGCCTCCTTCGCCGCCCCGCTCGACGCGGCCACCCCGCCCCCGGCGGCTCCGGTGGCCCCGGCCCCGCCGCCGGTCCCCGTTCCCGTCCCCGAGGCCCCCGCTCCCCAGGTCCCCGCCCCCGACGCCCGTACGGCAGTGAAGACCGTTCCGACCACCGGCAGGTGACGCAGTGCCGCAATCCCCCGGGGTACGGCCCCCGCGCTTCTCGCAGGCCCGCCCGGCCGCCGCGCCGCCCGGGCCCACGGCCGCGCACCGGCGGCGGCCCCGGCGGGTGAGCGCGGTGAGCGCGACATGACGGCCCCCCGCCGCCCCCGAGAGCCCCGCGACCCCCGCAAGCGCGTCCCCGGGCCCGCCCGCCCCGCCGCCCGGCCCGCGGGCTACCGCGGCGGCGCCCGGCCGCTGCGGCTCGGCAGCCCCCGGCCACGGCTGCGCATGGTCGGCGCCGGGCTCACGCTCGTCCTGCTGGTCTTCACCGTGCGGCTGCTCCAGGTGCAGGCCGTGGACGCCGGCGCCTACGCCGCCAAGGCGAACGTCAACCGCTACATCCCGGTCACGCTGGCCGCCGAGCGCGGCTCCATCACCGACCGGGCCGGCATCGACCTCGCCACCACCGTCGACGCGTACGACATCACCGCCGCCCCCGACCTGCTGACCCCCGAACGGATCAAGATCTCCGGCGCGGCCCGCCAGGCCGCCGAACTGCTCGCCCCGCTGCTCGCCGAGCGGCCGGCGGAGCTGGAGCGGAAACTCACCGCCAACCCCAAGTCGAAGTACGTCGTGCTCGCCCGCCTGCAGTCCCCCAAGGTCTGGAACCGGATCAAGGACCTCAAGAAGACCGTCGCCGACCGGGCGAAGGCCAAGCAGGGCGCCGACGTCCTCGCGGGCGTCAACCGCGAGTCCCACAGCAAGCGCGTCTACCCCAACGGTGACCTCGCCGCCGGGATACTGGGCTTCGTCAACGCCGAGGGCCGCGGCGGCGGCGGCATCGAGGCCCAGCTGGACAAGGAGCTCGCCGGCAAGAACGGCAAGCTCGTCTACGCCCAGTCCCTCGGCCGCCAGGTCCCCACCGGCGACCTCAAGGAACAGCCCGCCGTGCCCGGCTCCGATGTCGAGCTGACCATCGACCGCGACATCCAGTGGGCCGCCCAGAACGCCATCGCCGAGCAGGTGAGGGAGTCCGCCGCGGACCGCGGCTACGTCGTCGTCCAGGACACCCGCAGCGGCGAGATCCTGGCCATGGCCAACGCCCCCGGCTACAACCCCAACGACCTCGCCCACGCCGACGGCAACGCCATGGGCAACGCCGCGCTCCAGGACGCGTACGAGCCGGGCAGCGTCAGCAAGGTGATGACCATGGCCGCCGTCCTGGAGGAGGGCAAGGCCACCCCGGCCACCCATGTCGAGGTGCCGAACCGGCTGCCCCGCGCCGACCGGGCCTTCGCCGACGACATCGACCACGCCACCTGGCACCTCACCCTCAACGGGGTGCTCGCCAAGTCCAGCAACATCGGCACGATCCTCGCCGCCGAACAGCTTGGCAAGGACCAGCCGCAGGCCAACCGCGTCCTCTACTCCTACCTGCGGAAATTCGGCATGGGAGCCCCCACCGGCCTCGGCTTCCCGGGCGAGACGCCCGGCATTCTCGCCAAGCCGCAGAAGTGGAGCGCCTCCCAGCAGCACACGATCCCCTTCGGCCAGGGACTCTCCCTGAACGCCGTCCAGGCCGCGTCCGTCTACTCCACCATCGCCGGCGGCGGCGAGCGGGTGCAGCCCACGCTCGTTCGCGGCATCAAGGGCCCCGACGGCCGCTTCACCCCCGCACCGGCCCCGCCGCGCACCCGCGTGGTCAGCGAGCGGACCGCCAAGACCCTGGCCACCATGCTCGAATCCGTCGTCGACGACCGGGAGGGCACCGGCACCAAGGCGAAGATCCCCGGCTACCGCGTCGCGGGCAAGACCGGCACGTCCAACCGGGTGGATCCGCAGACCGGGCGCTACCACGGCTACACCGCCTCCTTCGCCGGATTCGCCCCCGCCGATCAGCCCCGGATCACCGTCTACTGCGCCATCCAGAACCCCACCGAGGGCAGTTACTTCGGCGGCCAGATCTGCGGCCCCGTCTACAAGAAGGTCATGGAGTTCGCGCTCAAGACCCTCCAGGTGCCGCCGTCCGGCACCCAGCCCCCCCGGCTGCCGGTGAACTACGGCGACCGCTGAACCGGGAACGGCCGTGACGACGATCACTGTGGATCCGGGGAACCACGACCCGGCGCGCCCCTCGCTTCGCGGCCGGGCGGGTGCGCCCGGTACGCTCACCGCCGTGCCCCACGCTGATCAGTCCCACACCAGCCCCACGGACGCCCCCGCCACGTACCCGGGAGCGCCCCGCCCCACCCAGGTCCGCCCCGCGCCCCTCGCGGAGCTCGCCGGTCAGCTGGGCATCGCCGCCACCCGTGACGCCACGGCCGCCGACGAGGCTCCCGCGACCGCCACGGTCACCGGCATCACCCACGACTCGCGGGCCGTGCGCCCGGGCGACATCTACGCCGCCCTGCCCGGCGCCCGCTTCCACGGCGCGGACTTCGCCGCCCAGGCCGCCGGGCTCGGCGCGGTGGCCGTGCTGACCGACCCGGCCGGCACCGACCGCGCCCGGGCCGCCGGCCTGCCCGTCCTCACCGTCGACGACCCGCGCGGCCGCATGGGCGCGCTCGCCGCGACGATCTACGGCGAGCCGGGCCGCGACCTGCTCCAGATCGGCATCACCGGCACCTCCGGCAAGACCACCACCGCCTACCTCATCGAGGGCGGGCTGAAGGCCGCAGCCGGCGCGTCCGGGGGCCTGACGGGCCTCATCGGCACGGTGGAGTCCCGGATCGGCGACGAGCGCCTGAAGTCCGAGCGCACCACGCCCGAGGCGACCGACCTCCAGGCGCTCTTCGCGGTCATGCGCGAGCGCGGCGTCCGCTCGGTGGCCATGGAGGTCTCCAGCCACGCCCTGGTGCTCGGCCGCGTCGACGGCTGCGTCTTCGACGTCGCGGTCTTCAACAACCTCAGCCCGGAGCACATGGAGTTCCACTCCGGCATGGAGGACTACTTCCAGGCCAAGGCCCGGCTGTTCACCAAGGCCCGCAGCCGCCTCGGCGTCGTCAATCTCGACGACGAGTACGGCCGGCGCCTCGCCGAGGGCGCCTCCGAGGTCCCGGTCATCACCTTCTCCGCGGAGGGGCACCCCGACGCCGACTGGCGCGCCACGGACGTCCGCGTCGGCCCGTTCGACTCGGACTTCACCGTCCTCGGGCCGCAGGGGCAGTCGGTCACCGCCCGGGCGCCGCTCGCCGGCCCGTTCAACGTCGCCAACGCCCTCGCCGCCATCACCGCGCTCGTCGCCGCGGGCATCGACCCGCAGACCGCCGCCGACGGCGTCGCGGCCGTGCCCGGCGTGCCCGGCCGGCTGGAGCGCGTCGACGCGGGCCAGCCCTACCTCGCCGTCGTCGACTACGCCCACAAGACGGACGCCGTCGAATCGGTTCTCCGCGCCCTGCGCAAGGTCGGCAAGGGCCGGATCCACGCCGTGCTCGGCTGCGGCGGCGACCGTGACCAGACCAAGCGCGCCCCGATGGGGGCTGCCCTGGCCCGGCTCGCCGACACCGCCGTACTGACCTCCGACAACCCCCGCTCCGAGGACCCCCTCGCGATCCTCGCCACCATGCTGGCGGGCGCCGCCGAGGTGCCCGTCCACGAGCGCGGCACGGTCCTCCTCGCGGAGGAGCGGGCCGACGCCATCGCCGCCGCCGTCGCCCGCGCCGAGCCGGGTGACACCGTCCTCGTCCTGGGCAAGGGCCACGAGCAGGGCCAGGACATCGCCGGAGTGGTCCGCCCCTTCGACGACCGCCAGGTGCTGCGCGAGGCCATCGAGGCCGAGCGACTGCGCCTGTCGACCAAGCACCGGAACGACCAGGGATGACAGACCGCCATGTGCGCACAACCCTCCCCACGGAAGCCCTCCCGAACGGCCGGAGGTAAATCTCAGTGATCGCTCTGTCTCTCGCCGAGATCGCCGCCATCGTCGGCGGGCAGCAGCACGACATACCGGACCCGGGCGTCATCGCCCACGGCCCGGTCGTGATCGACTCCCGTGACGTGCGGCCCGGCAGCCTCTTCGCGGCGCTGCCCGGGGAGAACGTCGACGGCCACGACTACGCCGAGCGCGCGGTCGCCGCAGGCGCGGTGGCCGTACTGGCCGCCCGGCCCGTCGGCGTGCCCGCCATCGTCGTTCCGGACGTCGTCGCCGCCCTCGGCGCCCTCGCCCGTGCCGTCGTGGAGCGGCTCGGCGCCACCGTCGTCGCGCTCACCGGCTCGGCCGGCAAGACCAGCACCAAGGACCTGATCGCCCAGCTCCTGGAGCGCATCGGCCCGACCGTGGGGCCGCCCGGCAACTTCAACAACGAGATCGGCCTGCCGCTGACCGCGCTGCGCGCGCAGGAGGACACCCGTCACCTCGTGCTGGAGATGGGCGCCCGCGGCGTCGGCCACATCCGCTACCTGGCCGAACTCACCCCGCCGCGCATCGGCCTCGTCCTGAACGTCGGCACCGCGCACATCGGCGAGTTCGGCGGCCGCGAGCAGATCGCCCTGGCCAAGGGCGAGCTGGTCGAGGGGCTGCCCACCGCGGCGGAGGGCGGCATCGCCGTGCTCAACGCCGACGACCCCCTCGTCCGGGCCATGAGCACCCGCACCAAGGCCCGTCTCGTCCTGTTCGGCGAGGCCGACGACGCGGACATCCGGGCCGAGAACGTCCGCCTCACCGCGACCGGGCAGCCCGCCTTCACGCTTCACACACCCACCGGGTGCGGGGACGTGACCATGCGGCTGTACGGTGAGCACCACGTGTCGAACGCGCTCGCCGCCGCCGCCGTCGCCCATGAGCTGGGCATGCCCGCGCCCGAGATCGCCACCGCGCTCTCCGAGGCGGGCCAGCTCTCCCGCTGGCGGATGGAGGTCACCGAGCGTGCGGACGGCGTGACGATCGTCAACGACGCCTACAACGCGAACCCCGAATCCATGAGAGCCGCGCTGCGCGCGCTGGCCGCCATGGGCCAAGCCGCCACGGCGAAGGGGGGCCGCACGTGGGCCGTGCTCGGTCAGATGGCCGAGCTCGGCGAGGACTCACTCGCCGAGCACGACGCGGTCGGGCGGCTCGCCGTCCGGCTCAACGTCAGCAAGCTCGTGGCAGTCGGGGGCAGGGAAGCGGCCTGGCTGCAAATGGGTGCCTATAACGAGGGTTCGTGGGGTGAGGAGTCGGTGCACGTGTCCGACGCGCAGGCGGCGGTCGACCTGTTGCGCAGCGAGCTGCGTCCGGGAGACGTCGTGCTGATGAAGGCGTCCAGGTCGGTCGGCCTGGAGCGGGTCGCGGCCGCGCTGCTCGCGGCCGATGGTGAGGTCTCCGGCTGATGAACCAGATCCTGTTCGCGGGTGTCATCGGCCTGCTGCTGACCCTGGTCGGCACCCCGCTGCTGATCAAGTTCCTGGCCCGCAAGGGCTACGGCCAGTTCATCCGTGACGACGGCCCGCGCGAGCACCACAGCAAGCGCGGTACGCCCACCATGGGTGGCATCGCCTTCATCCTGGCCACGCTCATCGCGTACGCCCTGACCAAGGTCATCACCAGCCACGAGCCGACGTTCTCCGGCGTGCTGGTGCTGTTCCTGATGGCGGGCATGGGCCTGGTCGGCTTCCTCGACGACTACATCAAGATCGTCAAGCAGCGGAGCCTGGGCCTGCGCGCCAAGGCCAAGATGGCCGGCCAGCTCATCGTCGGCATCGCCTTCGCGGTCCTCGCGCTGCAGTTCGCGGACACCCGGGGCCAGACCCCGGCCTCCACCAAGCTGTCCTTCACCCAGGACTTCGGCTGGTCCGTCGGCCCCGTGATCTTCGTGGTCTGGGCGCTGTTCATGATCCTCGCGATGTCGAACGGCGTGAACCTCACCGACGGTCTCGACGGCCTCGCCACCGGCGCGTCCGTGATGGTCTTCGGCGCCTACGTCTTCATCGGCACCTGGCAGCACGGACAGTCCTGCGGCAACCCGCTGACCGCCGGCGCCGCCTGCTACGAGGTCCGCGACCCGCTCGACCTCGCCGTCGTCGCCTCCGCCCTGATGGGCTCCTGCTTCGGCTTCCTGTGGTGGAACACCTCGCCCGCCAAGATCTTCATGGGTGACACCGGCTCGCTCGCCCTCGGCGGCGCCCTCGCGGGTCTGGCCATCTGCTCCCGCACCGAGCTGCTGCTCGCCCTCCTCGGCGGTCTGTTCGTCCTCATCACGATGTCCGTCGTGATCCAGGTCGGCTCGTTCCGCCTCACCGGGAAGCGCGTCTTCCGAATGGCCCCGCTCCAGCACCACTTCGAACTCAAGGGGTGGAGCGAAGTCCTTGTGGTGGTCCGCTTCTGGATCATCCAGGGCCTCTGCGTGGCCGTCGGCCTCGGACTCTTCTACGCCGGATGGCTGGCCATCAAGTGACCCCCACTCTCTCTTCCGCCGCCCTGGAGTGGGCCGGCAAGCACATCACCGTCGCCGGCCTCGGCGTGAGCGGCGTCAGCGCCGCCCGCGCCCTGGCCGGCCTCGGCGCGCGGGTGACCGTCGTCGACGGCGGTGACAGCGCCACCCATCACGAGCGCGCCGCCGAGCTGGAGCGCGAGGGCATCGCCGTCCGCCTCGCCGACGCCGACACGCTGCCCCAGGGCACCGAACTGGTCGTCACCTCACCTGGCTGGAAGCCGGGGAGCCCGCTCTTCGCCGCCGCCGCCGAGGCCGGCGTGGACGTCGTCGGCGACGTCGAGATCGCCTGGCGGCTGCGCGGCGCACGCGGCGAGCAGGCAGCCCCCTGGCTCGCCGTCACCGGCACCAACGGCAAGACCACCACGGTCCAGATGCTCGCCTCCATCCTGGAGGCCGCCGGACTGCGCACCGTCGCCGTCGGCAACATCGGCACCCCCATCATCGACGTGGTGCTCGCCCAGGGACGCGACGGAGCCGAGCCCTACGACGTGCTCGCTGTCGAACTCTCCAGCTACCAGCTGCACTGGGCGCCGTCCGTGCGCGCCCACTCCGCGGCCGTGCTCAATCTCGCGCCCGACCACCTCGACTGGCACGGCTCCATGGAGGCGTACGCCGCCGACAAGGGCCGGATCTACGAGGGCAACGAGATCGCCTGCGTCTACAACGTCGCCGATCCCGCCACCGAGCGCCTGGTCATGCAGGCCGACGTCGAGGAGGGCTGCCGTGCCATCGGCTTCACCCTCGGCACCCCCGGCCCCTCCGAGCTCGGGGTGGTCGACGGCATCCTCGTCGACCGCGCCTTCGTCGAGAACCGCCGGGAGCAGGCGCAGGAGCTCGCCGAGATCTCGGACGTGACCCCGGCCGCCCCGCACAACATCGCCAACGCCCTCGCGGCGGCGGCCCTGGCCCGTGCCTTCGGCGTCCCGGCCACGGCCGTCCGGGACGGGCTGCGCGCCTTCCGGCCCGACGCGCACCGCATCGCCCACGTCGCCGACGTCGACGGCGTCGCCTACGTGGACGACTCCAAGGCCACCAACACCCACGCCGCCCAGGCGTCCTTGGCGGCCTACGAGTCGATCGTGTGGATCGCGGGCGGCCTCGCCAAGGGCGCCACCTTCGACGGCCTGGTCACCGCCTCCGCGCGGCGGCTGCGCGGCGTCGTGCTGATCGGGGCCGACCGGGAGCTGATCCGCCAAGCGCTGGCGCGACACGCCCCCGATGTGCCGGTGGTGGACCTCGACCGGACCGACACTGGGGCGATGGCGGCGGCGGTCCGGGAAGCGGCGCGGCTCGCCCGGCCCGGGGACACCGTCCTCATGGCCCCGGCGTGCGCCTCGATGGACATGTTCGCCAACTACAACAAGCGCGGCGAGGCCTTCGCCGACGCCGTCCGGGAACTGGCCGCCGGCCGACACCCGGAGGAGTAGCCGCCGGAAACCCCCGCGGCGCGGGCCGGCGGCGCAGGAGACCAGCGGAGGGGACACCCGGATGCACGCCGACGACACCGCGCGCCCCGGGGGCGCACCGGGCGGCCTGTGGGCCCTGCGCGGGGCCCCCGCCCGGCCCCGGCCCCCGCGCGCCCCCCGCCCCGCACGGATCCGCGCGGGGGGCCCTCGGCCGCCCGGGCGGCGACCGTCCGGCAGCGGGCTGCGCGCCCTGCACGCGCGTGTGAAACGCGCCTGGGACCGCCCGCTGACCGCGTACTACCTGGTCCTCGGCGGCTCCCTGCTGATCACCGTGCTCGGCCTGGTGATGGTCTACTCCGCGTCCCAGATCAAGGCCCTGCAGAACGGCCTGGCGCCCAGCTTCTTCTTCCGCAAGCAGCTGCTCGCCGCCGCCATCGGCACCGTGCTCCTGCTGGCCGCCGCCCGACTGCCCGTCAAGCTGCTGCGGGCGCTGGCCTATCCGCTGCTCGCCGGGTCGCTCTTCGCGCTCTGCCTGGTCCAGGTGCCCGGCATCGGGGAGACCATCAACGGCAACACCAACTGGATCTCCCTCGGCGGGCCGTTCCAGCTCCAGCCCAGCGAATTCGCCAAGCTCGCCCTCGTGCTGTGGGGCGCCGACCTGCTGGCGCGCAAGCAGTCCAAGAAGCTGCTGACCCAGTGGAAGCACCTCCTGGTGCCCCTGGTCCCCGTCACCTTCCTGCTGCTCGGCCTGATCATGCTGGGCGGCGACATGGGCACCACCGTCGTCCTCACCGTGGTCCTGCTCGGCCTGCTGTGGGTGGCGGGCGCCCCGACCCGGCTCTTCGCGGGGATCTTCGGCGTCACCGCCGTGCTCGCCGCGCTGTTCATCAAGACCAGTGCCAACCGCATGTCCCGCCTCGCCTGCATCGGCGCGACCGAACCGGGCACCGACGACCGGTGCTGGCAGGCCGTGCACGGAATCTACGCCCTCGCCAACGGCGGCTGGTTCGGCGCGGGACTGGGAGCGAGTGTGGAGAAATGGGGTGAACTCCCCGAACCCCACACCGACTTCATCTTCGCCATCACCGGTGAGGAACTCGGTCTCGCGGGGACACTGTCGGTGCTCGCCCTCTTCGCGGCTCTAGGCTATGCGGGTATCCGCGTGGCCGGACGCACGGAGGACCCCTTCGTGAGGTACGCAGCGGGAGGTGTGACCACCTGGATCACGGCGCAGGCCGTGGTCAACATCGGTGCGGTGCTCGGCTTGCTGCCGATCGCCGGTGTCCCCCTGCCGCTGTTCTCCTACGGAGGTTCCGCCCTGCTGCCGACCATGTTCGCCATCGGACTGCTGATCGCCTTCGCGCGGGACGAGCCCGGTGCGCGGGCAGCGCTCGCCATGCGGCAGCCTGGGGTGAGATGGAAGACGATGAGACGGCGCGTCAAGAAGCGACCGTCCGGAGAGCGGTGAATTTCGGTGCATGTCGTACTCGCCGGCGGGGGGACCGCCGGCCACATCGAGCCCGCGCTCGCCCTCGCGGACGCCCTGCGCAGGCAGGACCCGACCGTGGGGATCACGGCGCTCGGCACGGAGCGGGGTCTGGAGACCCGGCTCGTGCCCGAGCGGGGCTATGAACTGGGGCTGATCCCCGCCGTACCCCTGCCCCGCAAGCCCACGCCCGAGCTGATCACCGTCCCGGGACGGCTGCGCGGCACCATCAAGGCCGCCGAGCAGATCCTGGAGCGGACCAAGGCCGACTGCGTGGTGGGCTTCGGCGGCTATGTGGCGCTGCCCGGCTATCTGGCCGCCAAGCGGCTCGGGGTGCCCATCATCGTCCACGAGGCCAACGCCCGGCCCGGCCTCGCCAACAAGATCGGCTCGCGCTACGCGGCGTCGGTCGCGGTGAGCACCCCGGACAGCAAGCTGCGCAACGCCCGCTACGTCGGCATCCCGCTGCGCCGCACCATCGCGACCCTCGACCGGGCCGCGGTCCGGCCCGAGGCGCGCGCGGCGTTCGGGCTCGACCCCAACCTGCCGACGCTGCTGGTCTCCGGCGGCTCGCAGGGCGCCCGTCGGCTGAACGAGGTCGTCCAGGCGGTCGCGCCGATGCTCCAGCGCTCCGGCATCCAGATCCTGCACGCGGTCGGTCCGAAGAACGACCTGCCGCACGTGGACAACATGCCCGGAATGCCGCCCTATGTCCCGGTACCGTATGTGGACCGGATGGACCTCGCGTACGCCGCGGCGGACATGATGCTCTGCCGTGCGGGCGCGATGACCGTCGCCGAGCTGTCCGCCGTCGGGCTCCCGGCCGCCTATGTCCCGCTGCCCATCGGCAACGGCGAACAGCGGCTCAACGCCCAGCCGGTGGTCAAGGCGGGCGGCGGTCTGCTGGTCGACGACGCCGAGCTGACCCCCGAGTGGGTCCAGAGCCATGTGCTCCCGGTGCTCGCCGACCCGCACCGGCTGTACGAGATGTCCCGCGCCGCCTCCGAGTTCGGGCGCCGGGACGCCGACGAGCTGCTCGTCGGCATGGTGTACGAGGCGATTGCCGCACGCAGGGCCCGCTGACGGCCCCAAGGAGCAGGAGGCGGGGAGCGTGGCCGGACCGACGACCGCCCGGCGCAGTGGCGGCAAGAACGGCAAGCCGCCGCGTTCGCGGCAATCGCCTCGCCCGCCCCGCTCCGGCGGGCCGCCGGGCAAGGCGAAGCCGCGCCGCCCCCGCCTCCGGCTCCACCCGCGCCGGCGCAGGCTGCTCGGCTGGGCGGCCGTCACCGTGGCCCTCGGTGCGGCCGTCGGGTGGGTGCTGTACGGCTCCAGCTGGCTGCGGGTCACCCATGTGGAGGTCAGTGGCACCGCCGTACTGACGTCCAATGAGGTCCGCCGGGAGGCCGACGTCCCGTTCGGCGACCCCCTCGCCTCCGTCGACACCGACGCCATCGCGGACCGGCTGCGCGACCGGCTGCCGAGGATCGAGTCGGTGGAGGTCGAACGGTCCTGGCCGCGCGGAATCAGTCTGAAAGTGACCGAGCGGCAGCCGAAAGCCGTCCTCGAAAAGGGCGGGAAGTTCATCGAAATCGACGGTACGGGCGTGCGGTTCGCCACAGTCGATCAAGCCCCGAAGGGCGTGCCCCGGCTGACGATGGCGGCCGAGGATTCGGCCGGTACGCGCCGGTTCGGCCCCGAGCGGCTCGAACGGGAGGCGGTCCGGGTCGCCGTGGACCTGCCCCCCGCCGTCCGCCGGGACACCCTGGCGATCCGCGTACGCTCGTACGACTCCATCACCCTGGAACTGACGGGCGGTCGGACGGTCGTCTGGGGGAGTGGTGAACGGGGGGACGTGAAGGCCCGTACGCTCACGGCATTGCTCAAAGCCGCCCGGGGCGCGGACCACTTCGACGTCAGCGCTCCCGGGGCTCCCGCGGCGTCGGGGAGTTGACGCGAATCCGGGCCCGCCAGCACCCTGGTTGGCTACGACTATGGGTGATCACATAGGGTGAAAAGAAAAACGGGAGGTTCGGCGTGTTCATTGAACGCGCACCGCTTGTCGACTTAGTGTCCTGTTCAGAGAACCCAGACAACAGTGACACCGGTAACCCTAAACTTCAACGTTAGGGTTCGGGTCGGCATTGAGAACCGCCCCCAGGCATACGTAACTCGAGGCGAGAGGCCTTCGACGTGGCAGCACCGCAGAACTACCTCGCAGTCATCAAGGTCGTCGGTATCGGCGGCGGTGGCGTGAACGCCATCAACCGGATGATCGAGGTCGGTCTCAAGGGCGTCGAGTTCATCGCGATCAACACCGATGCGCAGGCTCTCCTGATGAGCGACGCCGACGTCAAGCTCGACGTCGGCCGGGAGCTCACCCGCGGCCTCGGCGCCGGCGCCAACCCCGATGTCGGCCGCAAGGCCGCCGAAGACCACCGCGAGGAGATCGAGGAGGTCCTCAAGGGGGCCGACATGGTCTTCGTGACCGCGGGCGAGGGCGGCGGCACCGGCACCGGTGGCGCCCCCGTCGTCGCCAACATCGCCCGCTCGCTGGGCGCTCTGACGATCGGTGTGGTCACCCGCCCGTTCACCTTCGAGGGCCGCCGCCGCGCGAACCAGGCGGAGGACGGCATCGCCGGCCTGCGGGAGAACGTCGACACCCTCATCGTCATCCCCAACGACCGGTTGCTGTCCATCTCGGACCGCCAGGTCAGCGTGCTCGACGCGTTCAAGTCGGCGGACCAGGTGCTCCTGTCGGGTGTCCAGGGCATCACCGACCTCATCACCACCCCCGGCCTGATCAACCTCGACTTCGCCGACGTCAAGTCCGTGATGTCCGAGGCCGGCTCGGCGCTCATGGGTATCGGCTCGGCGCGCGGCGACGACCGCGCGGTGGCCGCCGCGGAGATGGCGATCTCCTCGCCGCTCCTGGAGGCGTCCATCGACGGCGCCCGCGGTGTGCTGCTCTCCATCTCCGGCGGCTCCGACCTCGGCCTGTTCGAGATCAACGAGGCCGCGCAGCTGGTCAGCGAGGCCGCGCACCCCGAGGCCAACATCATCTTCGGCGCCGTCATCGACGACGCCCTCGGCGACGAGGTCCGGGTCACCGTCATCGCCGCCGGCTTCGACGGCGGCCAGCCGCCGGCCAAGGGCAGCCGCGACAAGGTGCTCGGTTCGCCGTACAGCGGTCGCGAGGAGAGTGCTCCGGCCGCCACCGCGGCTCCGAGCCGTCCGGCCGAGCCGTCCCGCCCGTCCTTCGGTGGTCTCGGCAGCGTGACCCCGCGCACCGAGGAGCCCGCACCGGCCGAGAAGGCCCCGGTGAACGAGATCCCGGCGCCGCCGGTCTCCTCGCCGCAGGTCCCGCCGGCCCGTCCGTACCAGGACTCGACCGCCGAGGAACTGGATGTTCCCGACTTCCTGAAGTAGTCCGGCGGCAACGAGTGAGCGGCCCCCAGTGATAGGGCAACAGCACGCAGTGACATCCGAAGAGCACGCGAGCGGCGCGCACTTCGCCTTCACCGACAGGTGGGGCGGGGTGAGCGCCGCTCCGTATGACGAGCTGAATCTCGGCGGCGCGGTCGGTGACGACCCCGCGGCCGTACGGACCAACCGCGAGCGGACGGCGAAGGCGCTCGGCCTCGACCCGGCCGCGGTGGTCTGGATGAACCAGGTGCACGGCCGGGACGTGGCCGTGGTCGACGGACCGTGGCACGGCTCCGGTTCCACCGCCCCGATCCCGGCCGTCGACGCGTTGGTGACGGCCCGCCGGGGTCTCGCCCTCGCGGTGCTGACGGCGGACTGCACCCCCGTACTGCTCGCGGACCCCGTCGCCGGGGTCGCGGGAGCGGCCCACGCCGGACGCCCGGGCCTGGTCGCCGGAGTCGTCCCGGCGGTCGTCGAGTCGATGACCGCGCTCGGCGCGGAACCCGCCCGGATCGTCGCCCGGCTCGGCCCCTCGGTCTGCGGACTCTGTTACGAGGTGCCCGAGGAGATGCGCGCCGAGGTCGCGAAGTCCGTGCCCGAGGCCTGGGCCACCACCCGCCAGGGCACTCCGGCGGTGGACGTCGCGGCCGGGGTGCGGGCCCAACTCGCCCGGCTCGGCGTGCAGATCAGCGGACAATCTCACATTTGTACGCTGGAGTCGAAGGATCATTTCTCGTACCGACGTGAGCGCACCACGGGGCGACTCGCGAGTTATGTCTGGTTGGACGACGAGCTGTGACGGATCGTAGAACGCAACTGGCCCAGAACCTGGCGCAGGTGGAGGAACGTATCTCCTCCGCCTGCGCGGCCGCCGGCCGTGAGCGCGAGGAGGTGACCCTGATCGTGGTCACCAAGACCTACCCCGCGAGCGACGTCCGGCTCCTCGCCGAGCTGGGCGTCCGTCATGTCGCGGAGAACCGCGACCAGGACGCGGCCCCCAAGGCCGCCGAATGCTCGGATTTGTCCCTTAGCTGGCACTTCGTCGGTCAGCTGCAGACCAACAAGGTCCGGTCCGTGGCGAATTACGCTGATGTGGTGCAGTCGGTTGACCGGCTCAAGCTGGTCAACTCCCTCTCCACGGCGGCTGTCCGGACCGGGCGGAAGCTCGACTGCCTGATCCAGGTGGCTCTTGACGCCGAGTCGGGACAGACCGGGCGGAAGACGGCGGATCGCGGCGGTGCCGCGCCGGACGAAGTGGCGGCGCTCGCCGACGCTCTCGCCGAAGCCGAAGGGCTGCGGCCGGCCGGGCTGATGACGGTCGCTCCGCTCGTCGGACCATATGCGGGACGGCAACGGGCCGCCTTCGACCGGCTGATGGAAATCGCAACGGACCTGCGCTCGGCCCATCCTGCTGCGAACATGGTGTCAGCAGGGATGAGCGCGGACCTCGAGGACGCCGTTGCTGCCGGGGCGACACATGTACGTGTCGGCACAGCGGTACTCGGAGTCCGACCCAGGCTCCGGTAACGTCGCCAAGAAGTCGGACCACAGCAGAAAATATGGTCATTACCGTCAAAAGACGGACAGACCAAGTGGATCCAAGGCGCCCGTTGGCGGAGCCGATCCACCACAGAGCGGAGGACGCAGAGAATGGCCGGCGCGATGCGCAAGATGGCGGTCTACCTCGGCCTCGTGGAGGACGATGGGTACGACGGCCCGGGGTTCGACCCCGACGACGAGTTCGAGCCCGAGCCGGAACCCGATCGGCGCCGGCAGCAACACCAGCCACAACAGACGCAATCGGACGAACCGGTTCGAGTCGCCCAACCCCCTGCCCAGCGCGAACCCGCTCCGCTCGTAGCGGAAACGGGACGACCCGCGCGAATCGCCCCCGTGGCGTCCATCACACCAGAACGCCACTCTTTGGAGAAGAACGCACCGGTGATCATGCCCAAGGTTGTGTCCGAGCGGGAGCCCTACCGCATCACGACATTGCACCCCCGGACCTACAACGAGGCCCGTACCATCGGGGAACACTTCCGTGAGGGCACCCCGGTGATCATGAATTTGACGGAGATGGACGACACCGACGCGAAGCGACTCGTCGACTTCGCCGCCGGTCTGGTCTTCGGTCTGCACGGGAGCATCGAGCGGGTGACGCAGAAGGTGTTTCTGCTGTCTCCTGCTAACGTCGATGTCACGGCGGAGGACAAAGCCCGTATCGCAGAGGGTGGGTTCTTCAACCAGAGCTGAGACGCAACACCGGGCAA
Source organism: Streptomyces sp. NPDC033229 (assembly GCF_055576875.1). NCBI lineage: Bacteria > Bacillati > Actinomycetota > Actinomycetes > Kitasatosporales > Streptomycetaceae > Streptomyces > Streptomyces sp. NPDC033229. Next base: position 46,471 of record NZ_JBVIQR010000012.1, on the reverse strand, counting down.
ACCGGGTGAAACGGCCAATAGGCCGAGTACGGGCAAGGGGAGAGGGAAGCGCGGGAGATGGACATCGCACTGCAGGTGATCTACATCGCGCTGTATTGCTTCCTGGTTGTGCTGATCTTCCGGTTGGTGATGGATTACGTCTTCCAGTTCGCCCGCTCATGGCAACCCGGTAAGGCGATGGTGGTCGTTCTGGAGGCCACCTACACTGTCACCGATCCGCCACTCAAGCTTCTGCGGCGGTTCATTCCGCCGCTGCGTCTCGGGGGCGTGGCGCTCGACCTGTCCTTCTTCGTATTGATGATCATCGTCTACATCCTGATCGCCGTCGTCAGGCGGGTGTTGGTGTGAACGATACGGTCTTGCCGGTTGCCGACGACTACGTTGAGGTGAAGAAGAGATGCCGTTGACCCCCGAGGACGTGCGGAACAAGCAGTTCACGACCGTCCGTCTCCGAGAAGGCTATGACGAGGACGAGGTCGATGCCTTCCTGGACGAGGTCGAGGCCGAACTGACCCGTCTGCTGCGGGAGAACGAGGACCTGCGCGCCAAGCTGGCCGCGGCCACGCGGGCCGCCGCGCAGAACCAGCAGCAAGGAATGCGCAAGCCCGAGCCGCAGGACCAGCGACCGGGCGCTCCGGTGCCCGCCGCCATATCCGGACCGCAGCCGGTGCCGCAGCAGCAGCAGATGGGCGGCCCGCCGCAGCTTTCGGGCGGTGCCCCGCAGCTGCCGGCCGGCCCCAGCGGTCACGGCCACGGCCCGCAGGGTCCCCACGGTCCGGGTCCCATGGGACAGAACGGTCCGATGGGCGGCCCCATGGGCGGTCCGATGGGACAGAACGGTCCCATGGGGCAGAACGGCCCGATGGGTCAGAACGGCATGGGGCAGAACGGTCCCGGCCCCATGGGCCAGGGCATGGGCCAGAACGGTCCGATGGGCGGCCCCGGCCAGCAGATGCAGCAGCAGGGCCAGGGCCCGGGCGGCGACAGTGCCGCTCGTGTGCTCTCGCTCGCGCAGCAGACCGCCGACCAGGCGATCGCGGAGGCCCGTTCCGAGGCCAACAAGATCGTCGGCGAGGCACGCAGCCGCGCCGAGGGCCTGGAGCGGGACGCCCGCGCCAAGGCCGACGCGCTGGAGCGGGACGCGCAGGAGAAGCACCGCGTCGCGATGGGCTCCCTGGAGTCCGCTCGCGCCACGCTGGAGCGCAAGGTCGAGGACCTGCGCGGCTTCGAGCGCGAGTACCGCACCCGGCTGAAGTCCTACCTGGAGAGCCAGCTGCGCCAGCTGGAGAACCAGGCGGACGACTCGCTCGCCCCGCCCCGTACCCCGGCGACCGCGTCGCTGCCGGCGGCCCCCTCGATGAGTGGGTCCATGGCCTCGGCCGGTGCGGGCATGGGTGGCCACAGCATGGGCGGTAACCCGTCCATGGGCGGTCACGGCGGTGCGACGGGTGCCCCGTCGTACGGCGGTCAGCAGCAGATGTCCCCGGCGATGACGCAGCCGATGGCACCGGTCCGGCCGCAGGGCCAGCAGCCGATGCAGCAGGCTCCGTCCCCGATGCGCGGCTTCCTGATCGACGAGGACGACAACTAAACGCTCGGCGCCAAGCGTCGGCAAACAACGGGCCGGGGGGGGGGGGGGGGGGGGGGGGGGGGGGGGGGGGGGTGGGGGGGGGGGGGGGGGGTGGGGGGCGGGGGGGG
>NZ_JBVIQR010000012.1:23497-44763 GCF_055576875.1 Streptomyces sp. NPDC033229 | reverse complement strand
CTGTGTCCCGAGGAAAAAAAAAGAAAAACACCAACCCCACCACACAAAACCCAAAAACACCCCCCCCCCCCCCCCCCCCCCCCCCCCCCCCCCCCCCGGCCCGTTTCCGTCGTCCGCCCGCCTGTCGTGCGGGCCGCGGTACGACAAAGCCCGGTGTGCCGGGGGGCCTTGGCCCCCGGACGCACCGGGCTTTCCGTCAGGCGGCGCGTGCCGCCCAAGAGTTAGGTCCTGTCCGGCGGATCTTCGCGGGCTCCCGACGCCCGGCACTGGGGGCACCTCCCAGCGGTAGCCGGGGGAGCTCGCCGCGTTGTCGGCGTCGCCCGAGTGCGACCGGTACGAGGGCGATCCCCCGCCTTCCGATCGCACGCCCCGGACGCCGCTCGCTGTCCACGAAGATCCGCCGGACAGGCCCTACGCCTTGCGGAGGCGGAACGTGAGGCCGAGCCCCTCGTCCTCGAACGACTCGCCGTAGGAGTCGTCGCCCTCGCCCTGGGCGAAGTCCAGCGCGAGGACCTCGTCCGCGATCAGGCCGGCGTGCTCGGCCAGTGCCCCGGCCGTCTCGGCGTCCGGCGCGGACCAGCGGACCGCGATCCGGTCGGCGACGTCCAGACCGCTGTTCTTACGCGCCTCCTGGATCAGACGGATCGCGTCGCGGGCGAGACCGGCGCGACGCAGCTCCGGGGTGATCTCCAGGTCCAGTGCCACGGTCGCACCCGAGTCGGAGGCCACCGACCAGCCTTCGCGGGGGGTTTCGGTGATGATGACCTCGTCGGGGGAGAGGGAGACGGCCTCCCCGTCGACGACCACCGAGGCGGTGCCCTCGCGCAGGGCCAGCGACAGCGCGGCGGCGTCCGCTTCGGCGACGGCCTTGGCCACCGCCTGGACGCCCTTGCCGAACCGCTTGCCCAGGGCACGGAAGTTGGCCTTGGCCGTGGTGTCGACCAGCGAACCGCCGACCTCGCTCAGCGAGGCCAGGGACGAGACGTTCAGCTCCTCGGTGATCTGCGCCCGCAGCTCCGCGCCCAGCGACTCGAAGCCGGCGGCCGCGACCAGGGCGCGGGACAGCGGCTGACGGGTCTTGACGCCCGACTCGGCGCGCGTCGCGCGGCCCAGCTCGACCAGGCGCCGGACGAGCAGCATCTGCTGGGACAGCGTCGGGTCGATGAGGGCGGTGTCCGCCTTCGGCCAGGTGGAGAGGTGGACCGATGCCGGGGCCTCGGGGTCGACGGGCACGATCAGGTCCTGCCACACCCGCTCGGTGATGAAGGGCACCAGCGGGGCCATCAGCCGGGTGACCGTCTCGACGACCTCGTGCAGCGTGCGCAGCGCGGCCTTGTCGCCCTGCCAGAAACGGCGGCGCGAACGCCGCACGTACCAGTTGGACAGGTCGTCCACGAAGGAGGACAGCAGCTTGCCGGCGCGCTGGGTGTCGTAGGCGTCCATGGCCTGGGTGACCTCGTCGGTCAGCGCGTTGAGCTCGCTGAGCAGCCAGCGGTCCAGCAGCGGCCGCTCGGCGGCGGCCGGGTCGGCGGCGGACGGCGCCCAGCCCGACGTACGGGCGTACAGCGCCTGGAAGGCGACCGTGTTCCAGTACGTGAGGAGCGTCTTGCGGACGACCTCCTGGATCGTGCCGTGTCCGACGCGGCGCGCGGCCCACGGGGAGCCGCCGGCCGCCATGAACCAGCGGACGGCGTCGGCGCCGTGCTGGTCCATCAACGGGATCGGCTGGAGGATGTTGCCCAGGTGCTTGGACATCTTCCGGCCGTCCTCGGCGAGGATGTGGCCGAGGCAGACGACGTTCTCGTAGCTCGACTTGTCGAAGACGAGCGTGCCGACCGCCATCAGGGTGTAGAACCAGCCGCGGGTCTGGTCGATGGCCTCCGAGATGAACTGCGCCGGGTAGCGCTTCTCGAAGATCTCCTTGTTCTGGTACGGGTAGCCCCACTGCGCGAACGGCATCGAACCCGAGTCGTACCAGGCGTCGATGACCTCCGGCACGCGGACGGCCGTGTGCGAGCAGCCCTCGGCGGTGCAGGTGAAGGTGACGTCGTCGATGTACGGGCGGTGCGGGTCCAGCGCGCTCTGGTCGGTGCCGGTCAGCTCGCCGAGCTCGGCCAGCGAGCCGACGCAGGTGAGGTGGTTCTCCTCGCAGCGCCAGATGGGCAGCGGGGTGCCCCAGTAGCGGTTGCGGGAGAGCGCCCAGTCGATGTTGTTGTTCAGCCAGTCGCCGAAACGGCCGTGCTTGACCGACTCGGGGAACCAGTTGGTCTTCTCGTTCTCCTCGAGAAGCCGGTCCTTCACGGCGGTGGTGCGGATGTACCAGGACGGCTGCGCGTAGTAGAGCAGCGCGGTGTGGCAGCGCCAGCAGTGCGGGTAGCTGTGCTCGTAGGCGATGTGCTTGAAGAGCAGACCGCGCTCGGAGAGGTCCGCGACGAGCTTCTCGTCGGCCTTCTTGAAGAACTCGCCGCCGACGAGGGCGAGGCCCTCCTCGAAGGTGCCGTCGGGGCGGACCGGGTTCACGACCGGCAGGCCGTAGGCGCGGCAGGTCTTGAGGTCGTCCTCACCGAAGGCCGGGGCCTGGTGGACGAGGCCGGTGCCGTCCTCGGTCGTCACGTACTCGGCATTGACGACGAAGTTGGCGCCCTCCAGCTCGACCAGGTCGAACGGGCGGCGGTAGGCCCAGCGCTCCATCTCGCGACCGGTGAAGGACTGGCCGGTGGCGGTCCAGCCCTCACCGAGGGCCTTCTCCAGCAGCGGCTCGGCGACGACCAGCTTCTCGTTGCCGTCGGTGGCCACGACATAGGTGACGTCCGGGTGCGCGGCGGCGGCGGTGTTGGAGACGAGCGTCCACGGCGTGGTCGTCCACACCAGCAGCGCCGCCTCGCCCGCGAGCGGGCCGGAGGTCAGCGGGAAGCGGACGAAGACGGACGGGTCGACGACCGTCTCGTAGCCCTGGGCCAGCTCGTGGTCGGAGAGGCCGGTGCCGCAGCGGGGGCACCAGGGGGCGACGCGGTGGTCCTGGACCAGCAGCCCCTTGTTGAAGATCTCCTTCAGCGACCACCACACGGACTGCACGTACGCGGGGTCCATCGTGCGGTACGCGTCGTCCAGGTCGACCCAATAGCCCATGCGGGTGGTCAGCTCGGTGAACGCGTCGGTGTGGCGGGTCACGGACTCCCGGCACTTCGCGTTGAACTCGGCGATGCCGTACTTCTCGATGTCCTGCTTGCCGTTGAAGCCCAGCTCCTTCTCCACCGCCAGCTCGACCGGCAGACCGTGGCAGTCCCAGCCGGCCTTGCGGCCGACGTGGTAGCCCTGCATGGTGCGGAAGCGGGGGAAGACGTCCTTGAAGACGCGGGCTTCGATGTGGTGCGCGCCCGGCATGCCGTTGGCGGTCGGGGGGCCTTCGTAGAAGACCCACTCGGGGCGGCCCTCGGACTGCTCCAGGGTGCGGGCGAAGACCTTGTTCTCACGCCAGAAGTCGAGCACGGCGTGCTCGAGGGCGGGTAGGTCGACCTGTGCGGGCACCTGGCGGTACTGCGGCTGCGGATTCATCTGGTCTGCCTCCGGCGGAACGTCATTGCGCTGTCGCGCTCTCCGTCGGAGGGACGAGAGCCTCTCGCTCCCGCGGTACCACCCTCCTTGGCCGCAGGCAGCACGCCTGTGGCCCCCTCATTGGGCCGCGACACCGGTTCTACTGACCCCGCGAGGGGCGTTCTTCCGGCGGCTCGGGGGTGATCTTCACACCGCGCACACCTCCGGGCTCACACCGTCCCCGGATCGCTCATGGCTGCGTGCGGCGCTACTCGTCCCTTCCACGCCTTTCGCTGCGCCCAGTGTAAAGGGCCACACCGAGGACGGCCGACCGAATTACCCCTGCCGGCCGTGGGCCGCCGATTACAGGGCCGGGTGCGGGGCACAAGGGTTGAGACCGGCGTGGCCCGTTGCCGCGTGCCCGGAGCCGATTTATCGTTCCGGCACGATTCGCGCGCAAGATCATAAAATGTGAAGGGGTCGCGGGCCATGGTGGCGAAGAAGTCCGTGAAGACGGCCGCACCGGCCAAGAAGGCCGCGCCCGCGGCCAGGAAGACCACCAAGACCGCTCCTGCTCCGGCCACCGCGAAGACCGCTCCCGCTCCGGCCACTGCCAAGAAGGTCGCATCCCCAAAGGCCCCGGCCACGAAGGCCGCAGCCAAAAAAGCCGTAGCCAAGAAGGCGGCGACGAAGACCGCACCGGTGAAGAAGGCCGCGACCGCGAAGGCTGCCAAGAAGACGACCGTGAAGACCGCGCCTGCGAAAGCCGCCAAGAAGACGATCACCAAGGCCGGGACCAAGACCACAGCCAAGACTGCGGCCAAGGCCGCGCCCAAGACGACGGACAAGGCGGCGGCCAAGGCCCCGACCAAGATCTCCACCAAGGTGGCGGCCAAGAAGGCCGCGCCCGCCGACGCCGCGGCCGCGCAGACTGCCCCGGCCCAGGCCGCACCAGCTGCTCAGGCCGCGAAAGCGGCATCCGCCAAGAAGACGGGAGTCAGGACGGTGGCCGCTAAGAAGACCATGAGCGAGGAACAGGCCGCGGCGACGGTGCCGGGGGCCCGGGCGGGCGCCGCGGAGCCCGGGGCCCTCGCCGTACGCCCCGGCGAGGAACCCTGGTCGCCCGGGGAGGTGGCCGAGGCCCGGACGGAGCTGCAGAGCGAGATCGTCCGGCTGCGGTCCGAGATCGACACCGCCCAGGAGGCGATCAGCGGCCTGATGCGCGACTCGGGCGACGGCGCGGGCGACGACCAGGCCGACACCGGCACCAAGAACATCACCCGCGAGCACGAGCTGGCCCTGGCCGCCATCGCCCAGGAGATGCTGGAGCAGACCGAGCGGGCGCTGGAGCGGCTCGACGCCGGTACGTACGGGATCTGTGAGAACTGTGGCAATCCCATCGGAAAGGCCCGGATGCAGGCCTTCCCGCGCGCCACCCTGTGTGTCGAGTGCAAGCAGCGTCAGGAACGTCGCTGACCGGGCGCCCACGCCGTGCCGTACCCTCGACCTCAGCCAGGCAGGGCCCTGGCGTGGGACGACGTCGAGGGACTCACGTGACAGAGGCGGAACAGGCCACCGGCATGCCGGAGGGCGCCGACGGGGCCGGAGAGGCGACGGCCGGCGAGAACAGCGCGGCCAAGGGCAAGCGGCGGATCGGCGTGCTCCTCTCGGTCGCCGCTTTCGCCTACCTGCTCGACCTGCTCAGCAAGCTGCTCGTGGTGGCCAAGCTGGAGCACCACGATCCGATCCAGGTGTTCGGCACCTGGCTCCAGTTCAACGTGATCCGCAACCGCGGCGCGGCCTTCGGTATCGGCGAGGCGATGACCATCATCTTCACGGTGATCGCCACCGCCGTGATCGTGGTCATCGCGCGCCTCGCCCGCAAGCTCTACAGCCTGCCGTGGGCGATCGCGCTCGGCCTGCTGCTGGGCGGCGCCTTCGGTAACCTCACCGACCGGCTCTTCCGGTCGCCCGGCGGCTTCGAGGGCGGAGTGGTGGACTTCATCGCCCCCGCGCACTTCGCGGTCTTCAACCTCGCGGACTCCGCGATCGTCTGCGGCGGCTTCCTGATCGTGATCCTCTCCTTCCGCGGCCTGGACCCGGACGGCACCGTCCACACCGACGACTGACGGCCCTGCCGCGACGCCTCCTGGCCCGGCTGCGACGACTGACGGCCCTGCCGCGACGCCTCCCGGCCCGGTCCCCGACGGGGTCCGGGCCGTTGTCGCCTGGGACGGGCGTACGGGCGGGTCCGGCCCGTCCGGCATACTCGACGGGTGAGCACCATTCCCGAGATCCGCGCCCTTCCCGTCCCCGATGGCCTCGAAGGCGAGCGCGTCGACGCCGCCATCGCCCGCATGTTCGGTTTCTCCCGCACCAAGGCGGCCGAACTCGCGGCCGCGGGCAAGGTCCAGCTCGACGGGGCCGAGGCCGGGAAGTCCGACCGGGTCTCCGGCGGGGCCTGGCTGGAGGTCGAGATGCCCGCCGCGCCCGCGCCGGTGCAGATCGTCGCGGAGCCCGTCGAGGGCATGGAGATCGTCCACGACGACGACGACATCGTCGTGATCGTCAAGCCGGTCGGCGTCGCCGCGCACCCGAGTCCCGGCTGGACCGGCACCACCGTCATCGGCGGTCTCGCCGCCGCCGGCTACCGCATCTCCACCTCGGGCGCGTCCGAGCGCCAGGGCATCGTGCACCGCCTGGACGTCGGCACCTCCGGCCTGATGGTCGTCGCCAAGTCCGAGCGCGCCTACACCCTGCTCAAGCAGCAGTTCCGCGAGCGCACGGTGGACAAGCGCTACCACTCGCTGGTCCAGGGCCACCCGGATCCGATGAGCGGCACCATCGACGCCCCCATCGGCCGCCACCCCAACCACGACTACAAGTGGGCCGTCACCGCCGAGGGCAAGCCGTCGGTGACCCACTACGACCTCATCGAGGCGTTCCGGGCCGCCAGCCTCCTCGACATCAAGCTGGAGACCGGCCGCACGCACCAGATCCGGGTGCACATGGCAGCGCACCGGCACCCCTGCGTCGGCGACATCACCTACGGCGCCGACCCGACCCTCGCCAAGCGGCTGGGCCTCACCCGGCAGTGGCTGCACGCCATGCGGCTCGGCTTCGAGCACCCCGAGGACGGGCGCTGGGTGGAGTTCGAGAGCGCCTACCCCGAGGACCTGCAGCGGGCCCTGGACATCGTGCGCGCCGAAAGCTCGTGAGCCAGGACGCCCCTCGCGTCATCCGCCCGGCGGGCCCGGCGGACCTCGCGGACTGCTTCGCCGTGCGCCGTGAGGTCTTCGTCGTGGAGCAGCGGATCCCGGAGGCGGAGGAGATGGACGCGTACGACACCGACGCGGTCCATCTCCTGGCCACCGGCCCGGCCGGCCCCCTCGGCACGGTGCGCTTCCTGCACGGCGGGCCCGCCCGCAGGAAGTACGCCCACGCCGGCGTCGACGACACCACGGCCGTCCTCGGCCGGCTCGCCGTCGGCGGCGCCGCACGGGGCACGGGCCAAACCGCTCTGAGTCGTGCGGCGGCGGCCTGAGGCGCCCGGCATCACGGGGTTTGCCCCGTTCCATGGCAGGCTGGGACCTGAACGTCTGTTCCCCCACCCGCCCGGAGGGCCTCCGTGGACCAGCTCGCCCTGCTGTTCATCCTGCTCATCGGGGCCGTGGTCATGGTGCCGCTCGGGGACCGGCTGGGGCTGCCGTCACCGGTGCTGATGACCCTGGGCGGGATCGTCCTCGCGCTGCTGCCGTTCGTGCCGAACGTGGAGATCCCACCGGAGTTCATCCTCCCGCTGGTGCTGCCGCCCCTGCTCTACGCCTCCGTGCAGCGCACCTCCTGGCGGCAGTTCGCGGCCAACCTGCGACCGATCTTCCTGCTCGCCGTCGCGCTCGTCTTCGTCACGACCGCCGCCGTCGCCGCCGTCGCGGGCGCCATCGTGCCCGGCCTGCCCATCGCCGCCGCCGTCGCGCTCGGCGCGCTCGTCGCCCCGCCCGACCCCGTCGCCGCCACCGCCGTCGCGGGCTCCCTCGGGCTGCCCCGCCGCCTGGTCTCCATCCTGGAGGGCGAGGGGCTCTTCAACGACGTCACCGCCATCGTGCTCTACCACGTGGCCATCGCCGCGGCCGTCAGCGGCAGCTTCTCGCTGCCCCGGGCCGTCGCCGAACTGGTGCTGTCCGCCGTGGTGGCCCTGGCGGTCGGGCTGGGCCTCGGCTGGGCGACCAAGAAGCTCATGGACGTCCTCGGCGACGCGACACTCCAGATCGGGCTCACCCTGCTGGTGCCGTTCGTCTCCTACGTCCTGGCCGAGGAGTTCAAGGGCTCCGGCGTGCTCGCCGTGCTGGTCACCGCGCTCTTCCTCGCGGAGTACGCCACGGACCCCGACGACGTCCTCGGACGGCTGGCCGGGCACACCTTCTGGGAGGTCGTCGACACCCTCGTCACCGGCGTCGCCTTCGGGCTCATCGGCCTGGAGCTCCACAACGTCTTCCACGTCGCCTCCGGCCGCTGGGGCGAGATGCTCCGGACGGGGGCCGTCGTCGTCGCCGTCGTCATCGGCGTACGCCTGCTGTGGCTGCTGCCCGCCGCGTGGCTCGCGAAGAAGCTGCACCGGCGCCGGGACCTCGACGAGGAGATCCCGATGAGCTGGCGCGAGACGGTCGTGATGTGGTGGTCCGGGATGCGCGGTGTCGCCTCCGTCGCGCTGGCCCTCGCCATCCCGCTGCACACCGACGACGGCTTGCCCTTCCCGGCCCGCGACGAGATGCTCTTCATCGCCTTCGCCGTCATCGTCGCCACCCTCGTCGTCCAGGGCCTCACCCTGCCCTGGCTGGTCAAGCGGCTCGGCGTGGAATCCGACACCGACGCCGAGCGGGAGCTGTCGCGACAGCTCGCCGTGCGCGTCTCCAAGGCCGCCAAACGCCGGCTCAAGGAGATCGAACAGGACGAGGACCTCCCCGAGGACCTCGTCGAACAGCTCCACCGGCGGGCCTACGAGGTGGGCGCCCGGATCAGCCCGGACATGGTGGACGAGGAGCGCCGCGAGGCCCACGCCCAGCGAGTCGAGCGGATCCGCACCGTCCAGCGCATCCAGAACGAGATGCTCTCCGCCGCCCGGCACGAGGTGATGGCCGCGCGCAGCGAGCCCGGCGCCGACCCCGAGGTCGTCGACCGGGTGTTGCGCCAACTGGACGTGCGCAGCCTGCGCGGCTAGCGCGCGGGCCGTCGTCGCCGCCTCTCGCCTGACCGGTGGTTCTTCGGCTGCGGGCCGATCGTGCCGCCTGCGGCGGCGAGCGCCCTGCGGGCGCGTCCTCAAACGCCGGACGGGCTTGATTTCGGCTGAGCTCAGCCAATACCAGCCCGTCCGGCGTTTGAGGACACCGCCGCGCAGCGGTGGTGCGCCCCTGTGTTCCGCCGCGCACGCCCTAATTCATCCCCGGCCCCGGGCCGATGTCGTCCGCGGTGGGCGGGGCCTGCCGGCGCGCGGGCGCCTCCTCCAGGCCGGGCGCCGGGGCGGTGTTGATGCGCGGCAGCGCGTACGGGTGCTCCCGCCGCAGCCACTCGATGAGCTGTTCGCGCACCAGACAGCGCAGCGTCCAGATGTCGTCGGCGTCCTTGGCGGTCACCAGCGCCCGCACCTGGATGGTCGAGGGCGTGCTGTCGGTGACGACCAGCCCCCAGGCCCGTTCGTCCCACTCGTGGCTGCTCTTGAGCACGTTGTGGAGGTAGTCGCGCAGCAGGTCTATCGGGGTCGAGTGGTCGAGGTGGAAGAACACCGTGCCGGTCATCCGGGGGTTGCCGCGCGACCAGTTCTCGAACGGCTTGCTGGTGAAGTACGACACCGGCATGGTGATCCGCCGCTCGTCCCAGGTGGTCACCACCAGATAGGTGAGCGTGATCTCCTCGACCTTGCCCCACTCGCCGTCGACCACGACCGTGTCACCGATACGGACCAGGTCGCCGAAGGCGATCTGCAGCCCGGCGAAGAGATTGCCGAGCGTGGACTGCGCCGCGACACCGGCCACGATGCCGATCACACCGGCCGAGGCCAGCATCGAGGTCCCGACGGTCTTCATCGCCGGGAAGGTCAGCAGCATCGCTGCCACCGCCACCACACAGACGGCGGCCGTGACGATCCGCTGGATCAGGGTGACCTGGGTGCGCACCCGGCGCACCCGGGCGGGGTCCGCCGCGTGCGCGGCATAGCGGGCGTACGTCGACTCGACCACGGCGGTGGCCACCCGGACCACCAGCCAGGCACACGCGCCGATCAGTATCAGGGTCAGCGTCTGGCCCACCCCGGCCTCGTGCCCCTCGGCCACCCCCGAGGACTCGTAGCTGCCGCGCAGCAGCGCCGCGCACAGCACCAGGCGCAGCGGCAACCGGCAGCGGCCCAGCAGGCCCCACAGCGGCATCTCGGGGTGTCGGGCGGCGATCCTGTTCAGGATCTGGTCGGCCACCCAGCCGACCACGGCGGTGATGAGCACCGCCCCACCGACGACGACTATCGGACGCAGCACGTCCTCCATGGACACGTGTGGCTCCTTCCGGCCTGCGGGTCCTCGCTGCTCTCCGGTGGGCGTCCTCCCGACCGTAACTGGCACGATGGGGGGCACGCGATCCACCCGTAAGGAAGTGACTCCAGTGGCGTCCCCTACCACGATTGTCCTGTTTCATTCAGCCTTCGGGCTGCGGCCCGCGGTGCACGCCGCCGCGGAGCGCCTGCGCGCCGCCGGTCACGAGGTACACGTTCCGGACCTTTACGACGGCCGGACGGCGGACACCGTCGAGGCGGGCATGCTGATCAAGGACGAGATCGGCCAGGAGGAGCTGCTGCGCCGGGCCATCACCGCGGTCGCGCCGCTGTCCGACCGCGGACTCGTCTACGCGGGCTTCTCGCTCGGCGGATCCATCGCGCAGAACCTCGCACTGGGTGACGAGAAGGCGCGTGGCCTGCTGCTCCTGCACGGCACCTCCGACCTCGCCGAGGACGCGTCCGTGGACGAGCTGCCCGTGCAGCTGCACGTCGCGGACCCGGACCCGTTCGAGCCGCACGACTGGCTCAACGCCTGGTACCTGCGGATGCAGCGGGCGGGCGCGGACGTGGAGATCTACCGCTACGCCGGGGCCGGGCACCTGTTCACCGACCCCGAGCTGCCGGACTACGACAAGGAAGCGGCCGAGGCCGCGTGGAAGGTGGCCCTTGGCTTCCTTGGCGACGTGGCTTAGGTCCCTGTTTCGCCGCCTGCGGCGGCAACCTGCGGGCGCGTCCTCAGTCTCCCCCGGCCACCGCTGGGAGGTGCCCCCAAACGGGCTGCAAATGCAGCCCGTTTGGCGCTTGAGGACACCGCCGCGCAGCGGTGGTGCGGTGGACGGCGGCTAGCCGACCGGTCGTTGCGCCCGTTCGACCCGCTGCGCGCCCGAGCGCGTCCGGTAGGACCGGGACCAGGAGGACGTGGCCTTGGGGTCCTTCCTGTCGGACAGCACGTAGTAGTCCATCTGGGCGTGCTCGGCGGTGATGTCGAGGACGCCGTAGCCGTGCGAGTCCATGTCGAGCCACTTCACATGCCGGTTGGCGGCCTTGATCGCGGTGGCGGCGGCGAGGGAGACCGTGTGCGGCGGCACATGCAGCAGGTCGTCGATGTTGTCCGAGGTCACCGAGGTGACCACGAACTCGGTGGCCACGGACGGTGATATCGGGTACGTCGCGGCGGTACGGGGCACGTCGTTGGCCCAGGCCATGTGGATGTCGCCGGTGAGGAAGACGGTGTTGCGGATCGCGCGGTCGGCGAGGTGGGCGAGCAGCTCGCGCCGGTCGTCCGTGTACCCGTCCCACTGGTCGGCGTTGATCGTGAAGCCGCCCGCGGGCAGCCCGAGCAGCTTGGCGAGCGGCTCCAGCAGATGGGCGGGCAGGGCGCCGAAGGCCACCGGGGAGATCATCACGGAGTTGCCGACGAGGCGCCAGGTGGTGTCGGACGACGCCAGGCCCGCCTTGAGCCAGTCGAGCTGGGCCCGGCCGGTGAGGGTGCGCTCGGGGTCGTCGACCGCGCCGCCCTTGGCCTGCTGCGAGCGGAACGAGCGCAGGTCCATCAGGTGCAGGTCGGCGAGCTTGCCGAAGCGCAGCCGCCGGTAGGTGGTGCCCTCGACGGATGGGCGGACCGGCATCCACTCGAAGTAGGCCTGCTTCGCGGCGGCCATGCGCGCGGTCCAGTCGCCTTCCGCGCCGGGCGTGTGGTTCTCGGCGCCGCCCGACCAGGCGTCGTTGGCGAACTCGTGGTCGTCCCAGATGGCCACCGTCGGGTGCGCCCGGTGCAGCGCCTGGAGATCGGGGTCGGTCTTGTAACGGCCGTGGCGGACGCGGTAGTCGGCCAGGCTGACGATCTCGTGGGCGGGGGAGTGCGGGCGCACGACGTACTTCGCGGCGGGGTAGGTGCCCGTCCCGTACTCGTAGATGTAGTCGCCGAGGTGCAGCACCGCGTCCAGGTCTCTGCGCCCGGCGAGGTGGCGGTAGGCGGAGAAGTAACCCGCCTCCCAGTTGGCGCAGGAGACGACGCCGAAGCGTACGCCCGCGGTGGCCGCGCCGTGGGCGGGGGCCGTGCGGGTACGGGCGGCGGGGGAGACGGCATCACCTGTGGTGAAGCGGAAGTGGTAGTCGGTGGCCGGTCGGAGGCCCCGGACGTCGGCCTTGACGGTGTGGTCCGTCGCGGCCGTCGCGGTGGCCGTGCCGTGCGCGACGACGTGGGCGAAGGCCGCGTCCTCGGCCACCTCCCAGCGGACCTCGACGTCCGGGCCCAGCCCGGAGCCGGGAACGGCTTCGGGAGCGGGCGTGACCCGCGTCCACAGCAGGACACCGTCGGGAAGCGGGTCGCCGGAGGCGACTCCGTGCAGGAAGCCGGTGCCCGCGGTGGTCCCGGTGGCGGGGGCACCGGCGGGCGCGGGCACGGCGGGCCGCGCGTGGGCGGCGGGGGCGGTGGCCAGGGGCAGCAGGGCCGCGGTCGTGGTGGCGGCTACGGCCGTGACGGCCGTGCGGCGCGAGATCTGGTCAGATGAGGTCACGGGCCGTCATATTACTTTCCGGTAAAACCGGGGGTAAGGCCATGGGGCGGACGGACTCCAAGAGTTCGCCCGCCCGTCGGCCCGGCGACGACAGATCATTACCGTGGCCGCCGGTACGCGGCTACTTCTTCAGCGCCGCGTCCACCAGCGAGGTGAACTCCTGGGGCGAGCCCGGGGCGCCGCCGCCCGCGCCCGTCAGCTTCTCGCCGTTGAGCTTGAAGGTCGGCGTGCCGGTCACGTCCTTGGCCTTCTTGAAGTTCGCGGCGACGGCCAGGGCCCACTTGTCGTAGGTGCCCTTCTCGACCGCGGCGTCGAAGTCCTTGTTGCCCTTGAGCTCCTTGACCGACTGGGCGATCTCGATCAGCTTGGCGTCGTCGGAGTAGGCGTCGTCCGTCTCCTGCGGGTGGTTCTTCTTGTCGAAGAGCGCCTTCTTGTACTCGAGGAAGACGTCCGGGCCGACGTTCAGCGCCGCGCCCAGCGCGCTCAGGGCGTTGCGCGAACCGGAGCCCGCGATCTGCGGGTTGTCGTCGAGGAAGGCGCCCATCGTGAACTGCGCCTTGTACTTGCCGTCCTTGATGTCCTTCAGGATGGTGTCGCCCGTGGTGGCCTCGAAGTCCGCGCAGATCGGGCAGCGCATGTCCTCGTAGATCTCGAGGGTGTTCTTCGCGTCCTTCTTGCCGATGACGACCGTGGTGCCCTTGTCGCCGGTGGTGTTGGCGGGCTGCTTGTAGTCCGTCTTGTCGGCCGCGGCCTGCCACGCCTTGGCGGAGACCTTGTTGTTCTTGCTGCCGTTGGTCATGTTGGTCACCGCGTAACCGATGCCGCCGGCTATCGCGAGCACGACGACGATCGACCCGGCGACGACGAGCTGGCGGCGGGTCTTCTCCTTCTTGGCCTGCCGCTCCCGCTCGGCGCGCAGCCGCTCGCGGGCGGCCTGCTTGTTCTGCTGGTTGTTGCGGTTGCTCATGAGGTCTTCTCCGGGTGATGAACGTACGAATGAGGGGGAACGCTGGTGCTCAGGCGACTGCCGGGCACAGGGGCGGACCGCGTCGCACGACGGAGTGGACGAGCAGGGGCAACGAGCGGGGCACGCGCGCGTGGCGCACGGGCCGCGGGCCCGGGCCCGCGGGGCGCGCGAGGTGCGCCACCGTGGCGATGACCAGCAGCAGCGGACGGAAGGCGAGGCCCGCGACCGCGCGCAGCAGCCGGGCCAGCGCCACCTCGCCGCGGCGCAGCCACGCGGCGGCCAGCAGACCGACCGCGATGTGTCCGGCGAGCAGCAGCCACGGGGTGGCGGATCCCGCCGCGGGGACCGCGGGGAGCGGGCCGCTGCCGCTCCGGGCGGCCAGCCGGGCCAGCGGGGTGCCGAAGTCGCCGCCGCGGCAGACCAGATCGACGCCCATCGAGCGCAGCGGGCCCGCGATCGGACCGCCCGCCTGGCCGTAACAGGTGTGCTGCCCGGCGGTGAAGACGGTGTCGGCCACCAGCTCCAGGGGGACGAGGAGGGCGGCGATCTGCCCGTAACCCCGCTCCCGGCCCGCCAGCGCGTAGGCGATCGTGAAGAACGCGCCGGCCAGCACGGCGACCGTGGACAGCGGCAGCGGCATCCGCGAGAGAAGCACGTGGGAGGCGGCGGACAGCGTGAGGCAGAAAGCCGTGAAGAGCGCCGCGCGCAGTGCTCTCAGTCGAACTCCCGTCCCCTCCATGAGGCCGAAGTTTGCCACGATCGTGGGTATGTGTCGCGTCAAGATTCGGCATCGACGACGGGGACGGGACACCCCGGGGCGAGGGTCAGGACTTCAGCGCGGCGTCGACCGTCTTGGTGTACTGGTCGGGGGTGATCGGGACGTTCTTGCCGTCCGTCGTCAGCTTCTTGCCGTCGAGCTTGAGCGTCGGGGTGCCGGTGACGTCCTTGGCCTTGTCGAACTCGGCGGACACCTCCAGCGCCCACTTGTCGAAGGTGCCGTCCTCGACGTTCTTGCGGAACTCCGCGTTGCCCTTGAGCGCCGGGACCTCGTCCGCGATCTTCAGCAGGACGTCGTCCTTCGCGTAGTCGTCCTTGGTCTCCTGCGGGTGGTTGGCCTTCGCGTAGAGGGCCTTGTTGTAGGCGCTGAACGCCTCGGGGCCGACGTTCAGGGCCGAGCCGAGCGCGCTCAGCGCGTTCTTCGAGCCGTCGCCGCCGAAGTTGCGGTCGAGGAACGTGGCGACGTGGTACGAGATCTTGTACTTGCCGTCCTTGACGTCCTTCTCGAGCGTGCCGCCGACGTTCTGCTCGAAGACCGAGCAGATCGGGCAGCGCATGTCCTGGTAGAGGTCCAGGGTGTGCTTGGCCTTCTTGTCGCCGATGACGATCTCGGTGCCCTTGTCGCCTGCGGTGTTCGCGGGCTTGACGAGCTCCTTCTTCGCCACCGCCGCCCAGTCGGAGTCCTTGCCCCCGCCGAGCTGGGTCACGGCCACGGCGATGCCCGCCGCGACCGCCAGGGCCGCGGCGACCGACCCGGCGACGACGAGCTGGCGGCGGGTCTTCTCCTTCTTGGCCTGCCGCTCCCGCTCGGCGCGCAGCCGCTCGCGGGCCGACTGCTTGTTCTCCCAGTTGTTGCGCTTGCTCATGTTCCGACTTCTCCGTGCTGTTCGTGCTGTCTGCGTGGGGGGCCGTACCGCTCAGGCGAGGGAATGGCCGAGCGGGGGACCGCGACGCACGACGGAGTGCAGAAGCAGAGGAGGGGCGAGCGGCACGCGCGCGTGGCGCACGGCCCGTACGCGCGAGCCACCGGGGCGCGCGAGGGGGGCGGCCGCCGCGACCGCCAGCAGCAGCGGGCGGAAGGCGAGGGTCGCGACGGCCCGCAGCAGCCGGGCCAGCGCCGCTTCACCGCGCCGCAGCCAGGCGGCGGCGAGCAGCCCGACCACCAGGTGCGCGCCGAGCAGCAGCCAGGACGCCGTGCCCGGGCTGCCCGCGGGGGCGAACGGCCCCTCGATCCCGCCACCGCCGCACAGCGCGGTGAGGGCGCCCGGCACGGGCCGGCCGTCCGTGCCGTAGCAGGTCCGCTGCCCGGCGGTGAAGAGGGCGTCGACCGCCAGCTCCAGCGGAACGAGGAGGGCGGCGATGTGCCCGAAGCCGCGCTCCCGGCCCGCGAGCGCGTAGGCGAGCGCGAAGACGGCGGCGGACGCCGCGGCGACGGCGCGCAGGGGCAGCGGCGTGCCCGACAGCAGCACATGGGAGGCCGCGGACAGCGTCACGCACAGCGCTGTGAACAGCGCCGCGCGCAATGCCCGCAACCGTGCCGCCGAAATGTCCATGACTGACAAGTCTGGCACGGCCTGCGATAAAGGCGGTTTAAGCCCCTGATCAGGGGCTTGAACCGCCCGTAGGGCCCGGAATCACCCCCGGGCCCTACGGGCGGTTCGCCGGTTTTCCGTCCGCTACAGGCCCGGGATGCGGCCGTTGCGGAAGAGGTCCACGAAGATCTGGTGGTCCGCGCGGGCCCGGGCGCCGTAGGAGTGGGCGAAGTCGACGAGCAGGTCGCCGAAGCCGTCCTCGTCGGCGGCGATCACGGCGTCGATGGCCCGCTCGGTGGAGAAGGGCACCAGCGAGTGGCCGCTCTGGTCGTCGGCCGCCGCGTGCATGGTGGCGGTGGCCCGGCCCAGGTCGGCGACGACGGCCGCGATCTCGGCCGGGTCGTCGATGTCCGACCAGTCGAGGTCCACCGCGTACGGCGAGATCTCGGCGACCAGCTGCCCGGCCCCGTCCAGCTCCGTCCAGCCCAGCCAGGGGTCGGCGTGGGCCTGGAGGGCGCGCTGCGAGATGACCGTGCGGTGGCCCTCGTGCTGGAAGTAGCCGCGCACCTTCGGGTCGGTGAGGTGCCGGGAGACCGCCGGGGTCTGCGCCTGCTTCATGTAGATGACGACGTCGTTCTCCAGGGCGTCGCTGTTGCCCTCCAGGAGGATGTTGTACGAGGGCAGGCCGGCGCTGCCGATGCCGATGCCCCGGCGGCCGACGACGTCCTTGACGCGGTAGGAGTCGGGGCGGGCCAGGCTGGTGTCGGGGAGCGTCTCCAGATAGCCGTCGAACGCGGCGAGGATCTTGTAGCGGGTCGCGGCGTCCAGCTCGATGGAGCCGTCGTCGGCCAGGAAGCGGCGCTCGAAGTCCCGGATCCCGGTCATCGTGGCCAGCAGCCCGAAGCGGGTCAGCGAGCGGGCCTCGCGCAGCGCGCCCAGCAGCGGACCCTCGGCGGTGTCCAGGGTGAAGGGCGGCACCTCGTCGTTCTTGGCGCCGGTGGCCAGCGCGTGGATGCGCTCGCGGTAGGCCGCGGCGTAGACCCGCACCAGCTCGGTGATCATCTCGTCGCTGAGCGCCTTGGTGTAGCCGATCAGGGCGATGGAGGCGGCGAAGCGCTTGAGGTCCCAGGTGAAGGGGCCGACGTAGGCCTCGTCGAAGTCGTTGACGTTGAAGACCAGCCGGCCGTTGGCGTCCATGTACGTGCCGAAGTTCTCGGCGTGCAGATCGCCGTGGATCCACACCCGGCTCGTGCGCTCGTCCAGATACGGGCCCTCGGCGCCCTCCTCGTGCTCGCCGGACCGTGCCAGGTCGGCGTAGAAGAGGCAGGCGGTGCCGCGGTAGAAGGCGAAGGCCGAGGCCGCCATCTTGCGGAACTTCACCCGGAAGGCCGCGGGGTCCGCCGCGAGGAGCGTGCCGAAGGCGGTGTCGAAAACGGCGAGTATGTCCTCGCCGCGCTGCGTGGCCCGGACGTGCTCGAGCGCCATCGCTGGTCCTCCTGGTGGGGGCACCCCAGCGGTAGCCGGGGGAGGGTCATGAAACGGACAGGTGTCCTGCCGCTCTCAACGAGCGAGGCTACCGGCGCGTGCCCGCGATTGTCGGTGGGGGCCGGTAACCTTCAAAGCTGTCTCCCCCGCTGTCGCCGACCGTTCGCCGGAGGTCTTCCACCGTGACCAAGCCGCCTTTCACGCACCTGCACGTACACACGCAGTACTCCCTGCTGGACGGTGCCGCGCGGCTGTCGGACATGTTCAAGGCCTGCAATGAGATGGGCATGACGCATATCGCCATGTCCGACCACGGCAACCTGCACGGCGCCTACGACTTCTTCCACCAGGCCAAGAAGGCGGGCGTCACCCCGATCATCGGCATCGAGGCGTATGTGGCGCCCGAGTCCCGGCGCAACAAGCGACGCGTCCAGTGGGGCCAGCCGCACCAGAAGCGGGACGACGTCTCCGGTTCGGGTGGTTACACCCACAAGACCATCTGGGCGGCGAACAAGACCGGTCTGCACAATCTCTTCCGGCTGTCCTCCGACGCGTACGCCGAGGGCTGGCTGACCAAGTGGCCGCGCATGGACAAGGAGACCATCTCCCAGTGGTCCGAGGGCCTGATCGCCTCCACCGGCTGCCCCTCCGGCGAGGTGCAGACGCGACTGCGGCTCGGCCACTTCGACGAGGCGCTCAAGGCCGCCTCCGACTACCAGGACATCTTCGGCAAGGGCCGCTATTTCCTGGAGCTGATGGACCACGGCATCGAGATCGAGCGCCGGGTCCGCGACGGCCTGCTGGAGATCGGCAAGAAGCTCGGCATCCCCCCGCTGGTCACCAACGACTCCCACTACACCTACGCGCACGAGGCGAGCGCGCACGACGCCCTGCTCTGCATCCAGACCGGCAAGAACCTCTCCGACCCGGACCGTTTCCGGTTCGACGGCACCGGTTACTACCTCAAGTCGACGGACGAGATGTACGCCATCGACTCCTCCGACGCCTGGCAGGAGGGCTGCGCCAACACGCGCCTGGTCGCCGACCAGATCGACACCGAGGGCTGGTTCCAGGAGCGGAACCTGATGCCGAAGTTCGATGTGCCCGAAGGTCATACCGAGGTCAGCTGGTTCCGCGAGGAGACCATGCGCGGCATGGCCCGGCGCTACCCCGGCGGCATCCCGGAGGACCGGCTCAAGCAGGTCGAGTACGAGATGGGCATCATCATCGAGATGGGGTTCCCCGCGTACTTCCTCGTGGTCGCCGACTTCATCATGTGGGCCAAGAACAACGGCATCGCGGTCGGCCCGGGGCGAGGCTCGGCGGCCGGTTCGATCGTCGCGTACGCCATGGGCATCACCGACCTCGACCCCATCGAGCACGGACTGATCTTCGAGCGGTTCCTCAACCCCGAGCGCATCTCCATGCCCGATGTCGACATCGACTTCGACGAGCGCCGGCGCGGTGAGGTGATCCGCTACGTCACCGAGAAGTACGGCGCCGACAAGGTCGCCATGATCGGCACGTACGGCAAGATCAAGGCGAAGAACGCGATCAAGGACTCCGCCCGCGTCCTCGGCTACCCCTACGCGATGGGCGACCGGCTCACCAAGGCCATGCCCGCCGACGTCCTCGGCAAGGGCATCGACCTCAACGGCATCACCGACCCGAGCCACCCCCGCTACGGCGAGGCCGGCGAGATCCGGGGGATGTACGAGAACGAGCCGGACGTCAAGAAGGTCATCGACACCGCGAAGGGCGTCGAGGGCCTGGTCCGCCAGATGGGTGTGCACGCGGCCGGTGTGATCATGTCCAGCGAGACGATCACCGACCACGTCCCCGTCTGGGTGCGGCACTCCGACGGCGTGACCATCACCCAGTGGGACTACCCGAGCTGTGAGTCGCTCGGCCTGCTGAAGATGGACTTCCTCGGCCTGCGCAACCTCACGATCATGGACGACGCCGTCAAGATGGTGAAGGCCAACAAGGGCGTCGACATCGACCTCCTGGCCATCCCGCTGGACGACCCCACCACGTACGAACTGCTCTGCCGCGGTGACACGCTCGGCGTCTTCCAGTTCGACGGCGGCCCCATGCGCTCCCTGCTGCGCCTGATGAAGCCCGACAACTTCGAGGACATTTCCGCCGTCTCGGCCCTCTACCGGCCGGGCCCGATGGGCATGAACTCGCACACCAACTACGCCCTGCGCAAGAACGGCCAGCAGGAGATCACCCCGATCCACCCGGAGCTGGAGGAGCCGCTCAAGGAGGTCCTGGGCGTCACCTACGGCCTCATCGTGTACCAGGAGCAGGTGCAGAAGGCCGCGCAGATCATCGCCGGGTACTCGCTCGGCGAGGCCGACATCCTCCGCCGCGTGATGGGCAAGAAGAAGCCCGACGAGCTGGCGAAGAACTTCGTCTTCTTCAAGGAGGGCGCGAAGAAGAAGGGTTTCTCCGACGAGGCCATCCAGGCCCTGTGGGACGTGCTGGTCCCCTTCGCCGGCTACGCCTTCAACAAGGCGCACTCCTCGGCGTACGGCCTGGTCACCTACTGGACCGCCTACCTCAAGGCCAACTACCCGGCCGAGTACATGTCCGCCCTGCTGACCTCGGTCAAGGACGACAAGGACAAGTCGGCGACGTACCTCAACGAATGCCGTCGCATGGGCATCAAGGTGCTGCCGCCCAATGTCAACGAGTCCGAGTCGAACTTCGCCGCCCAGGGCGACGACGTGATCCTCTTCGGCCTCACCGCCGTCCGCAACGTCGGACAGAACGTGGTGGACTCGATCATCCGCTGCCGCAAGTCCAAGGGGAAGTACAGCTCCTTCCCCGACTTCCTCGACAAGGTCGAGGCCGTCGTCTGCAACAAGCGGACCGTCGAATCGCTGATCAAGGCCGGCGCCTTCGACGAGATGGGCCACACCCGCAAGGGCCTCACCGCGCACTACGAACCGATGATCGACAACGTGGTCCAGGTCAAGCGCAAGGAGGCCGAGGGTCAGTTCGACCTCTTCGGCGGCATGGGCGAGGCGGACAGCGACGAGCCCGGCTTCGGGCTCGACGTGGAATTCTCCGACATCGAGTGGGAGAAGTCCTACCTCCTCGCGCAGGAGCGCGAAATGCTCGGCCTCTATGTCTCCGACCACCCGCTCTTCGGCATCGAGCACGTCCTGAACGACAAGGCCGACGCCGCGATCTCCCAGCTCACCGGCGGTGAGCACGCCGACGGGGCGATCGTGACCATCGGCGGCATCATCTCCGGCCTCCAGCGCAAGATGACCAAGCAGGGCAACGCCTGGGCCATCGCCACCGTCGAGGACCTGGCCGGTTCCATCGACTGCATGTTCTTCCCCGCCACCTACCAGCTGGTCTCCACCCAGCTCGTCGAGGACGCCGTCGTCTTCGTCAAGGGGCGGCTCGACAAGCGCGAGGACATCCCCCGTCTGGTCGCCATGGAGCTGATGGTCCCCGACCTCTCCAACGCCGGGACCAACGCCCCGGTGATCATCACCATCCCCACGGTCAAGGTCACCCCGCCGCTGGTGGAGAAGCTCGGCCAGGTCCTCACCCACCACCGCGGCTCCACCGAGGTGCGGATCAAGCTCCAGGGCGCGCGCAAGACGACCGTGCTGCGCCTGGACCGCCACCGGGTGACACCGGACCCGGCGCTCTTCGGCGACCTCAAGGTGCTGCTCGGCCCCTCCTGCCTGGCGGGCTGAGCGGATCATGCCGGGCCTGACCGGGCCCGATCGGGGTTCGACCGACACAGGCTGACAATTCCGTCATATGGCAACGTGGGGGGGGGGGGGGGGGGGGGAAAACCACCCCCCCCACCCCCCCCCCCCCACCCCCACCCTCGGTCCGCCTGCCCCCACACCACCCCCCCTTTCCCCCACCCCCTCCCCCCC
>NZ_JBVIQR010000012.1:0-23487 GCF_055576875.1 Streptomyces sp. NPDC033229 | reverse complement strand
TTTTTTGGGGGGGGGGGGAGGGGGCGGGGGGGTCGGGGGGGTCGTGGTGTGGGGGAGAAAAAAGGGGGGGCAAGTTTCCGGTGGTGGGGAGTGGGGGTTGTGAGCCGCCCCCCCCCCCCCCCCCCCACTCTCACTTCAAGGCGCCGGGCCGGTTCCGGCCGGGCGGCCCGGCGGCCGATCAGTTGTGCCCGAAGCGCTTCTGACGGCCCTTGCGCGCCATGTCCCCCGGGGTTACCTGGGACTGCCGCTGATCGGCCTGGGCCTCCATCGAGGAGCTCTTCGCCTGCTGCGTACCGCGCTCGGCCGCGCTGCTCTTCTGCTGCTCCCGGTTCTGCTTCCTGTTCTTGGCCATGCTGCTGTGCCTCCAAGTCGGGGTCGCCCCCCGCCGAACACACTGGCACGCGCCGACGAACCGTGCATTTCGGGTAATTACCGTGCGTGATAGATGCACTTATCGATCTGTGCCCGTATCCGCCACGCCGATGATCCAG
Organism: Streptomyces sp. NPDC033229; assembly: GCF_055576875.1. Classification (NCBI taxonomy): domain Bacteria; kingdom Bacillati; phylum Actinomycetota; class Actinomycetes; order Kitasatosporales; family Streptomycetaceae; genus Streptomyces; species Streptomyces sp. NPDC033229. The sequence continues at coordinate 22,996 of NZ_JBVIQR010000012.1, read as the reverse complement.
TTCGGACTGATAACCCCCGTGCGGTCGGGCAGACTCCAAGGAAAGCCAAGGCAAACCAGGGGCACGACCGTGCCGGGGGGCGACCGCACTTCTGGACTGACAGCAAACTGACAGAAAGAGGGTGGAACGTGGACCGCTGCGTCGTCCTGGTGGACGCCGGCTATCTGCTGGGCGCCGCCGCGAGCCTGCTGGCCGGGGAACCCGCCCGGTCCCGCATCACCGTCGATCACGCGACCCTCATCCAGGGGCTGCGCGAGCGGGCCGAGGCCGAGACGCAGTGCCCGCTGCTGCGGATCTACTGGTTCGACGGGGCCCCGGACCGGGTGCCCCAGCCCGAGCACCGCAGGCTCCGCGTCATGCCCCGCGTCACCGTCCGGCTGGGAGCCCTGACCCGCAGCGACGGCCGGTGGGCCCAGAAGGGGGTCGACGCGGCCATGCACGCCGAGCTCACCGAGCTGGCCCGCAACCGCGCCTGTTCCGACATCGTGCTCGTCACCGGCGACGGCGATCTGCTCCCGGGCCTGATGTCCGCCAAGGAACACGGCGTCGCCGTCCACCTGTGGGCCGTCCAGGCCGCCGACGGCGACTACAACCAGTCCGAGGACCTCGTCGCCGAAGCCGACGAGCGGCGCGTCCTGGACCGCACATGGATCACCCGGGCCGTCCGCGCCAAGGAACTCACCGGCATCTGCGCCCCCCAGCCCGCGCCCCGCCCCGAGATCGCCGCCATCCTCTCCGCGCCGCTCCCCGAGACCGCGGCGGCCGCCGCGGCCGCCGCCGCGAGCCGCGCGGCCGAAGCCCGCCCCGACCGGCGCAACGGCACCCGGCCCGCCACCCCCGCCGAGCCCTGCCCCGACACCTGCCCCGAGTCCGAGCGCGGCGCCGAGACCCCCGGCAGCAAGGGCGTGCCCACCCCCAAGGACCTCGCCGGCCTCGCCCGCGGCCTGGCCGGACCGGCACCCCAGAACGGCGCGGACCGGCCAGGCCAGGCCGCGGGGCAAGGCGGGCAAGGGTCGGCACCCGCCCCCAACGCCACCCTGCGCTGGTCCTCCGACAAGGGCTGGGTCGAGCGCAGCGCCGGGAACGGCTTGGGCGAGCCGCCCGAAACGGCCTCCCTCCCCATGCTCGCCCAGCTCACCAGCGCCGAACAGCGCTGGGCCGACCGCGAGGAGGACATCACCACCGTCGGCGGCGATCCCTTCGAGGTCGGCCAGGTCTTCGCCCGCCGCTGGACCGAGCGCCTCACCGACTCCGTCCACCTCCAGCACCTCTCCACCGAGTACCCGCGGATCCCGCACCGCATCGACGGCGAGCTGCTGCGCTACGCGGCCCGCTTCGGGCTGCTCGCGCACAAGGACGACCAGATCGACGAGCACGACCGCTATGCCATCCGGGCGGGATTCTGGCGCGAGATCGACGCGCGCACGGCGGCGGAGCACGCCCCGGCGGGGGACTGAGCCGGAAAACGTCGGAGGCTCCCTCCCGCCGTGCCGGCGACCACCTTCGCAAGGCGGGGCCCGACGGCGTGCGACCCGCCCCGGGTGCGCCACCCCGAAGCAAGCCGCGGGCGCCGGAGCGCGTACCCTCATAGCTCGTGAGGATGGGCGCGAAACAGGCGGAGCGGGGCTCCCCAGGGCGGGCGACGGACGACGCGGTGTGCACCGTGCGCGGCCTGGTCAAGACCTACCCCGCCGCGCGCGGTCGGCGGGGCGCCCCCGGCGCGGCCGCCGTGCGGGCCTCCGACGGCATCGACCTCGACGTCCGGCGCGGCGAGATCTTCGGGCTGCTCGGCCCCAACGGCGCCGGGAAATCCACGCTCGTACGCCAGCTCACCGGTCTGCTGCGGCCCGACGCGGGCAGCGTCGACCTGCTCGGCCACGACCTCGTACGCCACCCCGAGCGCGCCTCCAGGCTCGTCGGCTACCTCGGCCAGGAGTCCACCGCGCTCGACGAGCTGACGGTGTCCCTGGCCGCGGAGACCACCGGGCGGCTGCGCGGCCTCGCCCTGCGCGACGCCCGCGCCGAGCGCGACGCCGTCATCGACGAACTGGGCCTCGCCCCGATCGCCGGGCGGCCGCTGAAGAAGCTCTCCGGCGGCCAGCGCCGGCTCGCCTGCTTCGCCGCGACCCTCGTCGGGGAACGGCCCGTGCTCGTCCTGGACGAGCCCACCACCGGTATGGACCCCGTCGCGCGCCGCGCCGTCTGGGCCGCCGTCGACCGGCGGCGCGCCGAGCGCGGCGCGACGGTGCTGCTCGTCACCCACAACGTCATCGAGGCCGAGACGGTCCTCGACCGGGTCGCCGTCCTCGAACGCGGCCGGATCATCGCCTGCGACACCCCCACCGGCCTCAAGGAGCTCGTCGCCGACGAGGTCCGCGTCGAACTCGTCTGGCGCGCCGAGCCCCCGCTGGACATCCCCGAGGTCGCGGCGCTGCGCGACGCGGCCCACGAGTCGGGCCGCCGCTGGTCGCTGCGGCTCGCCCCCGCCGAGGCGCGGGCCGCTGTGGCCGCCGTGACCGGCGGCCCCGCCTTCGCCGCGCTCGACGACTTCACGCTGGCCACCCCGAGCCTGGAGGACGTCTATCTGGCGCTCGGCGGCGACCGCACGGAGGGACTGGTGAAGGGGTGACCCATTCATGACGGGCCACTGGACCGGACCGAACAGGAGCTGTGCCGGGTGACTGCTGTATCCGCAGAGGTGGTGTCCGGCCGGGCCGGGACCGAGGACCCGGCACGCTCCGAGAGCCGCGCCCGCCCCTGGTCCGACGGCGACGGTGACGGCGCCGCCCCGCTCGCTCCCCGGGCGCGGCTGCTGCCCGCCCTGGTCGCCGTGTACCGGGCGCAGCTCTCGCGCGCCCGGGTGGCCCGGATCCCGCTGCTGTTCGTCGCGACGTTCCAGTCCGTCGGGATCATGGTCCTGATGCGCGGGGTCGTGGACGGCGGGGACGAGGCGCGGGCCGTGGTCGCCGGGTCCAGCGTGCTGGTCGTGGCGTTCGTCGCACTGAACCTCCTCGCCCAGTACTTCGGGCAACTGCGTGCCAGCGGCGGCCTCGACCACTACGCGACCCTCCCGGTGCCGCCCGCGGCGGTGGTACTGGGCGCCGCGGCGGCGTACGCGTCCTTCACCGTGCCCGGCACGGCCGTCACGGCGGTCGTCGGAAGCGCGCTGTTCCATCTGCCGATGACCCACCTGTGGGTGCTCGTCGCGGTGATCCCGCTGGCCGGGGCGGCCCTCGCCGGGCTCGGCGCGGCGCTCGGGCTGCTCGCGCCCCGGCAGGAACTGGCGACGCTGTGCGGCCAGCTGGGCATGTCCGCGGCGCTGCTGCTGGGCGTCCTCCCGGCCGCGCACCTGCCCGCCCCCATCGACTACGCGCGCGATCTGCTGCCCTCCACCTACGGCGTGGAGGCCCTGGCGCGGACCTTCGACGAGCGGCCCGACTGGCTGCTGGTGGCCGCGGACCTCGGGGTGTGCGCGGCCGTCGGCGTGGTCTCGCTGGCCGTCGCCACTTGGGCGTACCGCCGGGCGGCCGTGCGGTGACGCGCCGCAGCGGCGGTCCTGCCGCCGACGGCACGTCGTCGACCTGGCACGATGGCAAGGTGACCGCACCGCTGACGCCGCACGAACCCCCGCACGACTCCTCGCACCATCCCTCGCAGGTCCCCCCGCACGGGCTCGTGCACCGGGAGGCCGCCGACGGGCCGGGGCTCCACGTCGAGCTGCGCCAGGCCGCGGCCGTCGCCGCGGTGGTGAGCCTGGCCGGGGTGCTGCTGGGGCTGCTGTGGCTGTGGCTGGCGCCGCGCGTGCCGCTGATCTCGGACGGCCAGGCCGTCTACCTCAAGGCCACCGAGGGCGAGCAGGCGATCGGCGCGGACGGCACGTTCGTGCTGCTGGCGGTGGGCTTCGGCGCGGTGAGCGCGGCCCTGGTCTTCTGGTTCCTCCGCCGCGGCGGGATCCCCCTCGTCATCGGGCTGGCCCTCGGCTCACTGCTCGCCTCGGTGATCGGCTGGCGGCTGGGGGTGTGGCTCGGCCCGAGCTCCGATGTGGCCGCGAGCGCCCGGGCCGCCGGCCGGGGCGTGGTCTTCGATGCCCCGCTCCGGCTGGCGGCCAAGGGCGCGCTGCTGTTCTGGCCCCTGTCCGCGATGGCCGTCCACCTCGGCCTCACAGCGGCGTTCGGTCCCCGCGACCCGGAACCGGACTGGGCTGCGTCCGGCCTTCCGCCGAAGTCGTAGCGCCCTGCGGGCGCGGGGGGGGAAGGGGGGGGGGGGGGGGGGGGGGGGGGGGGGGGGGGGGGGGAAAAGGGGGGAGGGGGGGTGTCGTCCGGCTTTCCGTCACATTTTCCGCGCCTTCCGTCCACTTCTCCACCCCCCGGATGTTCTTGCTTGGTAACCCAACCCAACCCAACCCCGTCCGGCGTTTGAGGACAGCGCCGCGCAGCGGTGCTGTTACGCCGGTCGTCGGCCGTGGTTGGCGCGGTTCTTCTTCAGGCGCCAGCGACGCTTGCGGGTGCGCTTCGACATGGGCGGTCCCTCCCTGGGCGGGACGCGCGTACGGCGGCCCGCCTCCCTCGGTCGTAATGGAGGGACGCGCAACAGTCCAGGCCCACGGCAAGGAGCGCGGGAGCGCGGGAGTGGCTCAGGGGCGGGCGATCGGCGCGAGCACCGCGCCCGTCAGCGCCGCGAGGTCGTCGGGCGACAGCTCGACCTCCAGCCCGCGTCGCCCCGCCGAGACACAGATCGTCGGATACGTCCCGGCCGAGGCGTCCAGCGCCGTCGGCAGCCGCTTGCGCTGGCCGAGCGGCGAGATCCCGCCCCGCACATACCCCGTGGTCCGCTCCGCGGCCGCCGGGTCGGCCATCGCCGCCCGCTTGCCGCCGACCGCGGCCGCGAGGGCCTTGAGGTCGAGGGAACCGGAGACGGGCACGACGGCCACGGTCAGCACGCCGTCCACATCGGCCACCAGGGTCTTGAACACCCGGCTCGGATCGACGCCGAGTGCCTCGGCGGCCTCCTCGCCGTAGGAGGGGGCGGCCGGGTCGTGCTCGTAGGCGCGCACGGAGAAGACGGTGCCCGCCTTCTCCAGGGCGACGATCGCGGGCGTGGCACCGGACTGCTGTTGTTTTTTCGGCTTCTTCGCCAAAGCCGGCCCCTTCCGTTGACGTTCCGTCGGAGTCCCGTGGGAGTTTTGACGGGGCTCAGTTGGGGCTCGTCGGCCGCCGGGTGAGGTCCACGGCCGGGAGCGACGGGAGCTTACCGATCACCGCGGTCTCGGCGCGCAGCAGTTTCAGCTCCGCCGTCAGCCGGGCCGCCGTGTCCGGGGCCTCCAGCAGCCGCTGCTTGGCCGGGGTGTCCAGCACCGCCGCGGCCGCCACCAGATAGGACAGCACCGACGGCTCGCCGGGCAGGTCCGCCTCCCCGTTCAGCGAGCGCTCGCGCGCCCCCGCCAGCCGCTTCTGGTAGGCCCGGAACGCCCGCACGACACCGGAGGCGAGCGCGCCCGCCTCCTCGCCCTGCTCCTCCTCGATGGTCTCCACCTCACCCGTCAGATACGGGCCCGAGGCGTCGACGGACAGCAGCCGGAAACGGGTGGTGCCGGTGGCCAGCACCTCGTACGTGCCGTTCTCGCGCTCGCGGATCGTCGCCGCGTCCGCCGTGCAGCCCACCAGGTGGAACGCCTTGATCGGGTCGGCGCCGAAGCCGGAGGCCGGTCCCGGCTCCGGCCGGGCGCCCTCGGGCAGCCCCGGCGCGCTGGGCGCGACCTCGCTGCCGTCGCGGATGGCGACGACGCCGAAGCGGCGCGGCTCGTCCTCCGGCAGGGCCGACAGATCGCGCATCAGCGCGCGGTACCGCTGCTCGAAGACGTTCAGCGGGAGGACGAGCCCCGGGAACAGCACCGAGTTCAGCGGGAAGAGCGGAAGGCGCGCGGTGGTCACAGCCGGTAAGCCTAATGGCCCCGGAAGGCGGCGACGGCGGCCGGGATTTCCCCGGACCGCGGTTTCACTGACGGCGCAGCAACCGGGAGGCCCCGGCGGCGACCGTGGTGGCCAGCACCCAGCCGAGCAGGATCAAGGCCGTCACCACCCACTGGGCGGCCCCGAGGGGTTTCCAGAAATTGCCCTGCCCCAGGTCGATGACCGGCAGCAGCAGATCCAGGGTGTACAGCACGGGGCTCCACTCCGGCCCCTCGCCCTCCTTCAGGGGCGCCACCGGGCGCCATGTGAAATACACCGTGCCCACCGCCCACAGCACCGCCATCCACACCGCCGCCCGCCCGGGGCGGTAGCCGTACGCCACCGTCCAGTCCTGGAGGTACCCCCACGCCTTGCCGGCCAGCGGCAGCGTCTCGCGTCTGCGGCGCTGCTTGGCGAGCAGCACCGCGCGCGCGTCCGCGTCCTCGCCGCTGGCCCGCAGAGCGCCCGCCAGCCGCTCGTACGGCTCCGGGGCGTACTCCGGGGTGGCGGCCGCCACCCACTCCAGCCTGCGGGCCAGCGGGAAGTGACCGAGCGGTATCAGGTGCTCGTAGAAGAACCCGGCCATCACCAGGCCGCCGGGCCCCGGCCAGCTGTCCGCCCGGTCGACCAGATTGGCCACCCGCGCCCCCGACAGCACCACCCGCCCGCGCTGCTGCCGCTCCCCGAGGAAGCGCAGCTCGGGCGTCTGCACGCGGCGCAGGGAAAGCTCCTGGTCCGCCTCCATCACGAACCGGGCCTGGCTGAGGTCCACCGCGTCGCCGAACCGCCCGTCGTCGAGCCGCACCCCGCCCTGGCACTCGAAGCTCTGCAGGCGGGTGCCGTGCGCGGGGGTGTTGGTGATGCCGTACGGGGGAGTGGCGCCGGCGAAGGGCGAACCGCTGACACCGGCCGCAGTGAGATACAGGGTGCGCTCCACGGTCAGCTGCGGGGCGTTGAAGGCGCGCCGCCCGAAGGGGTTGTTCAGTGAGCTGCCGCGCAGGCTCAGCGAGGCGCCTATCTTGCCGCCGCGCATGCTCAGCTCGCCGTCGGAACGCATCATCTCGGCCTGCAGGTCCTGCCCGACGGTCAGCCCGTCGGCGGCGATGGACAGCCCCCGCCGGTCCCGGCGCACCATCATCTGGTTGAGCAGCAGGTCCGACCCGATGTGCGCGTCCGTCAGCCGAATGCCGCTCGGGATGACGCAGCGCGGCAGATGCAGATCGCCCTCGGTGGTCAGCCGGGCCGCCTCCAGCCGGGGGATCGCGCAGCCGACCAGCCGCAGCGTGGTGAAACGGCTCTCCGGTAACAGGATCTGCTGCTCGAACCGGCAATTGTGCATCTCGACATACGGGACGACCGTCCCGCCCGAGAGATCCAGCGTGCCGGTGACGTGCACGCCGTTGAGCTTCAGGGCGCAGACGCGGCCCGGCTGGGCGGGCGGGCCGTCCAGGAGCAGCAGGGCGACGATCCGGGCGCGCACACTGCGCTCGGGCCCCCAGGTGTGCGGGCCGGTCGGGTCGTTGCGTTCGGGATAGGGGGTGCGCAGATCGTGGGTGCTGCCATTGCGGAACGCCTGCCACATGCCCCACTCGGCGGTGGTGAGATCGAGCCCGGCGGGCGGTTCACCGTCTCGTGGCTCGGTCACGGCCGTTTCCCTCCCGTCACCTGTACCACTTGTACAGGTCCCATTCCCGCTCTGTGCCCGCTTGAACGCCGATAGTGATGATCAACTGTTCTTCGGGCACCCGTCAACGGCGAACAGCCCCGACGCGACGTATCACTGAGTGGTACGGCGCGCCGTGTGTCGGGACGGGTCTGAGACAATTGGCGGTGTGATCTCCCGAATCGATCTGCGCGGTACCGCCTCGGGCGTCGACCGCGACCTGCTGCCCCGAGCCGAACTCGACGTCGAGGCCGCCCTGGAAAAGGTGCGGCCCATCTGCGAGGACGTGCATCATCGCGGCACCGCGGCCCTGATCGACTACGCGGAGCGGTTCGACGGCGTCCGGATCGACCGGGTGCGCGTCGCCCCCGAGGAGATCACCGGCGCCCTTCAGCGGCTGGATCCGGCCGTACGGGCCGCGCTGGAGGAGTCCATCCGCCGCGCCCGCATCGTCCACCGCGAGCAGCGGCGCACCGACAAGACGGTCAAGGTCGTCCCCGGTGGCACCGTCACCGAGCGCTGGGTCCCCGTCGAGCGCGTCGGGCTGTACGTGCCCGGCGGCAACGCCGTCTACCCCTCGTCCGTCGTGATGAACGTCGTCCCCGCGCAGGAGGCCGGCGTCTCCTCGCTCGCCGTCTCCTCGCCGCCGCAGAAGGACTTCGGCGGTCTGCCGCACCCCACGATCCTCGCCGCCTGCGCCCTCCTCGGCGTCGACGAGGTCTACGCCGCCGGCGGCGCCCAGGCGATCGCCATGTTCGCCTACGGCACCGACGAGTGCCGCCCCGCGCAGCTGGTCACCGGCCCCGGGAACATCTGGGTCGCCGCCGCCAAGCGCCTGCTCAAGGGCCGCATCGGCATCGACGCCGAGGCCGGCCCGACCGAGATCGCGATCCTCGCCGACGACACCGCCGACGCGGCGCACGTCGCCGCCGACCTGATCAGCCAGGCCGAGCACGACGTGCTGGCCGCCGCCGTCCTCGTCACGCCCTCCGAGGCGCTCGCCGAGGCCGTCGAGGCCGAGCTCAAGACGCAGGTCGCCGCCACCAGGCACCAGGAGCGGATCACCGAGGCGCTCGCCGGACGCCAGTCCGGCATCGTCCTCGTCGACCACCTCGACCAGGGCCTCGCCGTCGTCGACGCCTACGCGGCCGAGCACCTGGAGATCCAGACCGCGAACGCCGCCGACGTCGCCGCCCGGGTGCGCAACGCCGGAGCGATCTTCGTCGGCCCGTACGCGCCGGTCTCGCTCGGCGACTACTGCGCGGGCTCCAACCACGTCCTGCCCACCGGTGGCTGCGCCTGCCACTCCTCCGGCCTGTCCGTGCAGTCCTTCCTGCGCGGCATCCACGTCGTCGACTACACCCGCGACGCGCTCGCCGAGGTCACCCACCACGTGGTCACCCTCGCCGAGGCCGAGGACCTGCCCGCACACGGAGCCGCGCTCAAGGCGAGGTTCGGCTGGAAGGTGCCGAAGTAAGTGACCGGCAATCCCACCACGTCCCCCTGGGACGATCTCCCCGTCCGGGACGAACTGCGCGGCAAGTCCCCCTACGGGGCACCCCAGCTCGACGTGCCCGTCCGCCTGAACACCAACGAGAACCCCTACCCGCTGCCCGAGCCCCTCGTCGCCCGCATCGCCGAGCGCGTCACCGAGGCGGCCCGGCACCTCAACCGCTACCCCGACCGGGACGCGGTCGAGCTCCGCACCGAGCTGGCGAAATACCTCACCCGCACCGCCGGGCACGAGGTCGCCCTGGCCAACGTCTGGGCGGCAAACGGCTCCAACGAAATCCTGCAGCAGCTGCTCCAGACCTTCGGCGGCCCGGGCCGCACGGCGATGGGCTTCGAGCCCTCGTACTCCATGCACGCCCTGATCTCGCGCGGCACCGGCACCGGCTGGACCGCGGGCCCGCGCACCGCCGACTTCACCATCGACGTCGACGCGGCCGTCCGGGCCATCGGCGAGCAGCGGCCCGACGTGGTCTTCATCTGCTCCCCGAACAACCCCACCGGCACCGCTGTCGACGCCGCAACGGTCCTGCGGCTGTACGAGGCCGCGCAGGCGGCGAAGCCCTCGATCGTGGTCGTGGACGAGGCCTACGGCGAGTTCAGCCACCACCCCTCGCTGCTGCCGCTCATCGAGGGCCGCCCCCACCTCGTCGTCTCCCGGACCATGTCCAAGGCCTTCGGCGCGGCCGGGCTGCGCCTGGGCTACCTGGCCGCCCACCCCGCCGTGGTCGACGCCGTCCAGCTCGTCCGCCTGCCGTACCACCTGTCGTCCGTCACCCAGGCCACGGCTCTCGCGGCCCTGGAGCACACCGATACGCTGCTCGCCTACGTCGAGGCGCTCAAGGCCGAGCGCGACCGCATCGTCACCGAGCTGCGTGCGATGGGCTGCGAGGTGACGGAGTCCGACGCCAATTTCGTACAGTTCGGACGCTTCGAGGACAGCCACGCGGCGTGGCGGGCCATCCTCGACCACGGCGTCCTGGTCAGGGACAACGGCGTACCGGGCCGGCTGCGGGTCACCGCGGGCACCCCGGCGGAGAACGACGCGTTCCTCGACGCGGTACGTGCCATTCGCAAGGAGATCAACCGATGAACCGCGTGGGCCGCACTGAGCGCACCACCAAGGAGACGTCCGTGCTCGTCGAGATCGATCTCGACGGCACGGGGCAGGTCGACGTGTCGACAGGCGTCGGCTTCTTCGACCACATGCTCGACCAGCTCGGCCGGCACGGCCTCTTCGACCTCCGGGTCAAGACCGACGGCGACCTGCACATCGACACCCACCACACCATCGAGGACACCTCCCTCGCGCTCGGTGCCGCCTTCAAGCAGGCGCTCGGCGACAAGGTGGGCATCTACCGGTTCGGCAACTGCACCGTCCCGCTGGACGAGTCCCTCGCCCAGGTCACCGTGGACCTCTCCGGCCGCCCGTACCTCGTGCACACCGAGCCCGAGAACATGGCACCGATGATCGGCGCCTACGACACGACGATGACCCGGCACATCCTGGAGTCCTTCGTCGCGCAGGCCCAGATCGCCCTGCACGTCCACGTGCCGTACGGGCGCAACGCCCACCACATCGTGGAGTGCCAGTTCAAGGCCCTCGCCCGCGCCCTGCGCTACGCCAGTGAGCGCGACACGCGCGCGGCTGGAATTCTCCCGTCTACGAAGGGCGCGCTGTGAGCGACGCACGCGCGGCCACCGGGCCGCGGATGACCTTGATGCCCGCACCGCTGCGCCGCGCGGGCGGAGAAGCGAACGGATCGACACTGTGAACAGCCTCTCGACCATCCTGATCGTCGTGGGCCTGTTCCTCGTCGGCGGGATCATTTCCTTCGCCAAGCAGGGCATGCCCAAGGGCCTGATCGTGCTGCTCGGCATAGCGTCCGCGATGTGCCTGGTGGCCGGTGTGCTGCGACTGCAGGGGGTCTGGGAATGAGCGACCGCAAGAAGGTCGTCGTCTTCGATTACGGATTCGGCAACGTCCGCTCCGCCGAGCGTGCCCTCGCGCACGTCGGCGCCGAGGTGGAGATCACCCGGGACTACGACCGGGCGATGACCGCCGACGGGCTGCTCGTCCCCGGCGTCGGCGCGTTCGACGCCTGTATGAAGGGGCTGCGCGCCGCCCGCGGCGACTGGATCGTCGGGCGCCGGCTGTCCGGCGGCCGGCCCGTGATGGGCATCTGCGTCGGCATGCAGATCCTCTTCGAGCGCGGCATCGAGCACGGCGTCGAGACCGACGGCCTGGACGAGTGGCCCGGCACGGTCGAGCCGCTCAAGGCCCCCGTCGTGCCGCACATGGGCTGGAACACCGTCACCCCGGCGGCGGACTCCCGGCTCTTCGCGGGCCTCGACGCCGACACCCGCTACTACTTCGTGCACTCCTACGCCGTGCGCGAGTGGGGCTTCGAGATCACCGCGGACCACATCCGGCCGCCCCAGGTCACCTGGGCCACCCACGGCGAGCCGTTCATCGCCGCGGTGGAGAACGGACCGCTGTGCGCGACCCAGTTCCATCCCGAGAAGTCCGGCGACGCCGGCGCCCAGTTGCTGACCAACTGGCTCGCCACCCTCTAGGGTGTGTCCGCAAATTCGCGCCTGGCCCGCGACGCCCGGCACGCGCGCTCGCTGCGTTGTCGGGCTCGCCCGGGTACGCCCGGTAGGAGGACGACCCTCCGCCTTGCGATCGCACGCCCCCAACGCCGCGGGCCACGCCTTTGGGCGTACGCCGCGACTTCGCGGACACACCCCAGCCCTCTCGACCCTGCTATCTAGGAACATGCCTTGAGCGCCAACCGCCTCGAACTCCTCCCCGCCGTCGACGTCCGTGACGGCCAGGCCGTCCGCCTCGTCCATGGCGAGTCCGGCTCCGAGACGTCGTACGGCGACCCGCTGTCCGCTGCCCTCACCTGGCAGCGGGCGGGCGCCGAGTGGCTGCATCTGGTGGACCTGGACGCCGCCTTCGGTACCGGCGACAACCGTGCGCAGGTCGCCGAGGTCGTCCGTTCGATGGACATCAAGGTCGAGCTGTCCGGCGGCATCCGCGACGACGCCTCGCTGGCCGCCGCCCTCGCCACCGGCTGCACCCGCGTCAACCTCGGCACCGCCGCCCTGGAGAGCCCCGAGTGGGTCGCCAAGGTCATCGCCGAGCACGGCGAGAAGATCGCCGTCGGCCTGGACGTCCGGGGCACCACCCTGCGCGGCCGCGGCTGGACCCGCGACGGCGGCGACCTGTACGAGACCCTCGCCCGGCTGGACGCCGAGGGCTGCGCCCGCTACGTCGTGACCGACATCGCCAAGGACGGCACCCTCCAGGGCCCCAATCTGGAGCTGCTCCGGGGCGTCTGCGCGGCCACCGACAAGCCGGTCGTCGCCTCCGGTGGCGTTTCGTCCCTTGACGATCTGCGGGCGATCGCCACTCTGGTACCGGAGGGCGTCGAAGGTGCCATCGTCGGCAAGGCGCTCTACGCCAAGGCGTTCACCTTGGAAGAAGCCCTGGAGGCAGTGTCCGTATGACCGAATCCCCAGCCCCGCGGCGCGTGCAGACAGACAGCCCCTGGGAGGAGTCGATCGGCTTCGCGCGTGCCGTGGCGGCGGGGGACCGGGTCCTCGTCGCCGGGACGATGCCGCTGGTGCACGGCGTCCTGCAGGGCGAGGGCGATCCGTACGAACAGACGCTCACGGCCTTCGGCAACGCGCTCGCCGCGCTGCGCGAGTTCGGCCTCGGCGTCGAGTCCGTCATCCGCACCCGCATGTATCTGACCCACGCGCGGGACGTGGACGCGGTCGGCCGCGCCCACAAGGAACTCTTCGACGCCGTACGTCCCGTGGCGACCCTCGCCGTGGTCTCCGGCTTCGTCGACTCGCGTGTCCTGGTCGAAGTAGAAGTAGAAGCTTACCGAGGAGCATTGAGCACATGACCCTGGCGGTCCGAGTCATCCCCTGCCTGGACGTGGACAACGGCCGGGTCGTCAAGGGCGTCAACTTCCAGAACCTGCGCGACGCGGGCGACCCCGTCGAGATGGCCAAGATCTACGGCGAGGAGGGCGCCGACGAGCTGACGTTCCTCGACATCACCGCCTCCTCCGGCAACCGCGAGACGACCTACGACGTGGTGCGCCGCACGGCCGAGCAGGTCTTCATCCCGCTGACCGTGGGCGGCGGCGTTCGCACCGCCGACGACGTCGACAAGCTGCTGCGGGCCGGCGCCGACAAGGTCGGGGTCAACACCGCGGCCATCGAGCGGCCCGAGCTGATCCGCGAGATCGCGGAGCGCTTCGGCCGTCAGGTGCTGGTGCTGTCCGTGGACGCCCGCCGTACCCCGTCCGGCAGCTTCGAGGTCACCACGCACGGCGGCCGGCGCGGCACGGGCCTGGACGCCGTGGAGTGGGCCCACCGGGCGGCCGAGCTGGGCGCCGGCGAGATCCTGCTGAACTCGATGGACGCCGATGGCACACAGAGCGGCTACGACACCGAAATGATCACGGCGGTGCGCCGGCACGTCACGGTCCCCGTCATCGCCAGCGGCGGCGCCGGCAAGCTCGCGGACTTCGCCCCGGCCATCGAGGCGGGCGCGGACGCGGTCCTGGCCGCGTCGGTCTTCCACTTCGGCACGCTGCGCATCCCGGAGGTCAAGACGGCCCTGCGCGAGGCGGGGCACCCCGTGCGCTAGGGCGCGCCCGCCTTTGTCCTCAAGTGCCGGACGGGCTGAATTTCAGCCCGTCCGGGCAGCGATCAAGCCCGTCCGGCGACAGGGAAAGCCGCCCGCAGGGCCCTCAGATTCCCAGTTTCGCCTCGAGCAGCTCCGCCTGCGCGTCCTTGTCGCCGTCCAGCTCGACCCGGGCGGCGCCCTGGCGGCCGAAGACGAACAGGGTCAGCTCGCCCGGCTCCCCGGTGACCGTGACCACCGGAGTGCCGCGATGGGCCACGGCCGTCCGGCCGTCCGGGCGCCGCAGCACCAGGCCCACCGGCGAGCGGCGGCCCAGCATCCGCGCCATCCGCTCGACGCGGCTCCACAGCGCGTCCGAGAAGACCGGGTCCAGCACCCGCGGCGTCCACTCCGGTTGCGCGCGGCGGACGTCCTCGGTGTGGATGTAGAACTCGACGGTGTTGGCCGCCTCGTCGACCTGCTTGAGGGCGTACGGCGACAGGCGCGGCGGGCCCGTACGGATCAGCCGGAGCAACTCCTCGTACGGCTTCGCGGCGAACTCGGCCTGCACGCGCTCCAGGCGGCCGGCCAGCGGCTTGAGCAGCAGCCCCACGGCCGCGTCGGAGCGGCGCTCGCGGACCACGACGTGCGCCGCGAGATCACGGGTCCGCCAGCCGTCGCAGAGCGTCGGAGCGTTCGGGCCCGCCGTCTCCAACAGGTCGGCGAGGAGGAGGCGTTCGCGCTGGGCATGGGTTGACATGGCGTCAGCCTACGACCGTCACCTCGGCAGTGCCATGGTGCCGCGCCTGCCCCCGTATCCCCACCAGCCGGTCCCGGCCCCCTACTCCGGCAGCGGCGCGGTCAGTTTCGCGCCACCCCGGGCATTGCTGAGGGTGATCGTGCAGGACAGCTGGTTCTGCCCGCGGTCGTAGGTCGTCTTGGCGGGCATCAGCGTGTACGAGTAGTACCGGCGGCCGTCGGCTATGGCGCGCACGCGCTTCTCCGCCTCGGCGTTGCACAGCTCCACGGCCTTCTCCTGGATGTCCCGCTGCGTGGCGAACGTACCCGTCAAGGTCTCGTTGGCCACCACCTCGCCGTCGTGCGCGCTGTCGCACGACCGCGTCTCCACCCTGGTGACGGCGCTGCTCAGCGCCGGGTGGTCGTAGCACTGGCCGGGCTTGAGAACCACGTAGGGAACCATGTTCGGCAGCGAAGGCAGGCTCGGGTCGGCCGACTTGCCGCCCTCCACCGCGCCGCCCTCGCCCGGCGAGAGGCCCGTGGAGTCCTGGGACGCCGAAGCCGCGGCAGACGGGGACGCGCTCGGCGAGGACGTCCCCCGCGCGGTCGGCTTGTCGTCCTTGTCGCCGCTCCGCGAGAGGATCACCCCGCCGACTGCCAGCCCCACCACCAGCACCGAGGCGACCACGATCGCGGCGACCTTCGCGCCGTTACCGCCCGAGGGCGGCGGGGGCGGCGGCATGGGAGGCGCGAACTGCCCGTACTGCTGCCCGAAGCCCGGCTGCCCGCCGTACGGCTGCTGGGCGCCGTACCCCGGCTGCCCGTACTGCTGGCCGGATTGGCCCGGCTGACCGGGCGCCCCCTGCGGGACCTGCTGCCCGTAGGGCTGGCCGAAACTCTGCGGTGGGCCGAATCCACCGCCGTCGCCGGGCGATCGGGGTGTGTTCGGCGGAGGCGGAGAGGTCATGGGCGAAGCATGCCGCATGCCACTGACAGCCCGGCCAGTGGGTTACGGCAACCCCACCGGCTCGAAGCGGCAGAATGGCCACATGACCGGCAACGCCCTCCCCAGCAACCCCACCGGCCCCCGCTCTCCCGGAGCACCGTCCGGATCAGCGTCCGGATCCGGACGTCTGGACCCCGCCATCGCCGCCCGTCTCAAGCGCGACGCCGACGGCCTGGTCCCCGCCATCGCCCAGCAGTACGACACCGGCGAGGTCCTCATGCTCGGCTGGATGGACGACGAGGCGCTCCACCGCACCCTCACCACCGGCCGCTGCACCTACTGGAGCCGCAGCCGCCGCGAGTACTGGGTCAAGGGCGATACCTCCGGGCACGTACAGCACGTCAAGTCCGTTGCCCTGGACTGCGACGCGGACACCCTCCTCGTCAAGGTCGACCAGGTCGGCGCCGCCTGCCACACCGGTGACCGCACCTGTTTCGATGCCGACGTCCTGCTCCTGGCCAAGTAGGCTCCGCTGCCATGGCTGCCACGACCTCAGGCGTCCCGGCCCCCCGCGCCGCGACCACGGGTACCACCACCCCCGACGCCGACACCTTCCGCATGCTCGCGAAGGACCGTCGGGTCATCCCGGTCACCCGACGCTTCCTCGCCGACGGCGACACGCCCGTCGGCCTCTACCGCAAGCTGGCGGCCGAACGGCCCGGCACCTTCCTGCTGGAATCCGCCGAGAACGGCCGCACCTGGTCCCGCTACTCCTTCATCGGCGTCCGCAGCGATGCCACCCTCACCGTCCGCGACGGGCAGACCCACTGGCTCGGCACCCCGCCCGTCGGCGTCCCCACCGAGGGCGACCCGCTGGAGGCGTTGCGCGACACCGTGGCGGCCCTGCACACCCCGCGCGACCTCATAGAGGATGCCGGGCTGCCGCCCTTCACCGGCGGCATGGTGGGCTACCTCGGCTACGACATCGTCCGCCGCCTCGAGAAGATCGGCGAGCTGGGCGAGGACACCCTCGGGCTGCCCGAGCTGACGATGCTGCTCACCTCCGATCTCGCGGTGCTCGACCACTGGAACGGCACCGTGCTGCTGATCGCCAACGCGATCAACCACAACGACCTCGACACCGGCATCGACGAGGCCTACGCCGGCGCCGTCGCCCGGCTCGACGCGATGGCCGCCGACCTCCACCGGCCCACGCCCACCAACCCCACCGTCCTGCCGCCCTCCGAACTCCCCGAATACACCGCACGCTGGGGCGGCGCCGACTACAGGGCGGCCGTCGAGGACATCAAGGAGCGCATCCGCGCGGGCGAGGCCTTCCAGGTGGTGCCCTCCCAGCGCTTCGAGACGCCCTGCACCGCCTCCGCCCTCGACGTCTACCGGGTCCTGCGGGCCACCAACCCCAGCCCGTACATGTACCTGTTCCGCTTCCCCCACGAGAACGGCGACGCGTTCGACGTCGTCGGCTCCAGCCCCGAGGCGCTCGTCAAGGTCGAGGACGGGCACGCCATGGTGCACCCCATCGCGGGCACGCGCCCGCGCGGGGCGAGCCCGCAGGCCGACGCCGCGCTCGGCGACGAACTCCTCGCCGACCCCAAGGAGCGCGCCGAGCACCTGATGCTCGTCGACCTCGGCCGCAACGACCTCGGCCGGGTCTGCGAGCCCGGCAGCGTCGAGGTCGTCGACTTCATGTCGATCGAGCGCTACAGCCATGTGATGCACATCGTCTCCACGGTCACCGGACGCCTCGCCCCCGGCCGTACCGCCTTCGACGTGCTCACCGCCTGCTTCCCCGCCGGCACCCTCTCCGGCGCGCCCAAACCGCGCGCCATGCAGATCATCGAGGAGCTGGAGCCCGCCCGCCGCGGGCTGTACGGGGGCTGCGTCGGCTACCTCGACTTCGCGGGCGACTCCGACACGGCCATCGCCATCCGCACGGCGCTGCTGCGCGACGGCACCGCCTACGTCCAGGCGGGCGCGGGCGTGGTCGCCGACTCCGACCCCGCCGCCGAGGACGCCGAGTGCCGGAACAAGGCCGCCGCCGTGCTGCGCGCCGTCCACACCGCCAATCGGCTGGCCGCCGGCTAGGGGGTCAGCGGGCCGTCTGTGCCGCCTGCGGCGGTGGGCGCCCTGCGGGCGCGTCCTCAATCGCCGGACGGGCTGATTTCAGCCCGTCCGGCGATTGAGGACACAGCCGCGCGGCGGAGGTGCGATGCCACGGCCGGGCAGGCCCCCGCGTTGGGGCCCGGCGCCCGGGCGGGGGATAGTGGTAACCGTGAGCGCAGCCGTACCCCACCCCCGCCCCGTAGCCCAGCCCGCCCCGCGCACCGGCAGCGGCGCCAGACGCAGTGTCGGCGTCGCCCTGCTCTTCGGCGCGCTCGGCGCGGCCCTCGTCCTGCTCTCCGGCGGCCGCACCTGGGCCGAGGGAACCGCCGCCGTGGCCCAGGGCAGCGTCGTCCGGCAGGCCAGCGGCCAGGACGTCAGCGGCCTGCCCGGCGCGCTGGCCATCGTCGGCCTCGCCGCGCTGGTCGCCGTCTTCGCCGTCCGCGGCGCCGGCCGGATCGCCGTCGCCGCGCTGCTCGCCCTGAGCGGCGCCGGTGTGATCGCGGGCGCGCTCGGCGGTGTCTCCGACACCGCCGCCCTGAAGGAGAAGGCGAGCAAGGTCGGCGGCCTCACCGACGGCGCCATCGAGAACGTCACCCACACCGCCTGGCCGTGGGTGGCCCTCGCCGGCGGCGTGCTGCTGCTCCTCGCCGGGCTGCTCGCCCTGCGCTACGGCCGCCACTGGCCCGCCATGTCCGGCCGCTACGAGCGCGACGGCACCCCCCGCCCGCGCCGCGCCCGCACCGCCCCCGACCCGGACCGCCCCGAGGAGCTGTGGAAGGCCCTCGACCGCGGCGAGGACCCCACCGGCGAAACCACGGGCGGAACCACCGGGGACACCTCCCGGAAGTAGCCGGGACAGACACGCCCACCCCAGCTCAAGGCAGCCCCGGCCGTCGGGGACAATGGCATCGAGCGTTCTCTCTGCGCCCGCAGGCGCGATACAGCAACGAGGAGTCATACTCATGTCGGGTAGCAGCCACGGACACACTCCGGCCGCCTGGACCGGTGTCATCATCGCCTTCATCGGCTTCTGCATCTCCGGCGCGTTCACGGTGATGGCCAAGCCCATGGGCTTCTGGGCCGGAATGGTCGTGATCGCCCTCGGTGGTGTCGTCGGCATGGGCATGCGGGCCGCGGGCCTCGGCCAGACCCGCAAGCGCCCCGTCGCCCCGCAGTCGCACGCGCAGACGCAGGGCTGACCTCCGCCTCGTCCCACGCAGAGCTTCTCGCCGCCGCCCGGCACCCCGGGCGGCACCCGCGGGCGCACCTGGCGCGGCTTGGGCCCGTACGGCTGTCCGTACGCGGCCCTGAGCTGCGCCTTCGTCGTTCCCGGGGGAGACTCGACGGTGTGAGGGACCACGCGAGCCGTCCTCAGGATCCAGCGGCCCCCGGCGGCACCACGACGTCGGCTGCGTCGCCCGTGCCGTCTGTGCCGCACATGCCGCCCGTACCGCCTGTGCCGCCCATTCGGCCCATGCCGCCCGAGTCCCTGGCGCACCGCCTCGCCGCCCCGCTCGGAGTCGCGGCGGCGCTCGGTGCGGCCGCCGTCTACATCGGCGCCGTGGACCCCAACGAGGCCGGCCACTACCCGGCCTGCCCGC
The DNA here is from genome assembly GCF_055576875.1 of Streptomyces sp. NPDC033229. Taxonomy (NCBI): domain Bacteria; kingdom Bacillati; phylum Actinomycetota; class Actinomycetes; order Kitasatosporales; family Streptomycetaceae; genus Streptomyces; species Streptomyces sp. NPDC033229. The sequence continues at coordinate 3,819 of NZ_JBVIQR010000012.1, read as the reverse complement.
TGCTGCGCCACACCGGGCTGTACTGCCCCGGCTGCGGCGGGCTGCGCGGCGTCCACGCCCTCGTCCACGGTGACCTGGCCACCGCGCTCGGCGCGAACGCCCTGGCCGTCGCCGGCTACGCCGCCTTCGCCGTGTTCTGGGCCATGTGGCTGGCCAGGGCCCTGCGGGCGGCCCCCGCCGCCCCCGCACGGGCCCTGCGTCCCGGCCACTGGTGGGCGCTGGGCGGCCTCGTCCTCCTCTTCACCGTCGTACGGAATCTGCCGTTCGGGTCGGCTCTGATCCCATGAATGTCCACCTGGCGGGACCTGCGTCAACCGGATGCGAGTCCTTCGCCCTCCGGCAAGTACCATCGCAAGTCCTGGTGGGGTGATTTCCAGCCGCCAGCCCAGACCATCCGAGTCCGGAAGGGGGCCGCTCGCGTGAGTGTGCTCGACGAGATCATCGACGGTGTCCGTGCCGACCTCGCGGAGCGGCAGGCGCGCGTCACCCTCGACGAGCTCAAGCAGCGGGCCGCCAAGGCCCCGCAGGCCAAGGACGGCGTAGCGGCCCTCAAGGGCGAGAACGTCACCGTCATCTGCGAGGTCAAGCGCTCCAGCCCCTCCAAGGGCGCGCTCGCCGCGATCGCCGACCCCGCCGGACTCGCCGCGGACTACGAGGCGGGCGGCGCGGCCGTCATCAGCGTGCTGACCGAGCAGCGGCGCTTCGGCGGCTCGCTCGCCGACCTGGAGGCCGTCCGGGCCCGGGTCGACATCCCGGTCCTGCGCAAGGACTTCATCGTCACCGCCTACCAGCTGTGGGAGGCCCGCGCGTACGGCGCCGACCTGGCCCTCCTGATCGTCGCCGCCCTCGAGCAGGAAGCCCTGGTCTCCCTCATCGAGCGGGCCGAGTCGATCGGTCTCACCCCGCTGGTCGAGGTGCACGACGAGGAGGAGGTCCAGCGCGCGGTCGACGCCGGCGCCCGGATCATCGGCGTCAACGCCCGCAACCTCAAGACCCTCGAGGTCGACCGCGACAACTTCGCCCGCGTCGCGCCCGAGATCCCGGACCACATCGTCAAGATCGCCGAGTCCGGGGTGCGCGGCCCGCACGACCTCATCGCCTACGCCAACGAGGGCGCCGACGCGGTGCTCGTCGGAGAGTCCCTGGTCACCGGCCGCGACCCGCGCGGCGCGGTCGCCGACCTCGTCGCCGCCGGCGCGCACCCCGCCCTGCGGCACGGCAGGGGCTGACCCCTCCCATGATCCGCCGCCGCAGCCGCCCGGGGCCGAGCACACACTCGGCCCCCGTCGGCATGGCGGCGTACGCGCGACTCGCCCGCGGCTGCCGCCCCCGCGGCTGCCGCGCGCCCGCCCGCCGGGTCCACGGCCGCCGGGTGCGCTATCACATCGGCTGTGAGCCGGGTCAGATCAACGGCATGCGATGGCGTCGCCCCACGATGCGCACGACGACGGACCGCCCCCACCGCACCACGGCATAGCCGCGCGCGGAAGTCGCGGTCGACGGTCGTCCTCTCCGCATAGCGTGATGCCCGTCCATCGAGACCTAGCGGGGCCCGCGGGCCCCGACTGAGGAGTACGTCGGATGTCGTCTGACTTCTTCATCCCGGACCCGGAGGGTCACATCCCGAGCCCCGAGGGCTACTTCGGCGCCTTCGGTGGCAAATTCATCCCCGAGGCGCTCGTCGCCGCCGTCGACGAGGTCGCCGCGGAGTACGAGAAGGCGAAGGCGGACCCCGCCTTCGCGGCCGAGCTCAATGAACTGATGGTCAATTACACCGGTCGGCCGAGTGCCCTGACCGAGGTGGCGCGCTTCGCCGAACACGCGGGCGGCGCCCGGGTGTTCCTCAAGCGCGAGGACCTCAACCACACCGGCTCCCACAAGATCAACAATGTGCTGGGCCAGGCGCTGCTCACCAAGCGCATGGGCAAGACCCGGGTCATCGCCGAGACCGGTGCCGGACAGCACGGCGTGGCCACCGCCACCGCCTGTGCGCTCTTCGGCCTGGAGTGCACCATCTACATGGGCGAGGTCGACACCGAGCGCCAGGCGCTCAACGTCGCCCGGATGCGGATGCTCGGCGCCGAGGTCGTCGCGGTGAAGTCCGGCAGCCGCACCCTCAAGGACGCCATCAACGAGGCGTTCCGCGACTGGGTCGCCAACGTCGACCGCACCCACTACCTCTTCGGCACCGTCGCCGGCCCGCACCCCTTCCCGGCGCTGGTGCGCGACTTCCACCGGGTCATCGGCGTCGAGGCGCGCCGCCAGATCCTGGAGCGGACGGGCCGTCTCCCGGACGTCGCCGTGGCGTGCGTCGGCGGCGGGTCCAACGCCATCGGCCTCTTCCACGCCTTCCTGCCCGACACCGGCGTCCGGCTGATCGGCTGCGAGCCGGGCGGCCACGGCGTGGCGAGCGGCGAGCACGCGGCCACCCTCACCGCCGGCACCCCCGGCATCCTGCACGGCTCCCGCAGCTACGTCCTCCAGGACGAGGACGGCCAGATCACCGAGCCGTACTCGATCTCCGCCGGGCTCGACTACCCCGGCATCGGTCCGGAGCACTCCTACCTCAAGGACCTCGGCCGCGCCGAGTACCGCGCCGTCACCGACGACGAGGCCATGGAGGCACTGCGGCTGCTGTCGCGCACCGAGGGCATCATCCCCGCGATCGAGAGCGCCCACGCGCTCGCGGGCGCCCTCGACCTCGGCAAGGAGCTCGGCCCGGACGGGCTCGTCCTGGTCAACCTCTCCGGGCGCGGTGACAAGGACATGGACACCGCCGCGCGCTACTTCGGGCTGTACGACAACGACGCTGCGGGGGCGAAGTGATGGCGGGCAACATCGAACTGCTCAGCTCCGTACTGGCCACGGCCAGGGCCGAGGGGCGCGCCGCGCTCGTCGGCTACCTCCCGGCCGGCTTCCCGACCGTCGACGACGGCGTGCGGGCCGTCACCGCCATGGTCGAGGGCGGCTGTGACGTCGTCGAGGTCGGGCTGCCGCACAGTGACCCGGTCCTGGACGGCCCGGTCATCCAGACCGCCGACGACATCGCCCTGCGCGGCGGCGTCAAAATCGTCGACGTGATCCGCACGGTCCGCGAGGCGCACGCCGCGACGGGCGCCCCGGTGCTCTGCATGACCTACTGGAACCCCGTCGACGCCTACGGCGTCGAGCGGTTCGCCGCCGATCTCGCCGAGGCCGGGGGAGCGGGCTGCATCCTGCCGGACCTGCCGGTCGAGGAGTCCGAGGTATGGCGCAAGGCCGCCGAACAGCACGGCCTGGCCACCGTGTTCGTCGTCGCGCCCAGCAGCCGCGACGAGCGGCTCGCCAAGATCACGGCAGCGGGCAGCGGCTTCGTCTACGCGGCCTCGCTGATGGGCGTCACCGGCACCCGCGCGTCCGTCGGACAGGAGGCGGAGGAACTGGTACGGCGCACGCGCGCGGTCACCGAGCTGCCCGTCTGCGTCGGACTCGGCGTCTCCAACGCCCGGCAGGCCGAGGAGGTCGCGCAGTTCGCCGACGGTGTCATCGTCGGATCGGCCTTCGTGAAGCGGCTGTTGGACGCCCCCGACCTGGAGACGGGCCTGGCCGGAGTGCGCGCACTGGCGGGTGAACTCGCCGCGGGCGTCGCGAGGCGCGCGTAATCCGTTTGAAGGAAAACACGGCCGGGGGCGCGCATGGGTGCGCCCCCGGTTCGTTGTAGCGGGATGTGAGCCAGAAGAACAGCGACGGAAAGCGCAGCGCCCGCGAGCGGCTGCAGGAACAGCGTCAGAGGGAGGAGTCCCGCGCCAAGCGCAAGCGGGCCCTGATCGCCGGGGCCGT
>NZ_JBVIQR010000011.1:0-182683 GCF_055576875.1 Streptomyces sp. NPDC033229 | reverse complement strand
AACTCCGCCTACTAAAAAACCGGCACAGGAGTCGACCCCCACACGCCCAAGGGCGGCAGCACCCACCAGGTGCCGCCGCCCTCCGGCACACCCAGCTGATCGCCTCGCCCAGCCCGGCGGTCTCCCCGAAAACAACGGTCGCCGCGAACAGGCTGGCGGCGAGGGTGCGACGAGGAGAGCGGGAGAAGGCATGTCGGCTCCTTGTGTCGTCGGATCCGGTGCGGTTGTGGCTGGCGGCCTGGATTGCAGGAAAGCGCCCCTCTTGCGCCAGGGCACGGGGCGTGCCGGTACCGAGCGGACGGTCCCGGTGGCGCGGTGCTGCTGCGACGCAATCGCACCTGGTCACGGCGTGTACGACGGCCGTAGCCGCAATCGGATCCGTGTGCCAGTGTGGGATTCATGGCGGGGCTTCGGCGCACTCGTACGCACGACCACCACGATCGCGGCGGCTCGGGGCACCGGCACGACGGCGAGCGTTCCCGTGCGTTCCGCCTGTGGCACCGGCTCGCCCATCCGGTCACCCCGCACCGCCATGAGGCCGGCGACAAGGTGGACGCGGCGATGGAGGCCTCGCGTGAGGGGATGCGCACGCTGTGGATCTCCCTGGTCGTCCTCGGGATGACGACCGTCGTCCAAGCGGTGATCGTCGCCCTGTCGGGATCCGTGGCCTTGCTCGGCGACGCGATCCACAATGCCGCCGACGCCCTGACCGCCGTCCCGCTGGGGATCGCGTTCCTGCTGGGGCGGCGGGCGGCGAACCGCCGTTACACCTATGGTTACGGCCGCGCCGAGGATCTGGCGGGCCTCGTCATCGTGTCGACCATCGCGGCTTCCGCGGGGCCGGCCGCCTACGTGGCCGTGGACCGGCTGCTGAACCCCCGTGAAGTCACCCACCTCTGGGCGGTCGCCGCGGCGGCCCTGGTCGGGTTCGCCGGCAACGAGTGGGTCGCCCGCTACCGGATCCGCACCGGTCGGCGGATCGGCTCCGCGGCGTTGGTGGCCGACGGTCTGCACGCGCGGACCGACGGCTTCACCTCGCTGGCCGTCCTCCTGGGCGCCGGTGGTGCCGCGCTCGGTCTGCATGCGGCCGATCCGATGGTCGGTCTGCTGATCACCGTCGCCATTGTGCTGGTCCTCAAGGACGCGGCCCGCGAGGTCTACCGGCGTCTGATGGACTCCGTCGACCCTGCCCTCGTCGACACCGCGGAGACCGCGCTGCGTGGCGTCGACGGTGTGCTGGACACCGGGCAGGTACGGATGCGATGGATCGGTCACGCCCTGCGGGCCGAGGCCGACATCGTCGTCGCGTCGCACCTGACCGTCATCCAGGCACACGAGCTGGCCGTCGCGGCCGAACACGCTCTGATCCACGCCGTTCCCCGGCTGACCGCGGCGACGGTCCACACCGATCACCCTCCCGCCGACGGCGACCCGCACGCGGCCCTCGCCCACCACGGCAGCCGGCCGGGCAGGTGACCCGGCTGCCGACGAAGGCTGTTCACCAACGGGGCTTCCTGTCCAACTGATTCCACTTCGCGCCGGGTGGGAGGGTGAAGTCTGCCTTGAGTGACGAGCCCTCCCATCTCCAGCGGACGTCCTTCGGCTGCCCGGACGGGCAGCACTGGGGGTCGCCGGTCCTGAACTGGGGGAAGCGCACGGTGACGGTCGTACCGTCCGAGGACCTGACCGACACCAGTTCCGTAGTGAGGTCACCGACCTTCCTGGAGCCGTGGAAGAAGTAGAGGACCTGACAGTCGGTCACGACGTGGGGGCAGCTTCCGGCCACGGCCCGTAGGGGACCCGGCTGATCGGCCGGGTCGTTGAACACATCGCTCACCCCCGCGTCAGCCATCAGCCGGCGGACCGTCCGGGCCTCGAAGTCGTCCCGCTCTCCGCTCGGCGAGGCGCTCGGCGACGCGGAGAAGGGCGCGGGAGAGCCGGTAGGCACCGCTTCGGACGAAGATCCGGATGAGCGGCCGGAAGACGGGCGGGTGCGTACCTCGTCCGGGGACGTGGCGCACCCCGTGACGGCGTACAGGGCGAGCAGCGTGAGGGCGGGGGCCACTCGGGGCAATGTCATCGCGTCACCTCTGGTCGGGGGCCGGGCACAGCGTGTCTTCGGCACTCCCCTTCGGGAATGACCGGCGTTCGGTTGCGGTGGGCTCCCGGCCCACCAGAGCGCACAGATGCCTGATCCATCGCGCGGGACCGAAGGGCACGGACCGGACCTGCCTTCCGGACGCGATCAGAAGGGTCTCGCCGGATCGTGTGACCGCCATCCGCAGGTTCGTCGTCGCCTGCCGTAACTCGGGCCCCACCAGATCGGCCTGGGCCAGGTGGCCGTCGGGGCCGACAGCGCGGAGACGTGCCCTGCGGTCGAAGGCCGCCAGATATCCGCCGCTGAAGCCGATGAGCCGGTCGCTGTTGTCGGTGCCCGAGAGGAGCGCCGTCGTCCCGCCGTCGGCGAACCGGTGCACCGCGGTCTGACCGTGGGAATCGATGAGGGCGAGGCGGCCGCCGTCTGGGCTGAAGACGGCGCCCTCCGCGGTCGTGCCGGACGCCGTGCTGAAGGTCCTCGTCCGTTTCTCCCGGTCGAGGTCCCAGACACCGACGTCGGCGTTGCCGTGCACGACCAGGGCGACCTGCCCGGTGCCGGGACGGGGAACCAGCTCCGCATCCGGCCGGGCCCCACCCGCGCCCGCCGGCGAATTCGGGCCGGAGGCCGTCACCGGCAGGGGCCGTCCGTTGCTCCTGCCGCTGTCGACGTCCCACCGGGTGAGCATGCCGTCGCGCCACACCAACAGACGGCCTGCCGAATCCGCGCCGACGGCCCGGGACCGGCCATGCTCGTCGGCCGACCGCGACGGGGCGATCAGCCTCACTACTCGCAGGGAAGGGAGCGAGCGGAGCACGATGCCGTCATTGCGGCTCTGTGCCAGGAACCTCCCCACGAAGGCGAGGTGTGCCTCATACGGCGCCGACTCGTCGGCGACCTGCCGACCGGTACCGAGGTCGTAAAGCCGAAGCCGTGACTCCTTGTCCACCAGCGCGGCGTAGCGGCCGTCGTCCCGCAGCACGAGGCTCGACGCCGCTCCGTCGATGCCCACCGGAACCAACCGGTCGTCTTCGCCCAGTGCGACAAGGGTGTTGGCGGTGGTGGTCACCACCATGCCGTTCCGCGGTCCGCCGAGGGGCAACGGCAGCCGGTCCCGGGCGGACATCAGCCCGTACTCGGCCACCTTCTCGTAGGTGTCGTCGCGTCCGTCCCCGAGGCCTTCGGGAGCGGGACGTACGCTCACAGAAGCCTGGGTCCCGAGGACCGCGGCGTGGGAACCGTCACCGAGCTTGAGCAGATGGGTGCCCTCGCGGCCGCAGGGAGCGAGTTCGGACGCGTAGCTTGGGGCGCGGTGGCGCCCGGAGACGAGGTCGGTGAGCTGCCACGTGCCGACGTTGTCGGTGAATTCGCAGGCGAGAGCCTGCTCTCCCGACGAGGACATGACCCGGCCGTTCTCGGCGTCGGCCGGCGTGAGGGCGGTGCTGTGGACAGGGCGGGGCGAGCGGCCCGACCAGACGGTCACCTCATTGGTGCCGGTTCCCGAGGAGCGTGCGGTGGTGGCCCTTCCCTCGGTGAGTACGCGCCCTTCGGCCCCCGGCCAGGCGTGGGAGAACCTGTCCTCTCCCGCGTCGTCGGGCCTGATGAGCACCGGATCCCCGTCCGCCCGGCGCAGGTCCCAGACGACGGCGCCCAGCCCTCCGGCCGCCATGCCCACGAGCCGTTGCCCCGACGCGTCGAATGCCAGGCTGACGACACTGCGGCCCGTTCCCTCCTGGGCCGGGGGGACCGGGAGCGAGCGGACACGCCGCTGCGTCCTTGCGTCCCACAGGGCGACCTCGCCGCCGGGTACCGCGGTGGCCAGGTGATTCTCGTCCTTCGACATGGCGAAGGCACGGGCGCGGCCGTCCACGAGTACCCGGGCCCGCTCCCCGCTCCCCGGGCGCCAGGCCAGAACGCCTCCCTCGCTGGTCCTCGCGGCGACGAGCCGCCCATGTGAGCCCGTGGTGTAGGCCATCTCCTCCCCGTCCGGAGAGAGGAGGAGAGCCCGGTGGTGCCGGGTACGGAAGAACTGCAGCAGCAGACTCTCCCAGGCCTCGGGAGTCGCCTCCGTCCGGTAGGCGGCCACGGCGGCCAGCCCCGCGGCGTCGGGCGCGGTCGCGCCGTCCTTCGCCCGCGCGGCAAGTTGCCTGGACGCGCTGGTCCTGCGGGCGTCGGCGGCCTGACGTCCCCTCACATCGACCACCACGACCGCGGCGACGAGCGCCAGGACCAGACAGACGGCCAGGACGACACCGCCTGTCCGCCACAGCGCATGGCGGCGCCTGGCACCGCGACCGGCCAGAATGTAGGAGCGTTCCGGCTCGGTCAGGTCCGGCTTGCGCTCGTCGAGCCACCGCAGGGCGGCTTGCAGGGACCGTCCGGTGAGCAGCCCGCCGCGTTCGCGACCGCCCCGCTCCCAAAGGGCGATATGGCCCCGCAGCTCCTCCTGCCACACCCGGAACGTCCTGTCCTCGGCGACCCAGCCGGCCAACCGTGGCCACGCGCCGATCAACGCGTCATGGACGAGACTCGCGGTCCAGCGACCTTGCGGGTCCTTGTCCGAGACGAGGAGCCGGGCCGTCGAGAGCCGGTCGACCACGGACTGGCGCCGTGCTGTGAGATCGTCCAGCACCACCGCCCGCCCCGTGTGCCGCCCGGAAAGGTCCGGCCGCACCAACTGGGTGAACAGCCACCGGGCGTCCTCCTGCCCGGCGGGCTCCAGCCCATCGCACCAGACGCGTTCCGCGTAATGGGCGAGCGCCCCGGTGACGCCGCCGAAGTCCTCGTAGACCCGGTGCGTCATGAGGCCGGCGCTGCGCTGCTCCCACAGCAGGCTCAACGTGAACTGCACGAGTGGCAAGGGCTCGGCCGCCGGGCTCACCTCGTCGAGGATGCGGCTGACCAGCCCTGCCTCGAATCCGATGCCCCACCATCGTTCGATCGGCTGCTCGATGACCCGTCGCAGGTCGTCGAGTGAGAGCCGGTGCAGCAGCAGCGGGTGTTCGGTGACCACCCGGCTCAAAAGGGGGTGGCGCAACGCGGCGTCGAAGAAATCCGCGCGGAGGGCGACCACCAGGCGCAGTACCGCCGGCCGCGCCGAGGGCCCGCCGACAGCCAGCGACAGGAGCTGTTCGAGGACACGGTCGTCCTCCGCGGTGGAGGCGATGACGAGCTCTTCGAACTGGTCGATGATCAGGACGAGTTCACGATTGCGTGATTCCGCGGCGCCGACGACGATGCCGGGCAGCCTTCCCCGGGCGATGTCCTCCTCGAGCGACCGCACGAGGTCATGGCCGGGCGGCGGGCCGTCGGGTGAGGTCGGTGCCGTCAGCCCTGCCAGGGAACGGGCCAGGGCCGCGCCGAGAGTCGTTCCCGCCCGGGGCCGCAGCACCGCCCACGGGGTGTCCGAGCGCGCGAGCCGCGGCACCAGCCCCGCGTGCAGGAGCGAGGTCTTCCCGCTGCCCGATCCCCCCACCACCGGGACAACGCGGTGGGACTTCGTCAACGCGTGCAGACGCTCGACGTCCCGTTCCCGGCCGTGGAAGACGGCGGCGTCCTCCGGTCGGAACGCTTCGAGCCCGCGGTAGGGACTGGCCGGATCGACGGCGGACCGCAGGTCCGGCCAGGCGTCCAGAAGGGCCGAGGTGGGGAGGGCGTACCCGGTGCGGCGTTCGGCGCGTGTCTCGACGGCGACGACCATGCCGACGACCGCTTCGAGCCGCAGGTCGTGGACGGGCGCGCCGCTGAACCCGCGCGCCACGGGGAATCCCGCCGTGCGGGTGTCCTCCAGCTGGAGCCACCCGCCCGCCTGCCGGGCGAGCAGTCTGCCGCGGCTCCACACGCCCATGGACCTGCCCTCGGGCAGCCCGAAGGTCAGGTAGGGGTGGTCCCACAACTCCGTGACGGGGCTGAGGCGCACGGGCCGTACGGACGGGGGCAGGGGGCCCAGCACACGCAGCCCCGCCACGTCCCCCGACTCGTCGTCGGCCACCGGATGCCAGGTGACGATTTCGGCGGGAACGGGCTCGCCCGGTGCCACGAGCGGGAAGACCAAGGTGAGACGGTGCCCGATCCAGGAGGCGGGGTGTGGATGGACCGCCGCTTCCAACACGTGCGCACAGGTGATCACTTCATGCGGGCCGACGAGGAAGGCGAGGCCGGCGGACGAGCCTCCGTCTTCGACGACGGCGATGGCTCGTTCGATGGCGCTGCCCGATTGCTCCCGCATCCGCGAAGCCGGATCGCCGGGCCGTCAGTTCGCCGGTTGCGAGCCGTCGAAGCCCTGGCCGTCCGGTTCGGCGGGCGCTGCTTCCCGGCGCCAGGTCAGGGAGACCTGAAGATGCCCGTCGGCGCTGGTCTTCGCGATGACCGCCCCCGCTTCGGCATTGAGACGGACACCGAAGTCGATCCGCACTTCATCCGGCCGTGCCTCCATGTTCCGGAAGCCGCTGAGGGCGGCGTCGGCCGCTCTTCGTATGTGATCGAGCGCGGCTTCGAACGACTCCGCGGTGGAGGTGATCAGATTCCCCACCCGCGAGGCCCTCGCGATCCCCGGCTCGTCCGCGTCGACCTCCACCATGATCGAGCCGTGGTCGGCCAAGTCGAAACGCAGCAGGTCGGACATATTCCCCCCAGTGGTGGACGCCGGGTATCGGCCTTCTCCCATACGCCTCGCTCTACGTGCCGACCACGATAGGCCTGTCCCATGAACCGTGGAAGGCACAATCCACGGCCCCGCGGTCCGATGCCTCCATCCCGGGTACGTGACGCGCCCACGCCGATACGCTCGCTTCCAAGGACCGCGTCGCCTCGCGGGGGGACAGCGGGAGAGAGCGGAGAACAACGGGGGAGGGGACGTGTTGGATCAGTCGTTGATCGCGGTGGCCTCGGCGGCCGGGACGGCGGTGGCCTCGGCGGCGGGGACGGACGCCTGGGCGGCGCTCCGGGAGCGGGTGGCCGGTGTCTTCCGCCGTGGCGGTACCCCGGGGAGCGGGGTGGTCGCCCGGCGCCTCGACCGGACGGCGGCCGAACTCGAGGGCGTGGACCCCCGGGAGGCCGAGCGGGTACGCGTCCTTCTCGGGGCGTCCTGGCAGACCCGGTTCGAGGACCTGCTGGAGAACCTGGACGGTGCGGAACGTGCCGAGGTGGCCGGTCAACTGCGCGACATGGTCACGTCGGCCCGGCGGGCGACGGACGCCGTCTCGGCGGGAGACGGAGGGCTCGCCGTCGGCGGGAACGTGGACATCCGCGCCGAACACGGATCGGCGGCCGCCGGTGTGATGGGAGACGTGACGCTGGGAAACCCTCCGCAGCCGGGCCCGGAACAGGGCTGACCGCACCCGGCGCGAACGCGGCCCCGACCGTCGCCGATGCCACCTCGATCACCGCCCGGGACCACAGCATCGCGGCCCTGAGCATCGGTCGTCTCGAATACCATGCCCCGCCACGGGCCCCGATCCCCTGGCCGCGATCGATCGGGATCATTCCCCGGCAGGCGGACTGCTTCCAGCACCGCGCCGCCGTCGACGCCCTGAGCGGGCCGGTCGCCGCGGGCGGCACCGAGGTGCTGTGCCACGTCCTCTCCGGGACCGGTGGAGTCGGCAAGACCCAGCTCGCCGCCCACCACGCCCGCGCCACCTGGGAGGCCGGGAGCACAGATCTGCTGGTGTGGGTCACCGCGACCGACAGGGCCGCGATCCTGAGCGCCTACGCCGAGGCCGCCGCCACGGCGACCGGCAGCGACGACGCCCGGCGTCTCGGCGCCGACGACCCCGAGCGTGCCGCCGCCCGCTTTCTGAACTGGGCACAGTCCACCGACCGCCGATGGCTGATCGTGCTGGACGACGTGGCCGACCCCGCCGACCTGAGCGGCCTCGGCGGCCGGCTCGCGCTGTGGCCTCCCACGCACCCGCGGGGCCGGACGGTGGTCACCACCCGCCGCCGCGACGCCGCCCTGCCCGGCCTCCGTATCGACGTCGGCCTGTTCACCCCCGCCGAGGCCGTCGCCTACCTCACCGCGAAGCTCGCCGCCCAAGGCCGCCAGGACCACCCCGAAGACATCGCGGCGCTCGCCCGCGACCTCGGCCGACTGCCGCTCGCACTGGCCCAGGCGGCCACCTACCTGGTCGACCTCCACCTGAGCTGCGCCGACTACCGCGCCCGGCTGTCCGACCGGGCCCGGACCCTGCCGGACCTGGTTCCCGAGGACAGCGGTCTGCCCGACGCCCACCGCGCCACCGTGGCCGCCACCTGGTCCCTGTCCGTCGAGCACGCCGACCGGCTCCGCCCGCGCGGCCTGGCACGGCCCATGCTGCAGCTGATCGCCCTGCTCGACCCCAACGGCATCCCCACCACCGTCCTGACCTCGCCCCCGGCCCTGGCCCACCTCTTCGCGCAACGCACCCCGGGCCAGGACGGACACCGGCCGGCCCACCCCGTCGCCCCCCAGGACGCGGCGGACGCCCTGCGGTGCCTGCACCGGCTCAGCCTGGTCGACCACACCCCCGGCACACCCGACCAGGCGGTGCGCGTCCACGCCCTCGTCCAACGCGCCACCCGCGAGACCTTGCCGGAGGCCGCGCACGACGCGCTGGCACGCACGTGCGCCGACGCCCTGTTCACCGCCTGGCCCGACACCGAACGCGACACCGCCCTCGCCCGGGCCCTGCGCGCCAACACCGCCGCTCTCACGGCCTACGCCACCGGCGACGCCCTGTGGCAGCCCCGAGCGCACCCGGTGCTCTTCCGCACGGGGGACAGCCTCGGCCACGCCGGCCTCGTCACCTCCGCCGTCACCCACTTCCAGGACCTCCACGCCACCGCCCGCCGGCACCGGGGCCCCGACCACGCCGACGCCCTCCGGGCCCGGCGCCGCCTGGCCTGGTGGCAGGGCATGGCCGGGGACGCGGCGGGCGCCGCCCTCGCGTACCGGGAGCTGTCGGCCGACGAACTGCGGCTGTTGGGCCCCGACCACGCCGACACCCTGGACACCCGGCATGCTCTGGCCTGGTGGCGAGGCATGGCCGGCGACGCCGCCGGTGCCGCCGCCGCCTTCGAGGAACTCCTGGCCGACTACCTACGGCTGCTGGGCCCCGACCACCTCCACTGCCTGGTCACGCGCGGCAACCTGATCCACTGGCGGGGGGAAGCAGGGGACGCCGTCGGTGCCGCCGCAGCCTTCGAGGAGCTGTTGACCGACCACCTCCGGGAATTGGGCCCCGACCACCCCGACACCCTGAACGTGCGTCATGGCCGCGCGTGGTGGCAGGGGACGGCGGGCGATGCCGCCGGTGCCGCCACGGCCTTCGAGCACCTGCTGGCCGACTACCTCCGCGTCCTGGGCCCCGACCACCCCACCGTCCTGACCGCCCGCTCGGACCTCGCCCACTGGCGGGGCGAGGCGGGCGACGCCGCGCACGCCGCCGCCGCGTACCGGGAGCTGCTCACCGACAGCCTTCGGCTGCTGGGATCCGATCACCCCAACACCCTCCACGCCCGCCGTGGTCTGGCCCGGTGCCAGGGGATGGCCGGTGACGCCACCGGCGCGGCCGTCGCCCTGGAGGAGCTGATGGCCGACTACCTGAGAGTGCTGGGCCCCGGCCACGCCGAAACCGCCAATGCCCGCGCCGAGCTGGCCCGATGGCGGGCGGCGGTCGAGGAACCCAACTGAGGCACCGGTGTCAGGCCGAACGCTTGAGGTGCGTGACCAGCCGGTCGAGCACGCCCTGGTGGCTCGCCAGGGACAAGTGGTCGACGCCCGGGTTGTCGGTGAGGCTGAAGTCGTGGCAGGGCATCGCCCGCCAGGCGAGCACCGCCTCGTTGGTGATGTCCTCCTGGTTGCCGTCGCCGTCCCGGGTGAGGAACCGGTCGCCGCCGATGACGTGGCCAGGAGTCAGGTTCGCCAGCCGTGCTCCGACGGCGGTCGGGAGACCGGAGCCCTTCTCGGCGTACACGTCGACGTCGGGGAACGATCCGGCCTCGGCGAACGCGACGAAGCCGATGTAGTGGTCGGCGAGCTCCTTGGCCACCGGCAGCTTCGCGTCGGTGAACAGCTTCGCGTAGTCGCGTGGTGTGTAGGAGACGCCGGTCGACGTGTCCTGGACGACGACCTCGCGATCACCGAAAATCTCCGGGTCGGCGGCACCCATGTACGTCGACGGGGCGCTCGCGTGCATCCGCGAGCTGCTCGCGGCGTTCTCCCCGGTCGTCGGATAGCTGAAGTCCCGGGTGTTGAGCCCGGTGAAGGGCAGCGAGTAGCTCAGCCCCTGCCCGGGGAGATTCCCCGCGATCGGGGTGAACCCCTGGATGTACTTGTCCCGCCAGGCGCGTGGGGTGTGGGTGAGCAGATAGTGCGCATAGACGGGCCCGTTCGAGTGGCCCACGAGATGCACCCGGCGGTTGCCGTTGTCCCGGTAGGTGGTCTCGACGAGCTGACGGGTCCGTTCGAGGAAGCCGCCGATGTCCGGGGTGAGCCGACTGTCGTAACCGGCGACCCGGATGTCGGCGTCCCGCCGGTATCCCTCGGCCTCGAGCCGGCGGTAGAGCGGCTCGTAGAACGGCGCGCTCCTGGTCCTGCCGTAGTCGATGACCCGGACGTCGACCCCGGCCGGGTTCGAGAAATGCTCGGACATCGGCTTTGACGGATTCGCGTCGTAGCGAAGGGTGAGCAGCCGGTCCTGGCAGACCTGGTCGAACACGGTGCTCGGGCGGTCGTTGCCGTACCAGTCCTCGAAACTGCCCGAGCGGGGACACCCGGGCACCCCGGTCTGCTGGTCGACGGTCACCTTGAGCTTGGTGACGTGGAACGCGGGGAAGAGCACGACCGGGGCTCTGTCCGGTGGTGACGCGTTGGCGGTGCCCGGTGCCGCGGCCAGCACGATGAGCGCCGCCGCCACAACCCGAAGCCAGGACTTGCCGAACATCCGTGACCACCCCCGTCACTTGAGACTCTTGTTCACCTTAGCCATGTCCCCTTGCGCCGGTGGGTGTTTCGCCGTGAAACCGTCGGCACAGGCCCGAAGGCTTCGCGCGGGCCCGTCAGGCTCTGCTCGAGTCCCAACCGGTCGGCCCCGCGCCGTAACGCTCAATAGCCGGCCGGGCGCACCAGCCCCGTCTCGTAGGCGAAGACGGCCGCCTGGGTGCGGTCGCGCAGGCCCAGCTTGAGCAGGATCCGGCTGACGTGGGTCTTCACGGTCTGTTCCGCCACCACCAGCCGCTTGGCGATCTCCGCGTTCGACAGGCCCTGCGCGATCAGGGACAGGACCTCCGTCTCGCGTTCCGTCAGGTCGCCGACGCGTTCCTTGAGCGGGGCGCGGGGGGCGCCGCTCATGCGGGAGAACTCGGCGATGAGACGCTTGGTGATGTTCGGGGCGAGCAGGGCCTCCCCGTCCGCCACCACCCGTACGGCCTGGGCGAGTTCGGCGGCGGAGGCGTCCTTCAGCAGGAACCCGGAGGCGCCCGCGCGCAGCGCCTCGTACACGTACTCGTCGAGGTCGAAGGTGGTCAGGACGAGGACCTTCACGGTGGCCCCGGCCGGTTCGGTGATGAGGCGCGTCGCCTCGATGCCGCCGAGGCCGGGCATCCGTATGTCCATCAGGACGACGTCGGGGTCGAGTTCGGCGACCTTGGCGACGGCGTCGAGACCGTCCACCGCCTGCCCGACGACCTCGATGCCGGGCTCGGCATTGAGCAGCACCGTAAAGCCCTGACGCACCATCATCTGGTCGTCGGCGATCAGCACGCGGATGGTCGTCATGGGGTGTCCTCGGCAGGTTCGGCGGGCACGGCAGGGGGGTGTACGGGCAGGATCGCGGTGACTTCCCAGCCGCCGTCCGGGGTGGGGCCGGTGGCCAGTTCGCCGCCCAGCATGGCAGTGCGCTCGCGCATGCCGAGCAGACCGTGGCCCGCGCCCGGCGAGGCCGGTGCGGTCCGGTCCGGTGCGGTGTTCGTGACCCGCACGGTGACCCCGGCCGGGCGGTACCCGATCTCCACCCGCACATCGGCTCCGGGCGCGTGCCGCATCGCGTTGCTGAGCGCCTCCTGCACGATGCGGAATGCCGACAGCTCGACGCCCGGTGGCAGCGGGAGCGGATCCCCGCTGGTGAGGCGGGTCACCGTGAGCCCGGCACCGCGCACGTTGCCGAACAGGTCGTCCAGCCGGTCGAGAGTGGGCTGCGGGGCGTGCCGCACGGTCTCCGAGAGGGGGTCCTCGGAGCGCAGCACACCGAGCACCTGGCGCAGCTCGGTGAGTGCCTCGACGGCGTTCTCGCGGATGCCCGCGAGGTTCTCCTTCAGTTCCTCGGACGGGTTCTCGACCAGGTGCGGGGCGACCTGTGCCTGGATGGAGATGACCGACATATGGTGCGCGACGACGTCGTGCAGCTCGCGGGCGATCCGGTTGCGTTCTTCGAGGAGGGTGCGCCGGGCCCGCTCCTCCGCGGTGAGCTCCTCCTGCTCGACCAGTCGCGAACGGGCCACCGCACGGCCGCGCAGCGCGGCGCCGATCGCCGTCGCGGCGACGAACACCGGGATGGCCACGTCGGCGTTCTGGTAATAGCCCGTCTGCGGGGGGCTCGCCAGGCAGACCAGCCCCGACAGCGAACTGATCACCAGCACCATGACCGAGGCCCGTACGCGGACCCGCAACGCCACCAGGAGCAGCACCGCGGCCTGAACGCCGATCCCGCCGCCGGTCCACGGGAACGGCATGGGGATCCTGGTGTCGACCAGGGACTGAGCGGCCACGAACGTGGTGAGCGTCGTGGCCCACCAGGCCGGGACCGGCCGGTACATCGCGACGACGAGGGCCACCGACTGGACGCAGGCGAGCGAAATGCCGAGGCCGTTACCCAACTGGTAGTCGAAGGCGTAGTCGTTCGCGTTCAGGAGCATCAGCAACCCCGCCGCCAGCAACAGGGGCACCGCGAGCGCGGGCCGCCAGTCCAGCCAGCTCGGCCGCCGCCGGTGGGGCAGCGGGTCGGGCTCCGCCGTCCACAGGTCCTCGCGCAGGGCGCGCGCCGCCGCTCGGATGCCTTTCGGCCACTTCGCCATGTTCTCCCCCTGTACAAGATCCACTCTAGGCACCGCGCACCACCGTCTTCCGCGCGGGGCGCCCCTCGCGCACGACTCTGTTGTGTTTTCGCGGCCGCCCCCGCTCGTGGGTCTCGTAGGTCCGGAACGCCGCCCAGCACACCAGCAGCGCCACCGCGAACACCGGCAGCCAGGCGAGCCGGGCGAACACCCAACCGGCACCGTCGGGAACGGTGTGCAGACCGGGCAGGGTGCTGCCCGTGAGCAGGCCGAGGGCGGTGACCGCGATCATCGCGGTCTGGTGCCACAGGAACACCGTCATCGCGGAGAGGTTCATCAGCGCCACCGCCGCCCACACCGCCGGCCGTCGCAACACCCGGCGCAACGGGCCGAGCAGGAGGAGGGCCGCCCCGCTCTGGGCGAGGCCGAAGGTGACGGCGGCGAGCGTGGGCGGGTTCAGGTTGGAGATCCCGGCGCCGGGCACGCCGACCATCGAAGCCGGGTAACCGGCGAACAGCACGAGAGAGGCGGTGGCGCACGCACCGCCGAGGAGCAGCCCCCAGCCGAGCCGGGGCCGCACCGGCAGCCCGCGCCGTGCCCAGCGCGTTCCCAGGCAGTACGGGACCATCCAGCCCGCCGCCACGTTGACCCAGCCGAGCGGCTCGGGGCCGTCGAAGGCGAACCGGAGCACATCGACGGACAGCACGACGACCAGGGGCCACAACGGGTGCAGCCGGGATATCACCGGGGTCGCCGCTGTCAACGCGGTGAAGACCAACAGGAACCAGAGGGGCGACACGACCAGTTTGCAGAGGGCCTGCACGGTCTTGAAGCCGGCCCCCGACATCAGCATGGCGCCCGCCGCCACCGCCCACACCGCCAGTACGGCGACGACCGGCCTGAACAGCCGGCCCGTCCGTGCGCCGAGCCACTGCCGGAACGTCATCCCCCGGGCACGGGCACCGGCCTGACTCCTGGCCCCTACGTACCCGCCCACCAGGAAGAAGATGGCGAGGGTCTGGAACACCCACGAGACGGGGGTGAGCCGGGGAATGCAGTGCAGGGGGCTGATACCGCGTACCGTGCCGCTGTCGGCGACCAGGGCGGTCACCAGCCAGTGTCCGAGCACCACGCCGAGGATGGCCAGGGCGCGCAGGGCGTCGACGGCCCGGTCGCGGTCCGGCGGGGTGGCGGCGTCGATCCGCCGGACGAGATCACGCATGACGGCCCGCCACGGAAGGCGCCTGTCCCAAGACGATCCGGGCGATGTTCCGCAGGGGAACGGAACCGGGCTTCAGATAGTCGCTGTGGCCGCCGGTCCCCGCGTCGAAGACACGGGCACCGAATTCCTTCGCGACGGGGTCGGGTCCGAAGCCGACGGTGGCGAAGGGCAGTCGGAGCCGCACATGGGGCACGGCGGCGATCCAGTCGTCGGCGCCCCGGCCCGCCCAGACGGTGGCCCGGCTGCGCAGTCGGCCGACGTCGTCCGAGCCGGTGCCGGGGCTGCCGTACAGGACGATGGCATCGACCCGCAGGCCCGAGGCGCCGCGGGCACAGACGACCGAACCGTAGGAGTGGCAGAGCAGCGACGTCCGGGCGGTGGGCTTCACCGCACGCAACTCGTCGATGAACCGGCGGAGTCGGGGCGCTGCCGCGTCGGCCCGCCCCGGTGTCATGGCCTCGGTGCTCATCATGCTCGGTGTCCCGTAGCCGAGCCAGGCGATGACCGCGGCCCTGTCGCCCAACTGCTGCCGCAGGGCGACGGCACCGGCTCGGAAGCGTCCGTACGTGTCGAGGCTGGTGTCCGAGCCCGGTACCAGCACGGCTATCCGCTCGGCCCGGGACAGGTCGCCGAAGACCTCGGTGGTGCGGCCGCCGTCGCGGCCGTCGAAGGAGAGGAAGTGACGCGTCGGTTCCGCCATGGCGCGCAGCACCCCGGCCCGCCTCCGGTCGCCGTGGTCCGCGGCCATCCGCCCGGCCGCCCGGATGCCGTCGCGGTTGACCGCGTAGCGCTCGTCGAGGGCGGCGGGCGTCGCGGCCGTCATCGGGGCGAGGAGGGCCGGTGCGGGCGCCGGGACGGCGGCCGGGCGGGCCGCTCCCGCCAGCGGCACCGCCACCGAAGCGGCGACGAGCGCGGCGAGCAGGGTGCGGCGCGGGCGGCTGCCGCGCGGGCGGAACGCCATGGTGTGGGTCCTTCCGTACCGGGTGTCTTGCGTGTTTCCGGTACCGAAGTTATGGATCGGGCCGAGTGGTCGGCGTCCCGCCGGGGAGTGCGCTTTCCGCGTAGCTCCGGAGTACTACGAGTAGGGGGTGGGGCCCGCCCGAGCAGCGACTGTCGTGGACGAGGTGTACGGCGAGCTCGAGGTCCCGGCCGCCGACGATGCGGCGGGCTGGCGTTCGGCCGCGGGCCGCAGTGGTGCCAGTCTGCGGTCGAAGCGACGAGATGGCGAGTCGGCAACACCTCGTGTCCACCGACAGGTGGACACGGAGTTCAACCGGTCGGGGCTCATGGCAGCCGCACCCCGGCGACCAGCATGTACGCCATGACGACTTTCCCTGTACGTATGGCCCGTTGGAGTGCCGGGCACCCGTGGCGTGCGACAGCCGGCTGGTTCCTCTTCGTCGCGCTGTGTCTCGGCACCGGAATCTCGGTGGGCGGCAACGCCGCCACCAGTGAGGACTTCCGCGTCGGCGAAGCGGGCCGGGCGGAAGCCATGGCGGCCGGGGGCGGTCTGCAACAGAGGCCCGTGGAGCGGGTGCTGATCTCCGCGAAGCCCGGCGCGGGCACGCTCGACCGGGCCGCCCAGGACACCGCCGCCCAGGACACCGCCGCCCAGGACATCACCGCCCGGATGCGGAAACTCCCCGAAGTCGGCGCCGTGGCCGCGCCCGTGCGCTCGGCCGACGGCAGAGCGGTCCGGGTCGACGTGACCATGAAGGGCCCCGAGCTCGACGGCAAGAAGCACGTCGGCCCCTTGCGGGCACAGACCGCCGCGGTGCAGGCCGCACATCCCGCACTGCGCGTGGAGGAGACCGGCAGTCCCTCCATCAGCAAGGGCGTCGAGAAGCTGCGGGGAGACGATCTCTCCCGCACGGAGATCATCGCGCTGCCCGTCACCCTGATCACCCTGCTGTTCGTCTTCCGCTCCGTGGCGATGGCCACCGTGCCGCTGCTGCTGGCGCTCTCCTCGATCGCCGCCGCCATCGGCCTGTCGATGCTGGCCTCCCACGCCTTCCCCGACGCCGGCGTCGGCACCAACGTCATCCTGCTGATCGGCCTGGCCGTCGGCGTCGACTACACCCTCTTCTACCTCAAGCGCGAACGGGAGGAACGCGCCCGGGCGGGCGGCCGGCTCAACTCGCAGGCCGTGGTGGAACTCGCCGCGGCCACGTCCGGACGGGCCGTCGTGCTCTCCGGGCTCGCCGTCGCCGTCTCCAGTGCGACGCTGTACCTGGTGGACGACGTCATCTTCTCCTCGATCGCCACGGGAGCGATCGTCGTCACCCTGGTCGCCGTGGTCAGCTCGCTCACCGTCCTGCCCGCGCTGCTGGCCACGTTCGGCGAGCGGGCGGAGCGCCGCGCGCTGCGCAAGGCCGCCCGCGCGGCGGGGAGCGGGACCGCGCAGCCGAAGCAACCCCGGCAGCCGAAGGCCGGTGCCGGTCGGATCACCGGGGCCGTACTGCGCGCCACGAGCAGGCGCCCGGCCGCCACCCTGACGGTCGCTGTCCTCGCGACACTCGCCCTGGCGGCCCCGCTGCTGGACCTCAAGCTGACCGACATGGGCCGCGAGACCCACTCCCGTTCTATCCCCGCCATGCGGACGTACGACCGGCTGAACCACGCCTTCCCGGAACTGAAGTCCATGCACCAGGTCGTCGTACGCGCCGAACCCGCCCGCGCCGACGAGGTGACCGGCGCGCTGCGCGAACTCGCCCGCCGCGCCGAAGCCGATCCGGCACTCGCCGGCACGGCGGAACTGCGCACCTCACCCGACCGGCGCGTCAGCCTCCTGGAACTGCCCGTACCGCACTACGTGAGCTCCGACGCGGCGCAGACTTCCCTCGAACGCCTTCGCCGGACGTACGTACCGGCCACCGTCGGCCAGGTGACCGGCGCCCGGACCGCGGTGACCGGGGACGTCGCCCGCTATGCCGACTACCCCGAACACCAGAAGCAGAAGCTGCCGATCGTCATCGGGTCCCTGCTCCTGGTGACCTTCGCCATGACGGTGTGGGCGTTCCGCTCCGTGGTCCTCGGCCTCGTCGGCGTGGCACTCAACCTGCTCTCGGCCGCCGCCTCGCTCGGCCTGCTGGTGCTGGTCTTCCAAGGCCAGTGGGCCGAGAGCCTGCTCGACTTCACCTCCACCGGCTCGATCGGGTCGCGCGTACCGCTGTTCCTGTTCGTGATCCTCTTCGGTCTGTCGATGGACTATCAGGTGTTCGTCATCAGCCGGATCAAGGAGGCCGTGCTCCGCGGTGTGCCGACCCGGCAGGCCGTACTCGAAGGCATCGGCGGCTCGGCGAGTGTGGTGACCAGCGCCGCCTTCGTGATGGTGACGGTGTTCGCCAGCTTCGTGCCCCTGCACATCATGGAGATGAAGCAGATCGGGTTCAGCCTGGCGGTGGCCGTGCTGATCGACGCCTTCGTCATCCGCATCGTGATCCTGCCCGCACTCATGCTGCTGCTCGGCGACAGGTGCTGGTGGCCGTCGGTGAAGGGACGCGGAGCACAGAACCTTGCCCCGGCCGGCCGGACGCTCGAAATCGTAGGCTGACCAGCATGAATCAACGGCCACAGCCGAACGACCAGTTCTGGATACCGACGCTCCACCGGTGGTACACCGTCTCCTGGGTGCTCCTCGGTCTGGCGCCCTCCGTCATCGGCGTGCAGAACGATTCCGGAGCGGCGAAGTACTGGTCGCTGGCGCTGCTGGCCGTGATCTCCCTCGGCTACGGCGTCCTGTGTCTCTTCCCGGACAATCCCGTGGTGCGTCCGCACGTCCATCTGAGTGTCCTCGCCCTCGGCGTGGGGGCGATGGCCGGTCTGCCGGGCGGGGGCGCGGCGCTGTTCATCGTGTCCCTCCCGCAATTCTGGATCTTCGCCGCGAGCCCGGGATCCGCCATCGCCTACAGCGGCGCCGCCGTGGTGGCGACCGTGACCGCCCGGGCCGTTCAGCACGCGGACCTCCTCACGGGCAATGTCGCCTTCACCGTCATCGGCTACGCGGCCGGTGTGCTCGTCGGGCTGCTGGTGCACCGCATCGTGCAACAGAGCGACGAACGCACCCGCCGCCTGAACACCGAGCTGGCGAACACCCATCAGCAGCTGGTCGAGGCCCACCAGCGGCAGGGCGCCGCAGAGGAGAGGGAACGGCTCGCGCGGGACATCCACGACACGCTCGCCCAGGGCTTCGCGTCCATCATCGTGCTCGCCGAGGCGGCCCGCTCCGGTCTCGGCACCGACCCGGGGAAGAGCGCCCAGCAACTGCTCTCGATCGAGCACACCGCCCGCGAGAACCTCGCCGAGGCGCGCGTCCTGGTCGGCTCCGCCCCCCAGAGCGGCGTCGCCCCCGGCTCGGTCGCCCGCACCCTGCGCCGCACCCTGGACCGGTTCGCCGAGGACACCGGCCTCACGGTCGACGCGGAGCTGCCGGACGTCGAATGCGACCAGCAGACCCGGATCGCCCTGCTGCGCTGCACGCAGGAGTCGCTGGCCAACATACGCAAACACGCGGCCGCCTCCACGGTGGGCGTCGTCCTCGCCGACCACGGCTACGGCCTGGAACTGGAGATCACCGACGACGGCCGCGGCTTCGTCGTCGGTGACTCCCGCGGCTTCGGCCTCGACGGCATGCGCAAGCGGCTGGCCGAACTCGGCGGCGAACTCACGGTCACCAGCTCGGTCGGCGACGGCACCCGCGTTCTCGCCATGCTCCCCACGAACGGTCAGGTGTGACATGACGGCTGTGACAGCGACAGAAGGCAAGCTCCGCATCATCGTGGTGGACGACCACACGGTGATGCGCGCCGGCGTGGTCGCCCTGCTGGCCTCGGAGCCCGCCATCGACATCGTCGGCGAGGCGGGCAACGGCCGGGAGGCCGTCGAGCTCGCCCGGCGCCTCGAACCCGATGTGGCCCTGATCGACCTGCGCATGCCGGTCCTCGACGGGGTGGCCGCCACCACGGAAATCGTGGCGGGCCGGACCGGGACGCGCGTCCTGATCCTCACGACCTACGACACCGACGTCGAGATCGAGCGCGCGGTCGAGGCGGGCGCCATCGGCTACCTGCTCAAGGACACCACGCGCGAGCAACTCGTCGACGCCATCCGTTCCGCAGCCCGGGGCGAGACCGTCCTGGCCCCCCGCGTCGCGCAACGGCTCATGGCCCGAATGCGGCAACCGGTCCCGGTCGCGCTGACCTCAAGGGAACGGGACGTGCTGAACGCGGTCGCCGACGGCCTGTCCAACGCCGACATCGGCAGGCGGCTGGTCATCGCGGAAGCCACGGTGAAGACGCACCTGCTGCGTGTCTTCGCGAAGCTCGATGTGAACGACCGCACGCACGCGGTGGTCACAGCCCTCGAACGCGGCCTCCTCACCCGCCCGGAACGCGGGTAGGCGTGGGCGCGGGCATACAACGAGGAGCATGTCGACGAACCGCGGTCTCGCCGGTGGCGAGGAACTTCTGATCCACCATGTCGAACGACTCCCACATGTCGCTCATCGCGAGGAAGAACCGTGCCATGCCCGCGTGCCCACGCCAGGTTCCGCCGTAGGGGAGCGCCGCGGCTTGACGCAGTACGACATCGGACGCGAAGTAAGGGGCGAGGAGATCGAAGGGCGCCTCGCCGGGGCTGCCGGCTGCCAGGTATGTCGCCTCGGCTTCGTACATGCCGGTGAGGACAGTCATCGAGTCGGTCGTGGATGGTTTCGTCATGCTCGCCAGTGTGATCAGTGGAGCCGGACGTTACTGGCGTCCTTCGGACATCGATATGAGGGGTGATGCAGAGCCGCTCGGCCGTCCAGCGGGGGCACGACGATGGGCCGTTGAGGAGATTCCCGAACGGGCCGGACCGGGGCCTCTGCCGTTCGGCATAGTCCGTGAACAGAACCGGGGACCGCGCCGATCACCGTGACGTGAAAACCAGAACGAATGGGCATAGCCTGGGGGAATGGGTGGTGACCCCGTCACCCTGTTCCTCAGCGGTGACGTGATGCTCGGCCGCGGCGTCGACCAGATCCTTCCGCACCCCGGCGACCCTGCCCTGCGGGAGGCGTACATCAAGGACGCCCGCGCCTACGTCGAGCTGGCAGAGGCGGTGAACGGCCCGATTCCCCGCCCCGTCGACTTCCCCTGGCCGTGGGGTGACGCGCTGGCGGTAATCGAGGAAGCCGCGCCCGACGCGCGGATCCTCAACCTGGAAACCAGCGTCACGCAAAACGACGAGGTCGCACCCGGCAAAGAGGTGCACTACCGCATGCACCCCGCCAACCTGCCCTGCCTGGCCGCCGCCCGGCCCGACGTCTGCGTGCTGGCCAACAATCACGTCCTGGACTACGGCCACCGTGGGCTGGAGGAAACCCTCGATGCCCTCGCCGCCGCGGGGCTGCGCACCGCCGGGGCCGGACGCGACGCGCAGGAGGCGCGAAGGCCTGCGATCGTCCCTGTCACCGGGGGCCGACGAATCCAGGTCCACTCCTTCGGGATGGCGTCCAGCGGCGTCCCCCGGAACTGGGCCGCCACCGCAGCCCGGAGCGGCGTCCACTTCGTGGCCGGGCCGTCGGACGCCGCGGCAGCCGAGGTGGTCGCGCGGATACGGCAGTCGAAGCGCCCCGAAGACATCACCGTCGCGTCGATCCACTGGGGCTCCAACTGGGGTTACGACGTCTCACGCGACCAGATCCGCTTCGCGCACGCCCTCATCGACGGCGGCGCGGACGTCGTGCACGGGCACTCCTCACACCACCCCCGCCCGCTGGAAGTGCACCGGGGAAAACTCATCGCCTACGGCTGCGGCGACCTGGTCAACGACTACGAGGGCATCACCGGCTACGAGGCGTACCGGGACGACCTGCGGCTGCTGTATCTGGTCTCGGTCGAGCCCGGCACCGGCCGCCTCCACGAGGTGCGCATCACGCCCTTGCAGGCCTGGCGAATGCGGTTGCGGCACGCCTCGCCGGAGGACTGCCGATGGCTTCACGGCCTCTTCGAGCGGATCGGCCGTGACTTCGGTACACGCGTCGATTCCGCGCCGGACGGCACGCTGATCGTTCATCCCGCCTGAGACGCGTGCCGCAGCCGCCGCCCGCGCGCCCCGTCACTCACGTTCCGCACCGCCGCTCACCTTCCGCACCCGATGGTTGCCGAAGTCGGCGATGTACAGCTCGCCGGTGACATCGACCGCGATGCCGAGGGGCTGATCGAGCAGGGCCAGCGGAGCGGGCCCGCCGTCCCCGCCGTACCCCTTCACCCCTCCGCCTGCCACCGTGGTGATGATCCCGTCCGTGCCGACCCTCCGAACCCGCTCATTGCCGTAGTCGGTGATGTAGAGGTTGCCGGTGCCGTCGACCACCACACATTGCGGCAGGTTCAGGGCGGCCGTGACGGCAGGGCCGCCGTCACCACGGAAACCGATGGTGCCGTTGCCGGCCACGGTGGTGATGATGCCGTCCGGATTCACCTTCCGCACCCGGTGGTTGTACCGGTCCGCGATGTAGAGATTGCCGGTGCCGTCGAACGCCACGGCGTGGGGAAAGTGGAGTGAGGCGGCGGTGGCGGGCCCGCCGTCGCCGCCGAAACCGTCGGCACCGTTGCCGGCCACGGTGGTGATGATGCCGTCCGGATCCACCTTCCGCACCCGGTGGTTGTAGTCATCGGCGATGTACAGATCTCCGGCACCGTCGACCATCATGGCGTGCGGAAAGTTCAGCGAGGCGGCGGTGGCGGGGCCGCCGTCACCGCCGAATCCGGGGGTGCCGTTGCCGGCCACGGTGGTGATGATGCCGTCCGGGCCCACCTTGCGCACCCGCTGGTTGGAGCGGTCCGCGATGTACACGTTGCCCTCGCCGTCCAGCGCCACACCGGCGGGATCCTTCAGGCTCGCGGCCGTGGCGGGCCCGCCGTCACCGCCGTATCCCTTGGCACCGTCGCCGGCCACGGTGGTGATGATGCCGTCCGCGCCCACCCTTCGCACCCGGTGGTTCTGGTAATCGGCGATGTAGAGAGAACCGAGGCCGTCGAGCGCCACGCCGAAGGGGCAGTGCAGACCGGCCGCCGTGGCGGGGCCGCCGTCGCCACCGAACCCGGCGGTACCGCTGCCCGCCACCGTGGTGATGCTGCTCCCGAACGGCGCCGCTGTCGGCTCCGCGATGCCGTCCCTCGTCGCTGTCAGATCCATGAAGAACCCTTTCGCAGGCGGATCGATGGTCTGTCCGGGCTGCCCCCACGCGGGCCCCGCCGGCCTTGAAGCGCTGCACCACCTGGGTGGTCCCGTCGAGGGGAGGTTTCCGGCACGGTCCACGGCCATGCCGTTGGGGAAGTTGAGCGGGATGGCGGTGGCCTGGCTGCCGTCGCCCGCGTAACCGCCCTGCCGGCCGTTGCCCGCGACGGTGGTGATGATCCCGATCGTGGCGAAGGGAGAAGCGGCAGAGCCTCCGGACATGCGGAAGCCCCACCGGGACCGCCGTCCACCCACGCCCAGGGGCGCGAGTGGACGGCGGCGGCCGACAACGCCTCGGTCAGAGGACGCGGCCGATCAGCGGTACGGGCGCGAGGCGGCCGATGACGGCCCGGCCGTCGTTGGGCTGGGTGCCCGATGTCGCGCCCGGCAGGGCCCTGACCACGATCGTGTGGATCAGGGAGGTCTTGTCCGTGGTGCCGGTGTTCAGGTGCGGGTTGGACTGGATGACGAGCGTCCTGCCGTTGTCCTCGAGGCGGGTGTCGAGGTTCCCCGTGACGTACGGCTTGGCGTTGTAGTAGCCGTAGGAGGCGGCGCCGGTGAACTCGAAACCGGTGGGTGCGGTGAGGCGCTGTTCGATGGTGCCGGGGTTGACCGGCTGGTTGTCGAACGAGCGGAACTCCAGGTTGAACTTGGAGGTCTGGCCCGGTGCCGCCGCGGGTACCGACGCCTGCACCACGCGCAGCGCGGTCTCGTCGTGGGCCTTGCTGGTGATCTTGCCGGAGATCTGGACCGGGGAGTGCCGGCCGATGCTGGCCGAGCCGTTGTCGTACTGCCCGGGCACCGCGTTGATGCGGGCCTGGACGGGGATCGTGTAGATCACCGAGCCGCTGTCGCTGGTGGTGGTGTTGACGTGCGGGTTGGCGGTGATGATCAGGGTGCGGCCCTCGTCCTCGATCCGGTAGTCGAGACTTCCGGTGACGATGCCGTCGAGGGCCTCGTAGTACGCGTACGTGGGCTGCCCGGCGAAGATGAAGGACGTCGGGGCCGTGAAGCGCTGGACGATGGTGCCGGGGTTGACCGGCTGCCCGGCCGGTGAGGTGTAACGCATGATGAAGGTGGACCGCTGGCCCGGGGCTACGTCGGGAACGGTGTCCTGGTAGATCGTCAGCGCCGTCTCGTCCGCGACGGGGGAAGGCACGACGACCGTGACGGGCAGGGTGTACGTGTTGTCCTTGAGGTTCAGGTCCCCGCCGTACTGGATCTCCAGCGTGGACTCGTACGTGCCCGCAGGGGTGGTGTCCGGGGCGATCACCCGGAAGACGCCGTCCAGGCTGCCCTGGTACGGGATGAGTTGCTGTCCGGTGAACGTGCGGGTGAGCCGCCGTCCCGTGGTGCCGGGGCCGCCGACGAGGCCGTCGGCCAGGGTGAGCACCATGGTCACGTGCTGGCCGTCGGCCGGGTTCGGGCCGCGGCTCCTGATCCGCGCGCCGAGGTCGAACTCCTGGCCGCGCTGGACCCGGTACGGGCTGACGACCTCTCCGTACAGATCGGCGGCCGGCGGGAGCGGCGGGGTCATCTGGGCCACGCCCGTGACGCCGCGCACCCGGTGGTTGTACTGGTCGGCGATGTACAGATTGCCGGCCCGGTCCAGGGCCACCCCCACGGGGTAGTAGACGCGGGTGCCCGCTGCGGGGCCGCCGTCGTCCACGTAGCCGGCCGTTCCGTTGCCTGCGACGGTGGTGATGGTGCCGTCCGAGGTGACCTTGCGGATCCGGTGGTTGTGCTGGTCCCCGATGTACAGGCTGCCGGCCGCGTCCAGCGTCACCCCCCACGGGTAGTGGAGCCGGGTCCCGATCGCGGGCCCGCCGTCGGAGACGTATCCGGCGGTGCCGGTGCCTGCCACGGTGGTGATGATGCCGTTGGGCGTGACCTTGCGGATGCGGTGGTTGTGGCGGTCGGCGATGTACAGATTTCCTTCGCCGTCCACGGCCACCGCCACGGGGTAGTGCAGCCGGGTCGAGATCGCCGGTCCGCCGTCGGAGACGTAGCCGGCTTCGCCGTTGCCCGCGACGGTGGTGATGTTGCCGTTGGGAGTGACTTTGCGGACGCGGTGGTTGTAGTGGTCGGCGATGTACAGGTTTCCGCCGCCGTCCACGGCCACCCCGTACGGGTAGTGGAGCCTGGTGGCGATGGCGGGCCCGCCGTCGGAGACGTAGCCGGCTTCGCCGTTGCCCGCGACCGTGGTGATGATGCCGCTCGGGGTCACCTTGCGGATCCGGTGGTTGTGGGTGTCCGCGATGTAAAGATTGCCTGCGTCGTCCACCGCCACGCCACCGGGGTAGTGGAGCCGGGTGGCGACCGCGGGTCCGCCGTCGGAGATGTAACCGCCGGTGCCGTCGCCCGCGGCGGTGGTGATGATGCCGCTCGGGGTCACTTTGCGGACCCGGTGGTTGTGCTGGTCGGCGATGTAGAGGACGCCGTTCTTGTCCACCGTGACGCCGAGCGGGTGATAGACCCTGGTCAGCGCGCCCGGTCCGCCGTCGGAGATGAACCCGGCCACGCCGTTGCCCGCCACCGTGGCGATGGCGCCTTCGGTCAGGCCCGCGGGTTGCGGGCCGGTTCCGGTGCTGGGTGTGGTTGTCATGAGTTGGTGCTCCTGTCTGGTCAGAGGACGCGAGCGGTCAGTGGTACGGGTGCGAGGCGGCCGACGGTGGCCTCGCCGTCGTGGGGCTGGGTGCCCGGTGTCGCCGTGGGCGGTGCCCTGATCGCGAGGGTGTGAATGAGGGCGGTCTTGGCGCGGCTTGACGTTCGCAGGGGCGGGGCATCGGGTACGGGCCCGGAGGCCGGCGGCACGTGACCGGGCATCGCCGGGCTGCCCGGTCGCCCCCGCGGGGAGCCCGCAGCGGGAGCCGGTTGACTTCTCGCACCCGATGACGCACCCGCATCCGCGAATTCCCTTTCGGCCGCCGCGTCGAACCTCACACCCAAGCGAAGGCACTGCGTGAAATAAGATCCGGGGCGCGCGTTCGGGACGTGACCGTACATCGACTCCTCGCTCGCGGTACGGACCAATGGATTCATGAGGCTTGCCACGCAAAGGTCAATGACGGGCACGGATAGGATCTCTGTCGCCGCCGGACCAATGCGTCGGATTGAAAGCTTCCGCTTTCTTCCTCGGTGCGCGGTCGCCAGAGCGAGCGAGGGCGTAATTCTGTTCGATTCGTTTTGATTCGGAATCGGATCGTCGGCGGATGGCCTTCGGGTCGTGGTGACGACCGAGTCGATCGTGGTGTCGTCGGTCGCCGGAATCTGCTCGTCCGCCGCGGCCTGGGTGATGGCCTCACGGGCCTTCGATTCCTGGGTGGCCGGCGGGGATTTGATGGCCTTCGGCCGGGTTTGCGCGGCCGTCGAAGAGTGCTGTCGGGCGTTCGACGTCCCCATGCTCTCCGCCCCTCGTGCGTAAAAAAGCAGCCGGCATGTCGGCGGCCCGAAGGAATGGTGGCGCACAGAATCGACCGCCCTCGCTCGGCGTGCTGAAGGCCCAGCAAAGGCAGGGAGGTTGAAATGGATACCTGTCACTCATGGTGTGGAGTGCGGTCCGCCCATGAAGTTAACGGCCCGCGTACGCGGCGTGCAATGGGCTCGATACGGCGTGATTGGCCGGATCCCCACAGTGTCGGGATTTATTGGGCGGAAACCCCTTGGTGTGCCTGGCGGGTGGGGAATACGGATACCTCCTGGGTCGGCGCGAAACTGCCCTCCGGCGCCCTATGTGCGTTGTGGTGGGGTCTGGTCACCGGCCGTTTCCTGAGCAAGAGTGGTCGGACTCTCTTCCCCCCTGCGCGCAGGACGCGCTCCCTGCTGCCCGGAGGTGCCGCCGCACTATGTACACGGGATTCACCTGGCCGCTGGTCGGCGGCATGGCGGCGACCCGTGTCGGGGGAGGCGGCGCGTCCGGACGCGGCGCACTCCTGGCGGCGATCGGTGCGGCAGTGGTGCCCGTGGGCTTCGTCCTGGGACGGGAGATGCAGCGTCGCATCACCGGGAGCATCTGGATGGCTGAACCCGCCCCGGAGAAGGCCGAAGGCCTTCCTGCGGTACCCGCGCACCCACTGCCGGCTCCCGCAGTACCGGTGCGGCTGCCCTCATGGAGACGTCAGAAGTGGGAGGCCCGTCGGTGAGACGCAAGCTGTTGAAGGCCGTTGACACGATCGGCCTTGCCGTCATCGGCATGTCCGCGAGCTATCTCGCCCTCGCCATGGGGGCGGGCCTCATCGAACTGCGCCGCCAGAAAGCCGCGTTGCGCGTCCAGGGCGACACCGTGTACGGCAGCCCACATCTGGGCCGCCACGATTGCCGGCATCTGTACGCCCTCATCCCGTGTCTCAACGAGGAGTCCGTGATCGGCACGACGGTCACCGGGCTGCTCGGACCCCGTACCACGGTCGTCGTCATCGACGACGGCTCGGACGATGCCACCGGGCAGGAGGCGGAACGGGCCGGTGACGAGGCGCGGGTGGCGGGGCGGCCGGGCGAGGCGGTCGTGCTGCGTCGGGAGCTGCCGAACGCCCGACAGGGCAAGGGCGAGGCCCTCAACCACGGAATCCGGCGAATCCGGGAGAGCGTCGCGGCGCGCGGCCAGGATCCCGGCGAGGTGATCGTGTGCGTGATGGACGCGGACGGCCGCCTGTCGGACCGGGCGCTGAGCCACGTCCTGCCGCTCTTCGACGACCCCCGCGTCGGCGGCGTACAGCTCGGTGTGCGCATCCGTAACCGCCGCGGCAACTTCCTGACGTGGTTTCAGGACTACCAGTTCTGGGCGATGGCGGCGGTCACCCAGTTCGGCCGCAACCTCACGTCGACCGTCAGCCTCGGTGGCAATGGACAGTTCACCCGGCTCTCCGCCCTGGACGGCCTGGGGGACCGCCCGTGGTCGCAATCGCTGACCGAGGATCTGGACCTGGCCATCAGTCTCGCCGCGCGGGGATGGCGACTGCGCACCACCGCCCACGCCTCCGTGGACCAGCAGGGTGTGAGCGATCTGCGACGGCTCGTCCGGCAGCGGACCCGCTGGTACCAGGGCCATATGACGGCGATCCGGCGGATGGGCGAGATATGGCGGGCGCCTCGGATGCGACACCTGGCCGCCCTGGAGATGTTCTCCTACCTGCTGGTCCCCTGGGTGCTGGACCTGCCTTGGTCGATCCTCTTCCAGTACTGCCTGATCTGGTTCATCCGCAGCCCCAATGTGCTGGTGCTGCACGGTCGGCGTGTCGCCGCCGTCAACGCGACCTGGCTGAAGTGGCCGGTCAACCTCATCGCCTGGTACCTGCTCACCTTCGCGCCCGCGCTCGCCACGTCCTGGACGTATCTGCGCCGGGACAGGACCGTGGGCGTGCGGCGGGCCCTGCTGCTCGGGCACTCCTTCGTCGTCATGAACTACATGTCGTTCCTCTGCGCCTGGAGTGCCTTGTTCCGCATGATCCGCGGGCAGACGGGCTGGACCAAGACCGCCCGGGAGGCGGAGGCGGCCTGATCGTCACCCGATGGTCACGCAGGACGTCGGGGCGCTGCACGCATTCCAGCAACACGGGTGAAAGGGATTTTCCGGGCAATCTGCGAAGCTTGCCCTATGAACCATCAGCTCCGCACGCTTGCCGGGCGCTGGCCCTTCCTTGTGCCTGCCCTGGCCGCCGTCGTCCTCGCCCTGACCTGGGGGCGGTCACTGTCCGCCGGGATGGTGGCGCTGGTGAGCTGCTGTCTGGCCGGTGCGGTGCTCTCCGCGGTGCACCACGCGGAGGTGATCGCGCACCGGGTCGGCGAACCCTTCGGATCGCTGGTGCTGGCCGTCGCGGTGACCATCATCGAAGTGGCCCTCATCGTGACCCTGATGGCCGACGGCGGCGAGAAGAGCAGCTCCCTCGCCCGTGACACCGTCTTCGCCGCCGTCATGATCACTTGCAATGGCATCGTCGGCCTGTCGCTGTTGGTGGGCGCGCTCAGGCGCCGGGTGGCGGTGTTCAACGCCGAGGGCACCGGCGCCGCCTTCGGGACCGTGGCGACGCTGGCGGGGCTGAGCCTGGTCCTGCCGACCTTCACCACCAGTACCCCGGGACCGCGGTTCTCCTCGGCCCAGCTGGTCTTCGCGGCGCTCGCCGCGCTGATCCTGTACGGGCTGTTCGTGGCCACCCAGACCGTGCGGCACCGTGACTACTTCCTGCCGGTAACCGCCGAGGGTGTGGTCATCGACGCCGATGACCACGCCGATCCGCCCTCGTCCAAGGTCGCTCTCACCAGTCTCGGCCTGCTGGCCGTCGCCCTGCTTTCGGTGGTCGGTCTGGCCAAGGGGGTCTCCCCGACGATCGAGTCCGGGGTGGCCGCCGCCGGTCTGCCCGCCTCGGTCGTCGGGGTCGTCATCGCGCTGCTGGTCCTGCTCCCCGAGACGATCGCGGCCGTGCGCGCGGCCCGCCGCGACCGCGTCCAGACCAGTCTCAACCTCGGACTCGGCTCGGCCATGGCCAGCATCGGCCTGACCATTCCCGCGGTCGCGATGGCCTCGATCTGGCTGGAGGGCCCGCTGGTGCTCGGCCTGGGCGCGACCCACATGGTGCTGCTGGCCCTGACGGTGGTCGTCGGCACCCTCACGGTGATCCCGGGCCGCGCGACGCCGCTCCAGGGCGGCGTGCACCTCTCCCTGCTGGCGGCTTACCTCGTGCTCGCGGTCAGCCCCTGACCCGCCGTATCGGCGCCGCACGGCCCCCGCCTGCCCCGCCGGTGGACTCATCCCTCCGGCAGGGCGAAGACCATGAGGATCACCATCACCGGTGGCAGCAGCGCGCACCACGCGACGATCCTGCGTGCCGTCGAGAACCGCATGCGACGTGGCAGAAGCCAGGAGGTCAGAAGCAGCGCGGGCGTGCCGAACACGGTCGCGTAGAGGCATCCGATGATGCCCGCGAGGGCCTGATCGAGGGCAGCGGAACAGTGGTCCGGGCCGCAACTGTCCGTGGCCATCGGGGAGAGCCCGCCGAAGATCATGGCCACGGGGATGAGGAACAGCGCCAGTCCCGTGGCCCAGCCGGGTGCCACCCAGGCGGTCTCGTCGCGGTCGGCGGGCCCTCGGGGTGAGGTGTCGCGTGCGTCCGCGGCGGCGTCCGCGGCGTTGGCGGTGGCCCACGCCCGCCGCAGTTCGCGGTCCGCGACCGTCTCTTGATCGTTCATACGGGCAGTGAACCCTCCGGCCCCGGCGACGCGCTTCGGGACGGGTACTCAGAAGGCATCGGTACACCTACTCAGTACCCGAGACGCCCGCGGCCCTGTGGTGCCCGGGGAAGCCGGATCCGCTCGGGCAGCGGCACGTGCCGCGGATCTCCTCCCGAGTGCCCAGCATTGGGCAGCGTCCCGCCCCGCACACAGCCACTCTGGGGTCACCTGCCCGGACTTCCGGCCGGACCCTGGAGGGACCATGAACCACCTCGGCATGAGGACACCTCGCACCACGGACCCCGACCCCTCTTCGTGCTCCTTGGCATCCCGCTCCGCGGACGAGGTCGCGGTCGAGCGTCTGCGCGTACTGGCGGGTGACGCCTTCGCGGAGTTGCAGCGCGGTGATGCCAAGGCGGCGGCGGTCTGCGGCACGGCCGGGGCCGGTCTGGGAGCGGTGATCGCGGCGGTGTCCGCAGCGGCGCACGCCCTGCCCCTGGGGGCCGTGACCGGTCTGTGGTGTGCGGGCGCGTGCTTCGTCCTCTCGGTCGGACAGTGCCTCTCCGCCGTGCGTCCGTCGCTCCGGGCCGGGAACCGGCGACGACCGGCCTGCTACCTGGACTGCGCGGAGACCACCACCGACGAGCTGCTGGCCGTGGTAGCCGGCCTCACCACCGCCGACCTGGCCCGGGCCGAAAGCCGCCGCGTCACGGAGCTGTCCTTCCTCGCTCAGGCCAAGTTCAGGATGCTGCGCCGGGCCACCCTGCTGTCGCAGCTGGCCTTGACGGCGGCAAGTCTCGGCGCCCTGACCGCGTTCGTCGACGCGGTCGCCGAACGGTGAACGGGTTGAATATGCTCTACCCCTGACGGCCTGTCGAGGCTGCGGGCGGCCCGCACCTCCCCTCTCCTCAACCGGGGGTGCCTTGTACCAGTCCCATCGGGCGTTGCTCGGCGACCGCTTGTGGAACGCCCTGCTGCGCCTCGCCCCGGAGCGGCCCCGGGAGCCCCGCAGCTTGCTGCTGCGCCAGGACGCTCCCGCCACCCACGTCCTCGTGCTGTGCTCAGGATCCGTCGCCGTCACCCGGCGGGACGGGCGGGGCCAACGTACGCTGCTCGCCGTGCGCGGAGCCGGCGAACTGCTCGGCGAGCTCTCCTTGCTCGACGGCGGAGTCCGCAGCGCCACCGTCATGGCGGCCGGCCCCTGCCGGGTGCACACCGTGCCCGCACCCGACTTCGAAGCCTTCGTCAGCGAGCACCGACTGATGCACGCGCTGACGCGGCACGCGGTGGGCCGTATCAGGGAGAGCGAAGAGATCCGCCAGGAACTGGCGACCGCCCCCGCTCCCGCCCGGCTCGCCGCGGCTCTGCTCCGCCTGGCCGAGGCCTCGGGACAGCCGACTGTCCTGCCCGTGCACATCGGGCTGACCCAGGAGGAGCTCGCCCAGCTCATCGGCACCTCACGCAATTCCGTGGTGCATTCGCTCTCACCCTGGCGCGCCGAGGGATGGATCCGCGCCGCGCCGGGCGGTGGGCTCGTCCTCGAGCATCTCGACGGATTGAGGCGCGTCGTCGGTCCCCGGTGAGGTGCCCCGCGGCACGATGAGACACAGGCCATGCGCGCCGTGCCCAGTTCTGGGCAGCGGGGGCTTCGCGGGGCGCGCATCATCGTCCCGAACACTTCCTCAACGCTCCCTCCGACAGAAGGACGTGCGCACATGGATGCCCAACAGCCCGATGACGTCCGTGACATACCGGACTACCAAGCCCTGGTCGTGATCGACATGAAGGGGTACAGCAAGGTTCCCTCCCACCGCATGCCCGCCATGCGGGGCGACCTCGACCGCATGCTCGCCACCGCCTTCGCGGAGAGTGGCCTCGGACGGGAATGGGAAGAGCGCGCGTACTGGAGCGACACCGGTGACGGCTGCATCCTGGCCCTGCCGGTCCGCCGGATGTGGCGGCTTGTGGACCCCCTGCCCGAGATACTCGACGGCGTGCTCGCCCGCCACGACCGGGAACGCCTCGCGTCGACTCCGGAGATCCGGGTGCGCATGAGCGTTCACGTAGGCCCGCTTCCCGACAGCTACCGGGGCGATCCCATCAACGACGCGTGCCGGCTGATCGACAGTGACGCGGCCCGTGACGCGGTGGACAAGGCGCGGGCACTGGGTTCGTACGTCGCGTTGGTGATCTCCGAAGCGGTGTTCCAGGCCGTCGTGCGTCCTCGGCGCACGACACGGCTCACCGAGCACGACTTCCTGCCCACACGGGCCGAGGTGAAGAACAAGTACTCCGAGACCGCGTGGGTCCACGTCCCCCGGCGGAGCCCGGCCGATCTCGGTGCCCCGACCGCAAGCGGATCCGAGCGGGCCGCTGAGGCGGCGCCGTCTCCCGAGGCGCCGGGTGCGTCGCCGGTGCCGGCCGCTCCCAGGTTCGCCATCGAAACCGTAGGCAACATCATCGATACGCCCCAGGGGGACCTGTCATTCACGCAGGACTTCAGGCCGTCCGGCCGATGAGCGACCGGCACCCCGAACGTCGTCCTGAGGAGGACATGTGAACGAGCCCGTACCCGGCCGGCCGGTATCCGACGAGGCAGCCCCGAACCCGCCCGTGGACCACACCCATGCCCCTGATCCGCAGGCCACGGCCCAGGGGCCCGACCGGGAGCTGCCCGCGGATCCGGTCCGACCGGAGGACAGCCCGAGTCGGGAACTGCCCATGCCCCGAGCACAGCCGTACGTGCCGATCGCCACGCTCACGCTCCCCGGCCGCACACCGTCGATCGATACCGTCGGCAACCTCATCGTCGGTGCCACCGGACCCATCAACGTCAGCCAGACGTATGAGGTACGCACCGCCGACCTGCTGGAGACCGTCCTCGTCTCCCGTGAACACGTCCTCTCCGATGCCTCCTACGTCGAGGCGGAGGTGTGGCGGGAAGTGCGACGACGCGCGGCCGGGGCGCTCGACGAAACCTCCGTCGTGTTCCTCGTCGCCCCGCGCCGGCACGGCGCCACCACGTTCTCCCTGCGCCTGCTCGCCGAAGCGACCGAAAAGACCGTGGCCCTGCAGGTGGTCGAGCCCAGCTGGGACCGTCCGCTGGTCAGCAAGCTTCCCGTCCAGCCCGACTCGGCCTATCTGCTCGACTTCCAGGACCCGGAACGGGACAGGATCGACAGGTCCTTCCTGACCGGTCTCGAACAGCACGCCCGGAACCTCGGCGGCATCGGCTCCCGTCTCGTCATCACCATCACCCCGGAACTCTGGTCCCACGTCGCGGGCCAAGTGCCCGCCGGGCCGGCCGTGGTACGGCTGAGCAGCCACCCGAAAGCCGACCAGGTGGCGCGGGCGCACCTGCTTGCCCGCGGGCACACGAGCCTGACGCACTACCTGGACGATCCGACGGTGCGGGACGGCATCGAGGACTGGACACCCGCCCGCGCGGTGTGGCTGGTCGACGAGATGATCGACCTGGCACAGGAACACGCCCGTGCCGCCGCCGAAGAGGGAGCCACCCTCGCGGACCACGAGGGCCGCCTTCGCTCGGCGATCCGGGAACTGGCCCAGGGCTGGGCGACGATCCTCGGCAGCCGTTTCGCGGACAGTACGAGGCCGGGGGTGCGGGCCCTCGCGACGCCGCACGGCAATGTGGCGCCGCTCGATGTCGACGACCGTTGTCTGTCCCTCGCCCTGGCTGTTCGTGGCTCCGGCCCGGTCACCAGGATCCAGGCCGACGCCGAGCGCCTGGCGGGCATTCTGGCGGGCGCGGCCGTGTCGGGTGCGCCGAAGAACGGCGAACGGAAGGGGCCCGTCGATCTGACGCATGTCCTCGGCGGTGTCGGACTGCGCACCCGTTTTGAGAACGTCGGCGCCGATGTGCGCTTCGGAGAGGCGCAGTTCACCTCGCCGACCTACGGGGACGCCCTCCTGACGCACATATGGGACCAGTACCACCCGCTGCACGAGCGGCTCATCGGGTGGATGGTGTCCTGCGGGGAGGAGGACAGCCGTGCCGCCGGTGACGATCCGGCCGTACGGGCCATTCTGGGAGTGCTCACCTACCATCAGGACGACTCGCAGCTCGCGGAGGTCCGTAAGCAGGCCGCTGCCCTGGGGAAGACACAGCTGGCGACCGCCGTGATGGCCGGGGCGGCGCGCGATGAGCACTTGGGCCGCCGCGCCCGTCAGTTGCTGTACACCTGGGCGGGACAGAAGGACGCGAACACGCAGCGGCTGGTCGTCGCCGTCTGTCGTGAACTGCTCGACGACCAGCCGGTCCCCGCGCTGACCCGGCTGCGCAGGGTGGCAGACAACCGCGCCGATGAGCACGTCACCGCCGATGTCCTGCGCACGTTCAAGGAGGTGGCGAACGCACCCCGGCTGACGGGCTGGTTCGCCGAATCCGTCACCGCCTGGCAGCACCAGGCCGGGAGCGGGGGCTCACGCGCCGTGAACCTCGGAACGCTCGCCCTCATGTCCGTGGATGCGGGGAACCGCCCGTGGCTCCTGACCGGGGCCGCACCCGAGCTGGACGTCACCGCCGCGCTGCGTGAGCTGTTCGCGGACCTGGACGAGAACGCGGAGGTGATCGACGAGCTCACCCGTTGGCTGCGAGCCGACGGAGGCACGATGCACGACCAGGTGCTCGCACTCTTCCAGGACGCCGTCTCCGACCGGGTCGGATTCAGGGCGCTGGCACGGCTGATCAACGAGTTGGGCAAGGTCCGCAGGCCGGACGGCAGCGACCCCGGCACGCAGTTGCGGGACATCCTCGGGGACGACCCCGACCTCGGAGAGCTCCCCCTGAGGACGTACCCCGCGTGACGTTCCGATTCCGCCGCCGACGCCCACCCGTGTACACCGAGCACACCTTCGCCGAGCCCAGGTCCCTGCGCAGCGGCACTCCGGGCATCTGCTTCACGGCGACGTTCTCCGCCAGGTGGGTGCTGGGCGGCACCGGGCATCACACCCCGGAAGCCGTGGTGATCACCGAACTCGTACGGCTGGCCACTTCGATCACCGGGAACTGGGAGGCCACGGACGTCCGCGGCGCCGAGGACGCGCTCAACGCGGTGCTCGGCCACCCCGTCCCGATCCCGGGGACGGCGGACTCGGAGCTTTCCGCGCGCGCCCGGCTGACACTGTCGGCGCGGGCGCGCGCGGACGCCGAGCAGTACCACGGGGACAGAGCCAGGGTGGCCCGCCTGCGCTACCTCAAGGAACACCTCTACAGCGATCCGGAAATGGTTCTCCTGGACCATCTGGAACGGCACCCCCAGGACCTCAGGACCGCGGACATCAAGGACTTCCAACGTCTGTCGCGCAGCCTGCGGGTGGGGGGCCAGTGGTGGTACCCCTTGCTCGACTGCCTCGAGACGCTCTCCGTCGAGCTCCCCGACCGGCACGGCGACCGGCTCGCGATGAAGCTGCTGCTGAGGGCGTTCAAGGACACCCTTCCCGAGCTCATCGACCGGTACCAGCTGCGGGAGGTGGTCGACCAGTTGCTGGACGAGCCGGAAGGAGGCAGCCCATAGGGGCCCGGCACAGGTTTTGACGTCTCCCCGGATCGGAATTCAGTTTTCCGCATTTCTTGATCAGGTCGGATGAGTGAAGATCAATATCCAATTGATCTATCGGCGGCGACACTTGAAGAAAATGCAGATGCTTTTCAGATCTTGACTAGTGCTGCGAGTGAACCCATGATGGGCACGCGCAGAGGCACCAGGAGTCCCAAGCGGGTGCTTGAGTCCCTCGCGGCATGGAGTCGCGAGGTTTATGACGGGGAACGTCCTATTTTGCATTCGCATGCGACGCTGCATGGCGCACCGAACGCTGAAAAATGATCAGCTCCCCTTCATATCTCTTGGCGTCCGGAGGAAATGGAGGGTCAATGCCGGTGCAACCGACCTATCCCGGCGTCTACATCGAAGAACTTCCCAGCAGCGTCCGTACCATCACGGCGGTCAGCACCTCCGTGGCCGCGTTCCTCGGGCACACCCGCCGGGGCCCGGTCAACCGGCCGGTGACCATCACCAGCTTCGCGGACTACGAGCGCCGGTTCGGCGGTCTCGCCTCGGACAGCGCGGTCAGCTATGCCGTCCAGCAGTTCTTCCTCAACGGGGGATCGGTCGCGGTCGTCGTGCGGGTGGGCGCCGCGGGGACCGGTAAATCCGCCGGGGTGACGCTGACGTCGAGCGAGACCGAGGCGGCGGCCGACGCGCTGGGGCTGACCGCCAAGGAGCCGGGCGCATGGGGCTCCGGGCTGCGCGTCGCGATCGACTACGACACGCCGAAGCCGAAAGAGACGTTCAACCTGCACGTTTTCGACAGTGCGGGCGGATCACGGGAATCCTTCACCGGAATCTCCATGGATCCGGCCCACCCCCGTTACGTGAAAGCCCTGGTGGATTCCGCTTCTTCCCTGGTCCAGGTGACTTTGGCCCGGGGCGGTCGCCCCGACCCCGTGGGTACGGTGTCCAAGCCGTTCGGGGAACGGATTCCGGATTTGACCTCGGCGATCGACGTGAAAATCGGCGCGGTCAAGCACACATTCAAGATCTACGATCCGCAGGCCGACGGCGACTCGCCACCGAAATCCGTGCCGCAACTCGCCCTCCTGCTGGAACGCAAACTGCGGGCCCTTCCCGACGCCCCGGGCAAGCGGGCCTTCGCGGGTACCCGGGTCACCGCGTTCGGGCAGCGGCTCCAGGTCGTGGCGGGCTCCCTCGACAAGGACGACGTGGTCCATTTCAGCGGTGACGCCGCGGGACCGCTCGGTCTCGAGGACTTCGCCCGGCCGCCCGCCTTCGTCCTCGACGGCGGTCAGGACGCGAGCCCGCCGGGACCGACCGACCTGATCGGCAGCGAGGCCGGCAAGACCGGTATCAACGCCCTGCGCGAGGTCCAGGACGTCAACCTCCTGATCCTGCCCGAAGTGGCCGGCTACACCAACGTCGATGACGCCGCGACCGTCCTGTCCGCCGCCGTGGCCCTGTGCCAGGAGAAGCGGATGTTCCTGGTGGCCGACGCGCCCGCCGCGTGGCGGAGCATCGACGCCGCACGGGCCGGCCTGCCCATGTTCGAGTCCGTGCCCGGCCCGCACGCGGCCCTGTACTTCCCGCATCTCGAGATGGTCGACCTGGTCACCGGGCGGCTGCGGGCCTTCCCGCCGTCGGGCGCCGTCGCCGGGGTCATGGCCCGCACGGACAGCGAGCGCGGGGTGTGGAAGGCACCGGCCGGAACCGAAGCCCGGCTGGCCGGGGTACGGGCGCTCACCGTCCCGATGACCGACCGGGAGAACGGGCTGCTCAACCCCGT
The DNA here is from genome assembly GCF_055576875.1 of Streptomyces sp. NPDC033229. Lineage (NCBI taxonomy): Bacteria > Bacillati > Actinomycetota > Actinomycetes > Kitasatosporales > Streptomycetaceae > Streptomyces > Streptomyces sp. NPDC033229. The sequence continues at coordinate 145,634 of NZ_JBVIQR010000011.1, read as the reverse complement.
GGCGCTCAACTGCCTCCGCTCCTTCCCCGTCGTCGGCCCGGTGATCTGGGGTGCACGGACCCTGGCGGGGGCGGACGTCCTCGCCTCCCAGTGGAAGTACGTACCGGTCAGGCGGCTGGCGTTGATGCTCGAGGAGAGCCTGTACCGCGGCACCAAGTGGGTCGTCTTCGAGCCCAACGACGAACGCCTGTGGTCGCAGATACGGCTCAACATCGGCGCGTTCCTGCACACGCTCTTCCAGCAGGGGGCGTTCCAGGGCACGGCCGCGCGCGAGGCGTACTTCGTCAAGTGCGACAAGGACACCACCACGCAGGACGACATCAACCGCGGCGTGGTGAACGTCGTGGTCGGGTTCGCTCCGCTCAAGCCCGCGGAGTTCGTGATCGTCAAGATCGAGCAGATGGCCGGACAGATCGAGGTATAGGAGCTCCATGGCCGAGTTCACGGTCAACGCGCAGCGGTTCGACCCGTATAAGAACTTCAAGTTCCTGGTCGTCTGGGACGGGCGCGTCGTCGCAGGCGTCAGCAAGATCAGTCCACTCAAGCGCACCACCGAGGTGGTCAAGCACCGCAACGGAGGCGACGCCAGCTCTCCGCGCAAATCACCGGGGCGCACCGAGTTCGAAGCCGTCACGCTGGAACGCGGCGTCACCCACGACACCGAGTTCGACCGCTGGGCGAACAAGGTGTGGATGGTCGGCGCGGGCCGCGGCTCCGAGGTGTCACTGGCCGACTTCCGCAAGGACATCGTCATCCAGGTGCTCAACGAGGCAGGTCAGGTCGCGGTCTCCCACAAGCTCTACCGCGCCTGGATCAGCGAGTACCAGATCGTCGGTGAACTGGACGCGAACGCCAACGCGGTCGCCATCCAGAGCCTCAAGCTCGAATGCGAGGGCTGGGAGCGGGACTACGAGGTCCCCGAGCCGGAAGAGCCCTCGTACCAGCAGCCGGCCTAGGCCGGTCACGGATGGAACACCTGAAGGCCGGGGCGCTGCTCGCCGCGTGGGAGGCGGGACTCGCGTCCGACGACGGCGGGCGCGCCCTGCTCCTGCACGGGCTCGCCCGCCCGGGATCCGAAGCCGGGGAGCTGCTCTCGGTGCCGGTGGGCCGGCGGGACGCCGAGCTCTTCGCCGTCCGGCGGGCGCTGTTCGGGGCGCGACTGGAGGTGCGCACCGACTGCGCCGAGTGCGGGGAGGAGATGGAGTTCGCGTTCGACGCGGGCGGCCCGGGTACCGCCGGCGACGTACCCGACAAGCCGATCCGCGTCGAAGTGGGGGAGTGGACGGTCGAGTTCAGACTGCCCGCCCCTGCCGACCTCGCCGCGGTCGAGGCCGTACCGGAGCACCGGGCCAGAGCCGCGCTGCTGGCCCGGTGCGTCCTGCGGGCAGAGCACGGCGGCCAGGACGTAGCGGACCGGCCCCTGCCCGACCATGTGCAGCGACGGATCGCCGAGGTCTCCGAGGAATCCGATCCGTTCGCCGACGTCACCCTCAACGTCACCTGCCCGGCGTGCGGGAAGGCCACCCGGGCCGAACTCGACATCGCCTCCTACCTATGGGCCGAGCTGGACGCCTGGGCCCGCGACACCCTCCTGGACGTCCACCTGCTCGCCACCGCGTACGGCTGGAGCGAACCAGAGATCCTGGCGCTCAGCCCGCTGCGGCGCCGCTACTACCTGGAGCTGTGTGCGGATGCCTGACTTCTTCGACCGGCTGCTGGCACGCCACGTGCCCGGCCGACAGGGCGCGCCGACCGCCGTGGCGAGGCTGCGCCCGCGCCTGCCAGGGCCGTTCGAACGGATCGAGACCGCCGGGACGGACGCACCCCCGCCGACCACCGGGCCCGCGCCCGCTCCCGGCTCCGCCCGGAGCGCCGGGCCGTCACCCGTACCCGCGCCGCCGCGTCCGGCCCCACCGGCCGCCCCGCCCGCGCCCCGCGCGACGACGACACCGGCCCCGGAACGCCCCGCCCCGGCGGTACGTCTCGTCCCCGCGCGACCCCTGCTCGTCGCCCCGCCCCTACCGCCGGCCGCCACCGCCGCACCGAACGGCGAACGGGCGCAGGGCCGGCCCACCGGCACCGCACGGCCGGACGCCACCGAACGGCCCTCGGCACAAGCCACCCGGCGTTCCGCCCCACCGGTCGCCCGGCCCTCCACGCCGACACCCGGCACACCCGCCGTCCCGACCGTCCGCCCCAAGTCTCCCCGGCGGCCCGCCGACGGCACGGCCGTCGGCGACCGGCGCCGACGCCAGAAGCCACCCGAGCGGGTCGTCCACGTCAGCATCGGCCGCCTGGAGGTCACCGCCGGGCAGCGGCAGGGCTCGGCGAAACCGGACCGGCGCTCCGGGACCGAAGACGGCGGACGGCCCGGGCCCGCCATGACGCTCGACCAGTATCTGGGAACGGGGAGGGGCGGGGAGTCATGAGCAACTCGTTGGCCATCGCCACCGTCACCGAAGCGCTGCGCCTGCTCATCGCGAACTCCGTCGCCCTCGACGTCCCGTTCGCCGTCGACGTCGCCGCCATCAAACCACCCGCCCAGCCCCCGGCCCAGCCCACGGTCACCGTCTTCCTGTACCAGGTCACGCCCAACGGGACGCTGCGCAACCGCGACACACCGACCCGCACGGGCGACGGCACCCTGCTCACCAAACCCGCCGCCGCCCTCGACCTGCACTATCTGGTCAGCTTCTACGGTGACGAACGGGAACTCGTCGCCCAGCGCCTGCTCGGCTCGGTCGTCCGCACCCTCCACGAACTTCCCACGCTGCCCAAGGAGTTGATCGACGAGGCCGTGGCTTCGCCGTTCCTCGTGGGAAGCGACCTCGCGGCGGCACCCCAGCGGGTGCGGTTCACCCCCTCGCAGATGGACGTGGACGACGCCTCGAAGCTCTGGTCGATGCTCTTCCAGACCCCCTACGCGCTGTCCCTGACCTATCAGGGCACCGCCGTCTTCATCGAGGGCAGACAGGAGCCCATCGCCGGAAAGCCGGTCCTGCGCCGCACCGTGCGGGCCATCCCCACCCGGCAGCCCCTCATCGACCGGCTGCTGTCCCGCCCCGCCGGATCACCACCCGGCACCGAACCGGTGGAGGGACCGGTGCCGGCGGGCCACGAACTGGTCGCCCGCGGCACGGGGCTGCGAGCCGACCGCGTCTCCGCCCGCGTGGGCGGCCGCGAACTGCCGCTCGACGCCGACAAGGTACGCGACGACCAGGCCGTCATCCGGGTGCCGGACGACCTGCCGCCCGGCGTCCACCCGGTGCAACTGCTCCACGCCCTCGACCTGGGCGTACCGGCGACACCGCACTGGGGCCTGGAATCCAACGCCGCCACGTTCGCCCGCCGCCCCGGCATCACCGGGCCCATCGGCGTCGAGGGCCGCACCGGCGACGACGAGATCTCGGCCGTCCTGGTCCTCGGCCTCGACATGCCGCTCCGCGCCGACCAACGGGTGCTGCTCCTGCTCGACGAGCAGCAGCCACCCCCGGGCCGACGCCCGGCCGGATACCAGTTCCGCGCGCCCTTTCCGCTCGGCCAACGGCCCGACCCCAAACGGCTGAGGATCGCGATCGCGGGTGTACGGCCCGTCGCCTACCTGGTGCGGGTCCAGGTGGACGGAGTGCCGAGCGCGCTCACGTTCTCGGCCGGGGGCACGTTCGACGGACCGGCCCTCGACCTCGGCGAGACGCGCTGACGGGGGCTGGACGGTGACGAGACGGGGGACCGGGCGGTGCACCGCTACACGTCGGGGGAGGACATGAACGAGCGGCACGACGCACACCAGCGGGCGCTCGCCGCCGCCGTGGAGGCGGTGCTCCGACGCCTGGACGCGCACGCCTCCACGCGCCCGCGCGCCGGGACCCGCACCACCCCGGACGCACCGACCGGCGAACCCGCCGCCGGAGACGCGAGGTCCGCGCCCGCCCCGGCGAGCGGCACCCCGTCCTTCGACGCCCTGGCGGTCGTCGTCTCCTGCCTCGGTCTCACCCCCTTCGAACGCGATGTGCTCGTCCTCGCCGCCGCGGCCGAGACCGACCCGACCACCGGCTCCCGCTGCGCCGCCGCCTGCGGCGACCCGGCCCGCCCCCACCCCACCTTCGCCCTCGCCCTGGCCGCCCTCGACGACCCGCACTGGAGCGCGCTGACCCCCGTCGGGCCGCTGCGCCGGTGGCGGCTGATCGAGCTCGACGACGAAACGTCCCCGACGACGTCACGCTTACGCCTGGACGAACGCATCCTGCACTTCCTGGTGGGCGTGCCCTACCTGGACGTACGCCTGCACGGACTGCTCAGACACCGGGCCCCCGGCCGGGAGGAGCTGCCCCCCGGTCACCAGGACGCCGCCGAGAGCATCGCCCGCGCCTGGTCCGGTGCCGAGCTCGACGGGCCGCCGCACACCGAACTCGTCGGCGCGGACCGCGCCACCCGCTGGGACATCGCCGCCACCGCCGCCGACCGCGCGGGCCTGGCCCTGTACACCGCCTCCGCCGACGACCTGCCCACCGAGCCCGCCGAACGGCACCGGCTCGCCCGGCTCTGGCAGCGCGAAGCCATCCTGCTGCCGGCCGCCCTCCTGATCGAGGGCGGTGACCGGGCGGCCGAACGCCGCGGCGCGGCCGAGGCCTTCCTCGCCGAGCTGCCCGTACCCGTGATCGTCTCCAGCGACGAACCCCAGCCGGGCCTCACGGCACGCCGCGAACGGGTCATCGCCCAGCCCCTCACCCCCGACGAGCAACTGCGGCTGTGGACCGGGGCACTCGACGGCGTCGCGGGCGTCCGGGAACAGGACGTACGAGACCTCGTCGCCCAGTTCTCGCTGCCCGCCCATGTCATCCGCTCGGCGGGTGCAGCGGTCCGCCGGGCCCCCGAGGGCGACGCCAAGAAGCTGGCGTGGCGAGCGGGCCTGGCCGAGGCACGCATGTCCCTGGACGAGCTCGGGCGCCGGATCGAACCCCGCGCCGGATGGGAGGACCTCGTCCTCGCCGACCGCCAGCGCGAGGCGTTGAGAGAAGCCGTGGCCCACGTGCGGCGCCGCGCCACCGTCTACCAGGAGTGGGGCTTCGAGGCGGTGCTGCGGCGCGGCCTCGGGGTGACCGCCCTGTTCGCCGGGGGGTCGGGAACGGGCAAGACACTCGCCGCCGAGGTCGTCGCGGGCGAGCTGGGCGTCGACCTGTTCGTCATCGACCTTTCCCAGATCGTCAGCAAGTACATCGGCGAGACCGAGAAGAACCTGCGGAGGGTCTTCGACGCCGCCGAGCGCGGCGGCGCCCTGCTGCTCTTCGACGAGGCCGACGCGCTGTTCGGCAAGCGCAGCGAGGTCAAGGACAGCCACGACCGCTACGCCAACCTCGAAGTCAGCTACCTGCTGATGCGCATGGAGGCGTACCGGGGACTCGCCATCCTGACCACCAACATGAAGCAGGCACTCGACCAGGCATTCATGCGCCGGATCCGCTTCATCGTCGACTTCCCCTTCCCCGGGGTACCGGAGCGCGCCGAGATCTGGCGCCGGGTCATCCCCCGGCAGACACCGAGCAAGGACCTGGACCCGGAGCGACTGGCCCAGCTCACCGTGGCGGGCGGCTCCATCAGGAACATCGCCCTGTCGGCGGCGTTCCTCGCCGCCGACGAGGGCAGCCCGCTGCGGATGCGGCACATGCTGGCCGCCGCGCGTACCGAGTACGTGAAGCTGGAACGCTCGCTGACCCCCTCGGAGGTACGCGGATGGGAGTGACGGATCCGGGCCGCGGTCCGGGGCGCGATCATTGGGGGCGCGAGCATCCGGGGCGCGTTCATGTCGAGATCGGCGAGCTGGCGCTGCACGGTTTCGAGCATGTCGACCACGAACGCGTCGCCGAAGCCTTCCGGCACGAACTCCACCGGCTGGTCCGGGACCGCGGTGTCCCGATCGCCGGGGACACCGGCGTCCGCCTGGACCTCCTCCGAGGTCTGCCACCGCTGCCGGCCACCGCCTCCCCGCACCGGCTGGGCGCGGCGCTGGCGCGCGCGGTGCACGCCGGTCTGTCGGGCCGGGGAGACACGGGCGTGAGTCGTACGGCCCCCGGGGGGCGGGACGCATGAGCCGGGTGAAGGTGTCCGCCGGTCACCAGCAGACGAACGAGGCTGCTTCGCAGCAGCGCAAACGCAAGGCCCGCGCGCCCAAGGCCCGCACCCCGGAACCCAAAGAGATCATCACCGGCGCCGGACAGCCGCTCGACCTCGGCCTGCGCCGCGAGCTGGAGGAGCGGCTCGGCCACGACTTCAGCCGCGTCCGTGTCCACACCGACCGTGACGCGGCTCTGCTGACCGACCTGCTGGGCGCGGACGCCGTCACGGTGGGCGAGGACGTCTTCTTCGCCGAAGGGAGGTTCCGCCCGGGAACGGAGGACGGCCGGCGGCTGGTCGCCCACGAACTGCTGCATACCGTGCAGGCGCCGCACCCCCTGGGCGCGTTGAAGGCGGGTCGTGACCTCGGCGCGGTCAGCATGCCGCAGGACGCGGTGGAACGGCAGGCCGAGGACGGCGCCCGCTCGGAGCGCCCGCGCCCGGAGGTGACGCGGAACGCCACACCGGGCTGGCTGCGGTACGCGCGGGTGCGCGCCGACCAGTTCCGCACCGAGCTGCTGGACCCCGCGACGCTGGTGGACCGCCTCACCGCGGGCATCCTCCGCTCGCTGCGCGGCGACCCGACGGACGCGGCCGGGCGAGTGCGGCAACAACTGGTGCGCTTCGCACCGGAGTTGAAGGCTTCGGTGCTGGAGAGGCTCTCCCTCCGTTTGCCGTCGTCGGACCATGAGCGGCTGCTGGAACTGGTGGAGCGGACCGAACGCGGCCCGGCGGAGACGGACGCGGGGGTGATCCCGGGGCCGGTGACGGAGCCGACGCACGAACCGGCCGAGGAGCCCGACGTCCCGCCGAAGGAACTGCCGAAGGGCCCGGCGGGGGAGAAGGGCGAGGAAGAGGAGGGGGAGAAGGAGGAGGAAAAAGAAGGCAAGCAGAAGGAGAAGCAGAAGGACAAGGGCAAGGACGAGAAGTCCGAGGAGGAGGCAAAGGAGGAGGCAAAGGAGGAGGAGCGCGCCAAGGACAAGGAGTCCAAGTCCCGGCCCCCACAGACGAACCCGGCCGGAACCGAGCATCCGCAAGAGGCCGCTGTCGGCGCCGCCGGCGGGGCTGTGGTGGGCGCTGAACCGCCCCAGGTGGCTGCCGCCGCGCAGGCCCCCGGTGCGCCCGAGCAGCAGCGCATGGCCGGGCAGCGCCGCCCTGCCGAGGGTTCCAGGCCCAAGGCCGTCGACCGGCGCCAGGACCAGCAGCCGGGTCCGGCCCGCCCTGAGCAGGTGGACAAGCTCGCCGGTGCGAAGGACAGTCCGCTGGCCCGGCACGGCCTGCTCGACGAGGAGAACGGCAAGGCGGAGGACGAGCCGCTGGGCGTGGAGGCGGAGGCCGAGAAGGAAGTCGAGACCCCGAAGGACGAGGAGCCGGAGACCGTCAAGCCGGCCGGTCCGGAGCTGCGTCCGGAGGACTTCGTCCCGAGCACCGATCTCGATGTCTCGTCCGTGCCGACCGCCGACCGTCTCGATGTCTCCGCCGGCGGACCGGCGGCACAGGAAGCACCCTCGTTTCCCGAGCCGCCGAGCACGAAGGCCGACGAGATCCAGCAGGACCGGGAGAACGAGGCGGAGGAGGAAGCCGAGGAGGCACCCGAACCGCCCGCTCCCCAACAAGCCGCGGCCGACCGGCCCGCACCGACGCCCGAGGCCGACGCCTCGGCCCGGCGCGAGGCCGACCGGGAGGCGGAGAGCCGCACGGCGCGGGACCTCCAGCCGGACAAGCCGGTCGAGCAGGAAGTCGGACCCGACCCGGAGGCGGGGAGGCCCGAGGCGGGTCGGCTGGGCCCGGAGACGGAACAGGAGGCGGCGCCCGAGCCCTCCTACAGCGACGGCCCCAGCCGGCTGGACACCGAACCGGCTGCCGCCGAGGCCACGCCGACGGATCTGCGGGGCCGCTCCGAGCGGGCCCGCCCGGGCGGGCCGGAACCCGCCGGAGCCCCCGGCGACCTGGCCGAGACCGAGGAGCCCGGCCCCGGTCTCGGGGCCATGGGTCCCGCCGCGGAGCAGGCCGAGGCACCCGGCGCCTTGGGTGCCCCCGGTGCGCAGGCCGGTCCGGATGCCTCCATGGAGGACGGCGGTGGCGCCTGCGCCGGCGCCCCGCAGCCCACCACCGAGGAGGCCGGTGGCGGCGAGGGCGGCTGTGGCGGCGGTGGCGGTGGGGCGGGCGGCAAGGAGAAGGAGGCGGAGAAGCCGGCACCTCCCGATGTCTCCGGCCAGGACCCCCCAAGCGCCCTCGCCACGGCCGGCACCCTGCCGCCCGACCAGATGGTGTCCACGCTCGACGGCGTCGACGGGGCGGTGGACCGCTCCGTCGGTGAGCAGCACGCCGCTCTGGATGCCGACGCCCCTACCGCGCAACGCCCTTCGGGTGCCCCGCGCACGCTCTCCGGCACACCGGAGGAGGCGGCCCCCGCCCAGCAGGTCACCGAACGCGTCGAGCGGGAAGGCGCTGAGGGCGGTAAGGAACAAAAGAAGGCCGACGGAGAGAAGGTCGCGGGACAGAACCCGGCGGCCGACGTGTCGCGCCCCAACGTCGCGGATGACGCGGCGAACCAGGTGACCGCGCAGGACGTCCAGAACATGCAGCACGCGGTGGGCGAGGTGCCCACCTCGGACCTGTCCTTGAACACCACCGTGGGCACGGCGCCCAAGGTGCAGCTCACCGGGGAGAGCGACCCCCGGCGCACCGACAAGCAGGCCGAGAACCTCAAGACCTCGTCGGCGAAGATCCTCGGCGTCGGCCGCGAGGACGCGGCCAAGCCGATGGGCGAGGACCAGATCTACCCGGACGTGCCCGGGGAGGTGCTCAAGGGCGACGTACCAGGGGGCAGCGGCGGTGCGGGCGGGCGGCGCCGGGCCGGCGCGGCCGCCGCGGCCAAGCCGGGGGTGGCGGTCGTCGCCCAGCAGGAGCGGGGCCCGCAGATCCAGGCTGCGGTCGGCCAGGGCCAGGGCCGCATGGGCCAGGAGCAGTCCCAGCAGAAACAGGCCGAGGCCGAGGAGCGCCGCGCGAGCCAGGAAGCCCAGGACCAGGCCGTCGCCGAGAACGCCGAAGCCCAGGCGGGCGAGCGCGGCCAGGCCGCCGAGCAGGTGCGGGCCGAGCGCACGCAGTGGCAGTCGGAACAGGACGAGGAGATCGGCCGCGCCGACACCGACGCGGTGAAGGAACACGGCGACAGGAACAAGGAGATCGACACCAAGCGCACCGACACGGACAAGGACGTCGGCAAGCGCCAGGACGAGGACAACAAGAAGATCCAGGACAACCGGAAGGAGGCGGAGGAGAAGGCCCGTAAGGAGAAGGAACGCAAGAAGGAGGAGTCCTCCGGCTGGTGGGGCTGGGTCAAGTCCAAGGTGAAGGCGGCCTTCGACGCGCTGCTGAGCGTGGTCACCGGGATCTTCGACTTCTTCCGCAAGATCGTCAACGGGATCATCGAGAAGTTCCGGGAGTTCGCCAACTGGGCGATCGAGCAGGCCAGGAAGTTCGCGGTCGAGCTGATCAAGAAGCTCGCGGACGCGCTGATCGCCATCGGTGATGTGTTGCTGGCGGCGTTCCCCGAGCTGCGCGAGAAATTCCGGAACAAGATCCGGCAGTGGCGTGACCAGGCCATAGCCAAGGTCAACGAGTGGGCGGACAAGCTCAAGGCAGCCGTCAACAAGCTCCTCGACGTGCTGGCCGCCGGCCTGAACAAGCTGCTGAACCTCCTGGAGAAGGGCCTCAAGGCCGCGGTCAACATGGTCCGCGACGCGGTGGTGGCCGCCATCGACTTCGCGCAGAAGGCGATCGCGATGCTGGGCCAGTTCGCGGCACTGGTCGCGGACATCGCCCCGGACCCGGGCGGTTGGCTGTCAAAGCTGGGCACGGCAGCGAAGGAGGGTATCCAGAACCACCTGTGGGGCGCCGTGAAGACGGCGGTGAAGTCGTGGTTCAACGAGAAGGTCGAGTCGGTGCTCGGCCTGGGCAAGACCATCATCAACGTCCTGGTCAAGGGCTGCGTCTCGATGGCCCAGATCGGTCGGATGGCCTGGCAGGCGCTGGTCCAGTCGCTGCCCGCGATCATCATCTCCATCGTGGTGGAGAAGGTCGTCTCGATGATCGTGCCGGCCGCCGGTGCGATCATGACGATCATTCAGGGCCTGATGGCGGCCTGGGGCACGATCAGCAAGATCATCGCCGCGTTCGGCAAATTCTTCGGCTTCCTCAAGGCGGTCAAGAGCGGCGTCGGAGCGGCTTGCCTGTTCGCCCAGGCGGTCGCGGCGGGCGTGGTCGCGCTCCTCGAGTTCATCACCAACTTCCTGCTGAGCCGCTTGAAGCTGGCTGCGAAGGGGGTCGGCGGGCGGCTCAAGGCGATGGCCCAGAAGATCATGAAGGGCCTGGCGAAGGCGACGAAGGGCCCGCGGAAGGCGGCGGGGGCCGCGGTGAACCGGGCGAAGGCGAGCCTGGGCCGCGCGGCACAGGCTCTGAAGGGCCCCCGCCGCCCGGGGCCTCGGCCCCGGCCGACCTCGGCGAAGCGACCGACTCGGCGTGAACGCACGCCGTCGGGCAAGGCGACCCCGGCCAGGGGCACGCCGACCCGCACCAAGCCGAGCCGCCGGTCGCCGGCGGGCCGCGCGCTGAACGGCGCCAAGGCGGCGGTGAAGGGTGCCTTGAAGAAGGTGAACAACGCGGCCCGGGCGCTGGGCCGGAAGCTCAAGAACAGCAAGCTGGGGAAGTCGCTGACGAACGGCGCGAAGAAGATTCGTGAGGCGTTCACGCGGCAGCGGGACCGGTTGCGGGAGCGGTGGAACAAGCGCAAGCAGCAGCGTGATGAGCGCAGAAAACGCGAGAACTCGCCGGAGGCGAAGGAAAAGCGGCTTGCTCGCATTGTTGCCCGCATACGGCCGAAGATTCGAAAGCTGTTCGCCCGTGGCGTTCCCAAGCCCGCGCTGAGTGCTGTTCTCGCGGGGATGCGGGCTTGGTATCGGCTCTCCTCCCTCGCGATTCGAGGTGCGGAAAAATTCGGGATCCAGGCAGTACTCAATCCGGAGGACCTAGTCCTCGAAGGGTTGAAGGTAACGATCCCTCAGCGTGAGGTCCTGGATTTCCTGCACAAGCTTGCCATAGAGATAGAGAACAATCCCACTATCGTCAAGGCGAGTGAGCATGTAAATATCACTCAAAAGGAGCCGGGTGTTGTCCCTCGGCATACAGTCAGCAAGCCTGTTCCGCCTCCTGCCATTACGCGCAAGACGCGAGGCATGGACATGTTGAATCAGAGGGAGCAGGAAGCCCTGGACTTTTCGGACGCTGGAGGGGAAGCCTCCCTGCGCCGGACCCAAAAGGGGGACAAGCCTGCCAAAAAGGTGGTGGTGGGCGAAGGGTTCAAATCGGCTGAACAACTCAGCCACATCTACCTCACCAAAAAGGTGAAAGGGGAGACGAAGGTAGGCATCGCGGAGGAATTGACCGAGAAAAATCAATGGGATGGTTTCGTTAAGTACGCCGATAATTTCTTCCGGGGGAAGCCACAGGCCAAGGATATTCCCAGGAAGGAGCGGACCGACATGCTCAAGACCGCGTGGCTTCTGGGCGGTCAGGAAGTGGAGCGTGATCCGCTGGCCATGGTGACGAATGCCCTTACGGTGCAGAGGTTGGTCAAGGCGAACGAGGGGAGTCGTGGAAGCGGGGAGATGGAGAAGATATTTGAGTCCTTACCGGCAGCCTTTCCGGGATCTGAGTCCGGGGGAGAGCGGCTCGGCGAGGATCTGACCGGTGCTCGGCCCATAGAGGAGGAGAGGGCGAGGATCCGGGAGCGACGCGAACGGGATCTGGAGCGGTTAAGGCAGAAGGCGGCGGACCCGAAAGCGAAGCCTGAGGACTTGAAGGAAGAGCGCAAGAAGCTGGACAATAAATACACAAGGGACATGCGCCCCATTCGCAATGCCGGTACCCTTGCGGACCGGCACGTAAATTCAGTATCGACCTGGATCAAAGATTTCGGTGTCGAGGGAAAGGTCGAAGCTATAGTGAAGGCCATGAATATTCAAAGTGGGCAGGAGTACGAGGCGAAGGTCAAGGAGCTGATCTTCCAAGAGGTTCGGGTAGCGGTGATAGAGATGTACACGGCCGCTCACCGAAATTAGCTCGCCTTTGCTGCAAGGGGGTCTGATGTGAAAGATTACCTACACCAGTCGCGCCGCTATGTGCTTCGTTCGGAAGTGTCGGCAGACGACATCGATGAATTCGCTCTTGCGTGGGGCTGGCCCCTTGTTCATGAAACCCCTCGTGACAGGGACGAACAGGTCGACGGCCAGCTGATCTGGCAAGGGCTGCCCGATGTTGCGCTGCACTTCATCGTTGACGCAACGTCCGGCGTCGCCTACGTGGTGTTCACCGGAGATGGTCGGAGCAGTGTGGAACCTTTCGAGCAACAGTTTGTCGATCAGATTCCCCTATGGGGGCTCGATGAATTGTTCCGGGCGTTCGATGAAGCTGAAGATGCGCGTTCGTGTGCTCAGCACGCGCTGCGGATTGGTCTGGCCGCCCCGCAAGAGTTCGACGAGGGTGTGTTCCGGAGAATCAGCGAGACCATCGCGAACAGCGAACCAAAAGTGCGTTACGCAGGTCTGTGGGCCACGTCTTACACCGGGTACCAGCGGTTCGTCCCGGTGCTCCGGGGAGTCTCGCTCGAAGATCCAGAGGACTACGTGCGGTCGAGAGCGCTGAGCATCGTGGAGGCATTCGAGGCGGAGGGGAGCCAGTGACCCGCTACGCCGACCTGTCCAAACCCATCCGCTCCGGAATCGTCATCATCGACCCCCAACGCGGCACCCCCCGCGGCATCATCGTCCTCCAGTTCAACCCCGACTCCCTGGAGCGCTCCCTCACCCCCCAAGGCGCCGGCGCCGAAGGGGCCGGTGACCGTACCGAGGCGTTACGGCTCAAGGGCCCCGCCGCCGAGACGTGGAAGTTCACGGCGGAGATCGACGCCACCGATCAGATGGAGCTGCCCGTCCCGCAGGGGATCCAGCCTCAGCTGGCCGCGCTGGAAACGTTGCTGCACCCGGCCAGCGCGCTCCTGCGGCGCAATCAGAACCTCGCATCCCTGGGGACCTTGGAGATCACGCCGATCGAGGCGCCCCTGACCCTGTTCACCTGGGGGCGCAGCCGCGTGCTTCCCGTTCGGCTGACCGAGCTCACCATCACCGAGGAAGCCTTCGATGTCGAGCTCAACCCCATCCGGGCCTCGGTCGGGATCGGGCTGCGGGTGCTGACCGTCAACGATCTGCCCACCGGACATCGCGGTGCGGAGCTCTACCTCGCGCATCTCGCGCAGAAGGAGCAGCTCGTCGGGCCCGCGGCCGGCGGGAACCGCGGTGCCCTCGGGCTCGGGAACGCAGGGGGTTTCTGATGACCTATGACACTGGGAACGGCCACACACCGGACGCGTTACCCGCGCCCTCCGCCTATCCCCGCTCCAGCCGCTATCACGCGATACCCGTCGCCGTGCACACCGAAGCCGACGGTCGGCAGACCCCGTATCTCCGGCGGCGCCTGCTGCCCGACCCCGCCCGGCTGAGCACGCTCACCGAGCACACCGTCAGCGTCGGCGACCGGGCGGACCTGCTCGCGTACCGCTACCTCGGCAGCGCCGAGCAGTGGTGGCAGATCGCCGACGCCAATCCCGTCGTCGACCCCGGGGAGCTGACCCGGACGCCGGGGCGCAGGCTCAAGATCGCGCTTCCGGCGGGCGTACCGGGAGCCGCGAATGGCTGACGCCCCGGTCACCACCGGACCGATCCGGATGACCCTGATGATGGGGCCCCGGATCCCCGTGCCCGTGCCGCAGCCCGTCACCGACGCCTTGCTGTCCGCCCAGGTCACCGTGGCCAGCGGGCAGCGCAGCGGGTTCCAGCTGGCGTTCGACCTGTCGAAGAACGGGCTCATCAACACCGCCCTGCTCCCGGGTGGGTTCTTCGACCCCGAGATCCGGGTTGTGCTCGTCGTCACCGTCCAGGGCACGCCGACTGTCCTCATGGACGGTGTGCTCATCCGTCAGGAGGTCGGGGTCAGCAATGAGCCCGGTCAGTCCACCCTCACCGTCACCGGCGAGGACCTGACGGTGCTGATGGACCTGGAGGACAGGACCGGTACGGACTATCCGGCGATGTCGCCCGCCGGGCGGGTCGCCGTGATGCTGACCCGGTACGCCCAGTACGGCATCACCCCGCTGGTCGTCCCCGAGCTGATCCCGCAGATGTCGGTGCCGACCCACCGTGTGGAGGCCCAGAACGGGACCGACCTCGCCTACATCAGTGAACTGGCGAAGGCCAACGGCTATGTCTTCTACCTCGACCCGGGGCCCGTTCCGGGGATGAGCCGGGCCTACTGGGGGCCGGAGGTGCGGCTCGGTATTCCCCAGCACGCGCTCAACGTGAACATGGACGCCCTGTCCAACGTCGACCAGCTCACCTTCGCCTTCGACGGCACCGCTCGCGAAGAGCTGAGGGCGCGGGTGCAGATCCCCGCCACCAAGATCTCGACCCTGCTGCCGATCCCCGAAGTGAGCATCCTGCGGCCCCCGCTGGCCCTCAAGCCTGCGCCCGCGCTGAAGAAGACGACGGTCAACGACGCCGCCAAGAAGGAAACCGGTTCGGCCCTGGCCGAAACCCTCGCCAAGGCCATGGAGTCGGCCGACGCGGTGTCGGGGTCCGGGCAGCTCGACGTCGTCCGCTACGGCCATGTGCTGCGCCCCCGCGAACTCGTGGGCGTCCGCGGAGCGGGGATCACCTACGACGGCCTCTACTTCGTCAAGAGCGTCACCCACAACCTCCAACGAGGCTCCTACACACAGAACTTCACCCTCGCCCGCGAGGGACTGATCTCCCGCACGCCCGTCGTGCGCCCGTAAGCGCAAGGAGCCACAAGAAGCGCAAGGGGCCACAAGAGTTGTCAGAGCCCGACAGAGCAGGAGCACAGGAGCAGACGCATGGCCACTGAACCCACCCGCTATCTCGGCAAATACCGGGGCACCGTGGTGAACAACATCGATCCGGAGCGGAAAGGCCGCATCACGGCCCTGGTGACGGACGTCCTCGGTGAGACGCCGTCCAACTGGGCCATGCCCTGCTTCCCGGTGGCCGGCCGGGGGATGGGGCACTACGCGGTGCCACCGGTCGGGTCCGGGGTGTGGATGGAGTTCGAGCAGGGCAACCCCAGCGACCCCATCTGGTCCGGCTGCTGGTACGGACACGAGAGCGAACTGCCGACGCAGGCGCTCACCGGCCTTCCCGGCGCTCCCAACCACGTCATGCAGACGACGCTGGGCCGGCGGACCCTCGTGCTCTCCGACGACCCGGTCACCGGGATCACTCTCAAGTCCGCGAACGGCGCCTCCATCGTGATCAACGACTCCGGCATCCACATCGACAACGGCCAGGGAGCGAAGATCACGCTCATCGGCCCGACCGTGACCATCAACCAGGACGCCCTGAGCGTGACCTGAGAGGGGAGGGTTCTTTTGTCCGGGAATCTCTTACACGTCAACGCCACGGTGACCTGTCCGCACGGCGCACGGGCCACGATCCTGCCCGCGCAGACCCGGGTCGTGGTCAGTGGCAACGTCGCCGCCTCGGTGGGTGACCTCCACACCGTCAGCGGCTGCCCGTTCATCGTGGCCAACGTGCCGCATCCGTGTGTGACGATCCGCTGGGTGGTGCCCTCCACCCGGATCAGGATCAACGGCTCGCCGGCCGTACTGCGCTCCTCGACGGGCCTGTGCCTGGCGGCCGACCAGGCGCCGCAAGGGCCGCCCAACATCTCCGTGGTCCAGCAGCGGGCGGTGGGGCGATGAACGAGCGGAGCAGGGGGCCACGCCTCCGGGCCCCCGAGGCGGGGCCGCGCCGGACCGACATCGCGTTCCCGTTCCGGGTCGGCAGCCGGGGACGTACCGCGGACACCGGGTACGACGACCATGTGCGTGACCTCGTCGAGCAACTGCTGTTCACCAGCCCTGGCGAGCGGGTGATGCGCCCCGACTTCGGCTGCGGACTGCTCGACCTGGTCTTCGCACCGAACAGCCCCGAACTGGGCTCCGCGCTCCAGCTGACCGTGCAGGCGGCCCTGCAGCGCTGGCTCGGTGACGTGATCGAGGTGGAGTCCCTCGAGGTGGTGAGCGAGGAGAACGTGGTGCGGGTGCATCTGGTCTATGTGGTGCGCCGCACCGGCTCGCACCGCGTCGAGGAGTTCGAAGGACGGGGAGCGGCGTGATGGGCGGGGCAACGGCGCAGAACTGCGCCACGGAACGCAGACGGGACGAGGTCCGGCGGGCGGAACGGAGCGGCGTCGACGGCATCGAGGTGAGCGACGACGGCCGTACCCTCACCGTCACCTTCCTCGGCAAGGCACCCTCACCGTGCCACATCGGCCCGCAGAACATACGCATCGACGGCGGGCGCCGGGTCACCGGCATCCGCGCCGTCGAGGTCACGGTGCAGGTCGAGGAGGACCCGGAGCGCGACGACCGCATGCTGGTCACCGTCGACAAGCCCGGGGACACCTCCCGCTACCGACTGGGCGTGGTCGAGGCCGACGCCTACGGGCGGCCGGGCGAGCAGCCGTACCGGGGATTCGATCCGCGTTACCACCAAGCCGAGTTCGGCTTCGACCGCTCCTGTCCCACCCCCTTCGACTGCCGCACCTCACAGCCCTGCCCACCGGAGCCGGGGCCGCGCCCGGTCATCGACTACACCGCCCGCGACTACGAGAGCCTGCGGCGCCTGGCCCTGGACCGGATGACGCTCACCACCCCCGACTGGACCGAGCGGCACGTCCCGGACCTCGGGGTGACGCTCGTCGAACTCCTCGCCCACACCGCCGACCGGATCAGCTACCAGCAGGACGCGGTGGCCACGGAGGCGTACCTGGACACCGCCCGGCGCAGGGTCTCCGTGCGCCGCCACGTCCGGCTCATCGACTACCCGATGCACGACGGCTGCAACGCCCGCGCGTTCGTGGCCCTGGAGGTGGACGGCTGCCTGACGCTGGAGGCCGGAACGTTCCGGTTCGCCGCCGTGGACGTCAGCGGACTCCAGCCGCAGGAACGCCCGGAGCTGGGCACCGTCATCCCCGACGGGGAACTGGACACGATCGCCGAGAACGCCCTGGTCGAGGTCTTCGAACCGCTCGGCCGGTGCGACCTCGAACTGCGCCCGGAACACAACGCCGTACGCCTGTGGACCTGGGGCGACGAGGAGTGCTACCTGCCTGCGGGAGCGACGGCTGCGACCCTGCGCGACGAGTGGCGGGACGGGGACGGCACGGAAGAGGGGGGAGAAGGGGGCGAGGAACGGGAACGGGTCCTCGCGCTCAGCCCCGGCGACGTCCTGCTGATCGAGGAGGTGCTCGGTCCGCGTACGGGCGCGCCCGCCGACGCCGACCCGGCCCACCGCCAGGCCGTCCGGCTCATCTCGGTCACCCCTGCCGTGGACGAGCTCTACGACCAGCCCGTCGTCGAGGTGACCTGGGCCCCGGCCGACGCACTCACCTTCCCGGTCTGCCTGTCCAGCCGCGGCGGCACCGACTGCGCGCTCCTGACCGACGTGAGCCTGGCCCGGGCGAACGTCGTCCTCGTCGACCACGGCCGTTCGCTGACCCACTGCGACGGCGAGCCGGAGTGCGTTCCCGTGCCGCCCGCCCCCGTCGTCGTCGCCGGGTGCGAGCCGCCGGAATTCGGCTGCGGCGACCGCGCGGAGACCACCGGTTCCGCCGCGGCGCTGCACGACCTTCTCGACCTGACCCGGTCGGGGCATCAACTGGACCCCGACCACGTCCGTGAACTGCACCGGCTCGTGGGCGAGGCGGCCGTGGCCCGGGCCGGGCTCGACATCCACCTGGCCCCCGGCTTCGACGGTGAGGAGCAGGTCGTACCACCCGGCGCGGACGCGCAGGCCGCCGCCCTGGAGACCCTGCTCGCCCAGACCGGCTATCCGCGCCTGCCCGTGCGGTTCCGTCCCGTACTGCCGTACGCGCCCGTCACCCAGGCCACTCCCTACCCGGCCCCCGCGCACGTCGCCGCGGGCCAGGCCGACCTTCTCGCCACCCTCCCCGAGCGGCTGCGCGTACGGCTGGAGGAACTGTGGCACCAGGTCCATGAGGGCGAAGACCTGACACAGGAGCAAACAGCCGAGCTGACGGTCGTCTTCGGCGCCCGCACCCTCGACCGGTTCCAGCTGGGCCAACGGCCCGCCCAGGCCCTGCGTGAGCTGATCGCCCGCCGCGAGCGGCTGCTCGCGGGCAAGCTGCGCCGCCTCTCGGTGCTCGTGGCCCGGGCCCGCGCCGGCGGCGTACTCGACCGGCGCACCGTTTGGGAGGTGCGGCACAGCTGGGGCGAGGAGTACGCCGACGGCCTCGACCCCGCCGACCCCCGGCTCGCGGGACCCGCCGCCGCGACCGGCCAGGACCCCCGCTCCGCCCTGCCGGCCGTCAGCGCCGTCGGGGAGCCGGCCGACGGCGCCCGGACCGGGCGCCGAACGAGGTGGCTGCCCCGCCGCGACCTGCTCTCCAGCGGCCGCAGGGACCGTCACTTCGTCGGCGAGCTGGAGGACGACGGCAGGCTCGCCCTGCGGTTCGGCGACGGCCGGCACGGCGCCGCGCCGCCGCCCGGCTCCCGGCTGGAAATCGCCTACCGGATCGGCAACGGCCCGGCGGGCAATGTCGGCGCCGAGGCCGTCAACCACCTCCTCCTGTGCGGCTCCGGCTCCTGCGAGGTCACCCGGGTACGCAACCCGCTGCCCGCCGCCGGGGGCACCGAGCCCGAGTCCCTGGACGACGTCCGCCAGCTCGCCCCCCTGGCCCTGAAGCGGTCCCGGCTGCGCGCCGTCACCGCCGGGGACTACGCCGAACTGGCCGCCCGCGTCCCCGGGGTGCAGCGCGCCGCCGCCGACATCCGCTGGACCGGCGCCGCCTGGGAGGTCCACGTGGCCGTCGACCCGCTCGGGACCGCCGCCCCCGGCGCCGTGCTGCTGGAGACCGTCGGCCATGTCCTCGACGGCTACCGGCGCATCGGCCACGACGTGGTGGTCCACCCGGCCCGCCTGGTCCCGCTCGACATCTCCCTCACCGTGTGCGCCGCCCCCGGACACCAGCGCGGGCACGTCCTCGCCGAGCTGCGCCGGACCCTGGGCACCGGGGTCCTGCCCGACGGCCGGCCCGGATTCTTCCATCCGGACGCCCTCACCTTCGGCGAACCCGTCCGCGTCAGCCGTCTGGTCGCCGCGGCCGCCGCGGTACCCGGTGTGCTGAGCGTCCACGCGACCCGGCTGCGCCGGCTCCACCACCACGACGACGGTGAGCTGGAGGCCGGAGTACTGCGGCTGGGCCCCCTGGAGATCGCCCAATGCGACAACGACCCGGACTGGCCGGAGAACGGCCGGCTCGCGATCGAGATCGGAGGCGGCCGATGAGCGGCCGATGCGACTGCGGCTGCCGGGGCACCTCGGCGGCGCCGCCCACCGAGGTGACGAACCCGCCCGGCCAGAGCGCGATCCACTACCGGGTGGGCACTTACCGGGAGTTCCTCTCCTCCATGCTCGCCCGGCTGTCCGGCCCTGCCTACCCGGCGCTGCGCGATCTGACCGTGCGCACCCCCGACGACCCGGCGATCGGCCTCCTCGACACCTGGGCCGTCCTGGGCGACCTGCTCACCTTCTACTCCGAGCGGATAGCCAACGAGGGGTATCTGCGCACCGCCACCGAGGACGGCTCCCTCACCCTGCTCGGCAGGCTCGTCGGGCACCGGCCCCGCCCCGGTGTGGCCGCGGACACCTTCCTCGCCTACACCCTCGACCGGGACCCGCGCCCCGGCCAGGAGACGCCCGTGCTGATCCCGCGCGGCGCCCGCAGCCAGAGCGTGCCGGGGCCGGGGGAGGAGCCGCAGTCCTTCGAGACCTCCGAGGAGCTGACCGCCCGCTGGTCATGGAACGAGCTCGCCGTGCTGCGCCGCCGCCCCTACCAGGTGACGCCCGACCGGCTGGAGAAGCGCACGGAGCTGTTCGTCGCGGGTACGGCGAACAACGTGAAGCCCGGCGATCAGCTCCTGTTCGTCTTCAGCGCCGAGGAATCCGCCCGGGACAAAAGGTTTCTGCGCACCGTTCCCCACGTGCGCGTCGACCGTGAGAACGACGTGACCGCCATCGGTCTTCCCGTCGCCGCGCAACCGTCGCTGAAGAGGCTCCGTGAGGAGCTCGGGAAGTGGATCGCCCCGTCGGCGAAGGACTCGCCCCACCCCCGGCCCAAGAACAGCCGCCTCGTCGAGCGGTTCGACAAGGACGTCCTCGCGCCGCTGCGCGACGACCTGGACGCGCTCAAGACCGCCACCGCGCTCGCCGACCGTCTGACCCGCGATGGGGAACGTGTTCACGAGGCCGCCGAACTCGCCCGCCGGTACCAGGACATCGCCGGCTGGTTCGAGACCCTGGCCGCGAAGTTCGCCGAACTGATCGGGCAGGCCCGTGCGTTGGAGCCGCCGCAGCCCTCGAAGCCGTCGGCCGGTGGCGGGGAGGGGGAACCCCTGTTCGCCGGACTGCGCCTCGGGGCCGACGCCGTGGCGGAGCGCGGCGGGCAGCGGACCGCGGCGATAGAGCCGGACGAACCCGCCAACCCGGCCTTCCGCGGCCTGGGCGCCCTGCTGCCCGCCCTGCGGACCGCGCCCGTCCGGCCCCCGGCGGGCGCCCGCCACCTCGCCCGGGACCCCGAGCGTATCTACGCGCCCGGCTCCGACATCGGTGCCCAACTGCTGGCCGCCCTCGACACCAGGGTCCGTGACGGTCTGCACGACGCCTGGCGGCAGGTGGACCTGACCGCGCCACTGGCGCTGGCCACGGTCCAGGTGATGAGGGCCACCGCGACGCCGTTCGGCGCGACCGCGCCCATGAAACCCCGCTACAAGAACAACAACGAGATCGACTCCTACGAGGACTGGCCGCTCAGCGGAAGCACGTCACTGGACACCACGGTCACCTACGACGCGGCGGGCACCGCCCCGGTGAAGATCAAGTTCACCCACTCGGTCGCCGACTCCTCCTCGCCGACCAAGGAGCTCACCCTCCCCGACGACGAGGAGATCAACAAGAAGGTCCCCGACGTCGGCCCCGGAGAGGTGCAGGTCAGCACCCTGCTACCGCCGCCCGAGCGGGACCCCGAGCCGGGAGGCGCGGCAGGCGAGGCCGGTGAGGTGGCACCCCCGCCGCCCCCGGACCCGCACAAGCTCGGCGTCCGCGCGGAACTGCTGCCCAAGCTGCCCAAGGCCACCGTGTTCGTCTCCCGGCCCAACAGCGACAACAGGGTGCTGGTCACCGTCACCGACGGCGCCGCCACCGTGGAATACCCCCTGGGGCCCGACGAGTCCGCCCAGCAGCGGACGCTCGGCCGGCTCACCATCAACGTGGCCCGCAGGACACCCACCGGCAAACCCTCCACCGTCAGCGTGACCATCGGCACGCAACTGGAGGTCACCGACCGGAACAAGCTGGCCCTCGACGCCGTCTACGAGGGCATCGGCCCCGGCAGCTGGGTCGCCGTCGAACGCCCCCGCAAGGGCAGCCCCGGCCAGATCCCCGGCAGCAAGGAACTCGCGCTGGTCGTCACCCGGGTCACCGGCGTGCGGGTCCTCTCCCGGGCCGCCTTCGGCATCACCGGCAAGGTCACCGAACTCACCCTCCAGGACGACTGGCTCGACGCCGACGACGTCTCCCTGGCCCACATCCGGGACGCCACCGTGCACGCCCGCGGCGACGCCCTCCGGCTCGCCGAGGAGACCGTGACCGAGGACATCCACGGCAACGAGATCGAGCTGGCCGGGCTGTACGACGGGCTGGCCCCCGGCCGCTGGCTGGTCTTCAGCGGCGAGCGCACCGACATCCCCGGCACCACGGGGGTGCGCGGCACGGAACTCGCCATGATCGCCAGCGCCCGGCAGAGCGTCGACCCCGCCCTGCCGGGCGACGCGGTCCACACCACGCTCGTGCTCACCGCGGACCTGGCCCACCGCTACCGGCGCGACACCCTGCGCATCCACGGCAATGTGGCACGGGCCACCCACGGCGCCACCCGGGACGAGCCGATCGGCAGCGGCGACGCGGGCAGGGCCCACCAGACGTTCACCCTCTGGCAGTCCCCGCTGACCTGGCTCGCCGCCGAGAACGCGCTGGGCGCCCAGAGCACCCTGGAGGTCCGGGTGGACGGGGTGCGCTGGCGGGAGGTCGACAGCCTCGCCGGGCGCGGCCCGCAGGAACGTGTCTTCGTCACCGGCACCACCGACGCGACCGATTCCGCAGGCGCCACCGCCGGCCGGACCACCATCACCTTCGGCGACGGCGTCCACGGCTCGCGGCTGCCCACCGGACACGAGAACGTCCGTGCCCGCTACCGCATCGGCGTCGGCAGATCCGCCAACGTCAAAGCCGGCCGCATCACCCAGCCCACCACCCGGCCTCTCGGGGTCACCGCCGTCGTCAACCCGCTGCCCGCCACCGGCGGCGCCGACCCGGACGGCCCCGGGCTCGCCCGCCGCAACATCCCCCTGGCCGTCACCGCGCTCGACCGCCTCGTCTCCGTGGCCGACTACGAGGACTTCGCCCGCTCCCGGGCCGGCATCGGCCGCGCCAGTGCCCGGGAGATCTTCGACGGCACCCGGCGCAGCGTGCACCTGACCGTCGCAGGCGTCGACGACATCGAACTCGGCAACGACTCCGACATCGTCCGCACCCTGCGGTCCTCCCTCGCCGCCCACGGCGACCCCCGGGTGCCGGTCACCGTGGCTGTACGGGAACTGGTGCTGCTCATCGTCGCGGCCAACATCCGGGTGCACCCCGACCACTCGTGGGATCTGGTCGAACCGGCACTGCGCCGCGCACTGCTGGCCCGGCTCGGCTACCCGGCCCGCGAACTCGGCCGGCCCGCGTACCTGTCGGAGGTGCTGGCGACGGCCCAGTCCGTACCGGGCGTGGACTACGTGGACGTGGACGCCTTCACCGGGGTGCCCGGCAGCCTGACCCCCGAAGGCCTGGAGAAACTGCCCGAGAGACTGCGGCGCCCGCAGGCGGTGGTCGAGTCCCGGCTCGCCGCGTACGACGAGGCCCGCTACCAGGTGTCGCCCCCGGGCCAGGAGACCACCGAGACCCTCACCGCGGTGGCCGCGAAGAACGGCATCACCGTCGCCGAACTGCTGCGGCTCAACCCCGACATCACCGACACCCGGCCGCTGCCGAAGGGCCGCACCGTGTTCGTCTTCCGCGGCATCCGCCCGGCGCAGTTCGCGCTGCTCTCCCCGGACGTGCCGGACACACTGATCCTTAAGGAGGCACGGGCGTGAACCGTGAGCCCGACGGCCTGCTGGAACTGCTCCCGCAGTGGCACCAACTGCGCGACGCCGAGGCCGGGGAGCCGCTGCGGGCCCTGCTGGCCGTGATCGCCGAGCAGGTCGACCTGGTGCGCTCGGGCGTGGAACAGGGCTACGAGGACTGGTTCGTCGAGACCTGCGCCGACTGGGCCGTGCCCTACCTCGGCGACCTCGTCGGCTACCGGATCCTGCCCGGCTACGAAGAGGTGCTGACCACCGGCCTGTCCCCGGGCGGCCCCGGCGGCGGCAGGGCCGCGTCCCGACGGCGCCTTGCCGCCCGCCTCGCCCCCCGCCGCGACGTGGCGGACACCGTCGCCAACCGGCGCCGCAAGGGCACTCTGGCACTGCTGGAACAGTTGTCGGCGTCGGTGGCCGACTGGCCCGCCAGGGCGGTGGAGTTCTCCCGACTGCTCGGCGCCCACCAGCCGGTGCGCCTGTTCGGGACGGGCCAGGAGGCGGCCACCGCGACCCGGCTGACCCGGGGACGGCTGCTCGACGTCCGCGAGGGGGCCACGCTCGACCTGCTCGGCGGGGCCTTCGACGCGGCCGCGCACAGCGTCGACGTGCGACGGGCCGGATCCGCCCGCCGCCGGAGCGGATACACCCCGGCGGGCGTCGGTCTGTTCGTATGGCGCCTGAAGCCCTACTCGGTGACCCGCGCCCCCGCGTACTGCGTCGACCGGGCCCGCAACCTCTACACCTTCTCCATCCTCGGCAACGACAGCCCACTGGTGGCCAAGCCCGAACCCGAGCCCTCGGCCTCGCACCTGGCGACCATGGACAACGTCCCCGTCCTCATCCGCCGCCGACAGCTCGCCGACCGGCTCACCGACACCTACGGCCCCGGCCGCTCCTTCGCCCTCTGGCGGGACGACGACGAGGAGCCGGTGCCGCCCGCGGACATCGTCGTCGCCGATCTGTCCGACTGGACCTACCGGGCCCGGCGCGGTCAGGTCGTCGTCGATCCCGAACTCGGCCGGATCGCGTTCGGCACCCGCTGCGCGCCCCGGCACGGGGCATGGGTCAGCTACCACTACGCGTTCAGCGACGACACCGGCGGCGGGGAGTACCCGCGCGAACGCGACACACCGCCCCGGTCCACCGTCTACCAGGTCGGACCGGGCCGCCCCCACGAGCGCATCATGGACGCCTACGAACAATGGCGCTCCGACGGCGGCGCCGAGGCCGTCATCGAGCTCACTCACAGCGGCGCCCACCAGGAGCAGCTCGACTTCGACCTGTCCCCCGGGGAGCGGCTGGAGCTGCGCGCCGCCGAGGGCGCCCGGCCGGTGATTCGCCTGCTCGACTGGTACAGCAACCGGCCCGACGCGCTCAACATCCACGGCAACCCCGGTGAGGGGCCGGGGCCGCGCGTCGTCCTGGACGGGCTGCTCGTCACCGGCCGCGGCATCAACGTGACCGGCCCCGTCGGCTCCGTCGTCATCCGGCACTGCACGCTGGTGCCGGGCTGGTCGCTGGAACCACGCTGCGAGCCGAACTCGCCGCAGGAGCCCAGCCTGGTCCTGGAGTGCACCACGGCCTGCGTACAGATCGAACGCAGCGTCCTCGGCACGATCGAGGTCGTCGGCGACGAGGCCGGCACCGATCCGCTGGAGATCCACATCGCCGACAGCGTCCTGGACGCCACCGGCTCCGACCGCGAGGCCCTCTCCGGCCCCGAGTGCCGGCACGCTCACGCCGTGCTGCACGCCCACCGCACCACGGTGATCGGGGAAGTCCACGTCCACGCCGTCGACATCGCCGAGGACAGCGTCTTCACCGGCCGCGTCCACGCGGCCCGGCGCGGCATCGGCTGCATGCGGTTCTGCTACGTCCCGCCGGGCTCCCGCACTCCCCGCCGCTACCACTGCCAGCCGGACGAGGTACGCGCCGCCGTGCGGGAACGAGCCGAGAAGGACGGGACGGTCCAGGCCGACGTGCCCGCACTGCAGGACGCCGAGGCCGCCCGCGTCCGACCGGTGTTCACCAGCGTCCGCTACGGCACCCCGGCCTACGGCCAACTGGCTGACGGCTGCGCACCGGAGATCACCCGCGGGGCCGAGGACGGCTCCGAACTCGGCGCGTTCCACGATCTCTTCCAGCCCCAGCGCGAGGACAGTCTGCGGGCCCGCTTGGAGGAGTTCTCACCGGCAGGCACCGACGCCGGGATCATCCACGTCACCTGACCCCGCCCGACGGACCCAGGGGAACGAACACAAGGGGAACGAACTCATGCACGCAGACCTCTCCCGCCTCACCTTCCGGCCCGCCAAGCACTACTCCGCTGTGCTCGCCCAACAGGGCCGGGTCCAGCTCGACGCCGACGCCAACGAGCAGACGGCGATCACCCAACACCAGGCGCGCACCCTGGCCGCCGACCTGATCGGGCAGCACGGCGGCCCGCAGAACGCCACCGGTTTCCGCATCGACTACTGCCCGGGTGAGAACAAGCTCGACAACCTGGCCGTCCACGGCGGGCGTTACTACGTCGACGGCATCCTGTGCGACGCCGACCGGCCGCCGATGGGGACACCGGCGGGGACTTCGGCAGGGCAGGAGCCCACCACCACGCCGCACGACGCTCCGGCCGGTGCCGACGCCCCGGCGGGCTCCCGACGTTCCGCCGGCGCCGCCCGTTCCGCCGGTTCGGCCGGTTCCGATGGCGACACCGGTGGTGAACCCCACCCGTGCACCGACGGGACCGTCTGGACGTACTGGGACCAGCCCGACGCCTACCGGGACCCGGAGAAGCCCGCCGACCGGCTGCCCGCGCAGTTCCCCTACCTGGTCTACCTCAAGGTGTGGGAGCGGACGGTCACCGCCGCCGAGGACCCCGAGATCCGGGAGGTGGCCCTCGGTGCCGCACTGCCGGACACGGCGGCCAGGATCAAGACCGTCTGGCAGGTTCTGTCCCTGAGCGGCACCGACCTCGGTGCCCCGGCCAACCCGTCGGCCGACCAGGTGCGTACGGCCTTCCGTACCTGGGCCGACGCACAGCGCGCGTCGGCCGCGTCGGCCGCCTTCCGCACCGAACGCCCGGAGCGCTCCGACGACGAGCCCTGTCTCACCCGGCCCGACCACCGCTACCGGGGCCCGGAGAACCAGTTGTACCGCGTGGAGATCCACACCGGGGGCGCGGCCGATACCGCCACCTTCAAATGGTCCAGGGAGAACGGTTCCGTCGTCTTCCCCGTGGCCGCCCTCGACGGCACCTGGGTGGAGCTGGCCACGCTCGGCAACGACGACAAACTCGACCTGGGCGCCGGGGACCGGGTGGAACTCGCCGACTCCGCCTACACCAGCCGCGGCGAGCCCGCCGATCTGCTGCGGGTCGAGGAGGTCGACCTGCCGGGCCGCCGGGTGCGACTGAACGCCGAGCCCGGCCCGGGCACCGGCAGGCTGCCCGGCCTGCACCCCTTCCTGCGCCGCTGGGACCACCGCGCCCCCGGCGGCCGCGGCACGGCCAAGCACCACCGCAACGGCGCCCTGAAGGTCGTCGAAGGCACGTGGATCGACCTGGAGGACGGGATACAGCTCTGGTTCGAACCCGGTGGCCGCTACCGTCCGGGCGACTTCTGGGCCGCACCCGCCCGCACCGCCACCGGCACGGTGGAGTGGCCCGTGGCGGCGGACAGCCGGCCCCTGCTCCAACCCCCGGCGGGCGTCGACGCGCACTACGCCCCGCTGGCCTGGGTGGTGGGCGGCGAGCGCGCGGTGACCGACTTGCGGTACACGTTCCGGCCGTTGGCCGCGCCGATCGAGTCGATCGGGGACACCTCACGGGAGTGACGCCCCGGGCGGTTTGTTGTTCCGACGCTGTTCCGCACGCGAGTACGACGTTGTGATGTAGTCAAGGAGGAAGTCATGGCACAACCCCTGTCCGCCGACCGACTGGTCGAGGCTCTCCGTCAGGAGGGTGTGAAGGTGCGGGAGCACCGCAGTTGGCGTACCCACAACCGCAACGGCAAGGGGGCGTGGGGTCCCGTACACGGGGTGGTCATCCATCACACCGTCACCTCGGGGACGGACGAGTCGGTCGACCTTTGCTACGACGGTTATGCGGAGCTGCCCGGGCCGTTGTGCCATGGCGTCATCGCCAAGGACGGCACGGTGTACCTCGTCGGCAACGGCAGATCCAACCACGCGGGACTGGGGGACGGCGACGTCCTGAGCGCGGTGATCGAGGAACGGGCGCTGCCCGCGCCCGACGAGAACGACACCGATGGCAATGCCCGCTTCTACGGGTTCGAGTGCATCAACCTCGGCGACGGGCAGGACCCGTGGCCCGCCGCTCAGCTGGAAGCCATCGAGAAGGTGTCTGCGGCGATCTGCCGCGCCCACGGCTGGACCGAGCGCTCGGTGATCGGCCACAAGGAGTGGACCAACACCAAGATCGACCCCAAGGGCTTCACGATGAGCTCGATGCGCTCACGGATAGCCGGCTGCCTCAAGGGGAAGCCGGGCGGGCCGGGGCCCCAGCCGAAACCACCGCAGTACGAGCCCTTCCACGGCGCGGACTTCTTCCGCGCGGGCCGGAACAGCCCCGTCATCACCGCGATGGGCAAACGGCTGGTGGCGGAGGGATGCGGTCGCTACGAGGAGGGCCCCGGCCCCGAGTGGACCGAGGCCGACCGGAAGTCGTACGCGGCGTGGCAGCGCAAACTCGGCTACTCCGGCTCGGACGCGGACGGCACCCCCGGCAGCACGAGCTGGACGAAGCTGCGCGTGCCCAAGGTGTGATTCCCGACCGCACGTCCTGGGGTGGCTCGGTGCCCGTGCACCGGGCCACCGGACGTCCGGCCCCGTCACAAGCCGCGCAGGAACTCCTCGAGAGCCTGGTTGAAGGCGCCCGGCTCCTCCATGTTGGGGAAGTGGCCGGTGCCTTCGACGGCGGTCACGCGGCCGTCGGTGACGGAGCCCGCGACGTGTTCGGCCATGCCGATGAGGTCGGTCGCGTCGAGTGCGCCGTTGAGCGCCAGGACGGGAACGGAGATCTCCTTCGCGCGCGTCGCGGTGTCGGGCACGGGGACGTTGAAGTCCGGTTCGCCGGCGGTGTGCTTGGCGATGGTCCGCGCGGCCATCTCCCGCAGCCGTCGTACGACGTCGGGGTGCACGTCGTCCGGCGTGCGGAGCGGTCCGGACGCGCTGAGCGCGAAGGTGTCGAGCCAGCCCCCGATGTCACCGGCTCCCAACGCGTTGAACTGGGCGGCTCGCAGGGCATCGGTCCAGGGGTCGCCGGGGCCGGGGGTGCCGCCACCGCTGACGACCAGGGCCCGCACCAGGTCGGGGTGTTCCAGCGTGGTGTCGACCGCGATGTTCGCCCCCATCGACACCCCGACGAGGACCGCCGGGCCGACGGCGAGGTGGCGCAACAGCGCGGCGACGTCGTCGGCCTGGCGGAACGGGGCGCTCGCGTTGGCGGACCAGCCGTGTCCCCGGGCATCCGGGGTGATCACCCGGTGGTGGCGGGCGAGGGCCGGTATCTGGTCGTCCCACATGGTGTGGTCCAGGAAGCCCGCGTGCAGCAGCACCACGGGCTGTCCGCTGCCGGTGTCGCGGTAGGCGAGGGGGCCGTCGTGGCTCTCGAAGGTGCGGAGGTCGGAGGCGTCGTTCATGACAACCAAGGTGCCATACGCGGCCCAATTCGACAACTGAGGTGTCATATGTTTTCGAAAGACGGCACCCCGGGTGTCATCATGGTCCGATGACCGACACCGACCAGCCCCTGCCGCCCGACGACCTCGCTCCCCGACTCATGGAGGTGTTCGCCCTGGTGGGGCCGCTGTACCGGCGCGTCCAGCGCAAGGTCGAGCAGGACGCGCCGATCCAGGGGATCTCCGTCGGGGTGCGGGGTGTTCTGGAGCTGCTCCGGGAGCACGGACCCATGACCGTCCCGCAGATGGGCCGCGCCCAGGCGCTGAGCCGCCAGTTCGTGCAGCGCATGGTCAACGACGCCGCGGCACGGCAGCTCGTCGAAATCCTCCCGAACCCGGCCCACCAGCGGTCCTCGCTCATCTCGTTGACCGACGACGGCCGGGCGGCCATCGCGGCCGTGCTCGACCGTGAACATGTCCTGTTGCGCCAGGTCGGCGGGGACCTCACCGACGCCGACGTCACGACCTGCGTACGGGTCCTCGGCCGGATGCTGGAACTCTTCGACGACGTCGATGTGAACTGACTCGGCACCTCACGGGCCCGCAGCACACGAGTGGCGTTCGTATCGACCGGCTGGATCACGAAGGAGAAGTGCCGCCCTTCGTCGCGCAGCGGAACGTACCCCAACCGCGCGAAGTACCAGCCGGTGGGGCAGACGACGGGCTCGGGGACGACGCCCGGCGGCAGGTGGTCGTGGACCTCCCGGTCGTAGGACCGCAGGTGCCGACGTCGGGTCATGACTGCTCCCCGTGCGCGGGCTGCGCGCGGTGGCCGTCCTGCGGCGTCGCGGAAGCGGGCGGGAGGGCGCGGCCGGCCGGGGTGTGCCAGACATAGGCGCCGGGATCGAAGCGGCTCAGCCGCTGGACGAGCCGCCCGGTGGACCAAGGCCACACGAAGGTGTTCCGCCCGCTGGGGGCGAGGTAGTAGCTGGCGCAGCCGCCGGAGTTGTACACCGTGGTCCGCAGCGCCTCCTGCACGGCCGCGTTGTAGGCGGCCTGCACGCCCGGCCGGACGTCCAGGGCGGCATGGCCGCTGCGGCCGAGATGGGTCAGGGCCGCGGTGAGGTACGTCAGTTGGGCTTCGAGGGCGGTGATCGCGGAGGAGGAGCCGCCGAGCAGATTGGGGCCCAGGAGCACGAAGAGGTTGGGGAATCCGCTGACGCTGGTACCGAGGTAGGCCCGTGGCTCTCCGCCCCAGGCATCGTGGAGAGTGCGGCCGTTCACGCCGTGCAGACTCCGGGCCAGCGGCAGCTCACCGACGCGGAAGCCCGTGGCGGTGACGAGGACGTCGGCCCGGACCGCGGTGCCGTCGGCCCCCAGGATCTCCTGGCCACGGACGGCCGTCACGGCCGTGGGGTGAAGGTGGACGTGCGGCCGGGCCAGGGCGGGGTAGTAGGTGCTGGACGTCAGGAGGCGCTTGCAGCCCAGCCGGTAGTCCGGTGTGAGCGCCCGGCGCAGCCGCCGGTCACGGACCGCGAGCCGCAGGTGCGCACGGGCGCCCGCCTCGACGAGGCGCGCGAGCTCCGGATGACGGAAGGCGCCGCCGAGGCTCTCCTGCAGCCCGTACTGTGCGGCGCGCAAGGCCCGCCGGGCTCCGGGAAGTCGGTCCAGACACCGGTTGACCGCGGCGGGGACCGGCAGGTCCGGTTTGGGCAGTACCCATGGGGCGGTCCGCTGGAAGAGGTGCACCGCCGAAGCGCGCTTCTCGACGGCCGGGACGAGCTGGACGGCGGAGGCACCGCTCCCCACCACGGCCACGCGACGACCGGCCAGCTCGACGTCATGGTCCCAGCGGGCGGTGTGGAGCACGGGCCCGGGGAACTCCTCGACGCCGGGCACGTCGAGGCCGCGCGGCACGTGCCACGGCCCGGTGGCCAGGACCAGTATCGCGGCGGTGCGGGGCCCGTCACTGGTGTCCAGCCGCCAGCGCCCGACGCCCGGGTCCCACCGGGCCCCCAGGACCCGCACTCCGCAGCGCAGCACGTCGCCGAGACCGTACCGCTCGGCCGTCGACCGCAGATAGGCGTGTATCTCCCGCTGCCCCGCGAAGACTCTCGTCCAGGCGGTGTCCGGGGTGAAGGAGTAGCTGTACAGCGTCGAGGGCACGTCGCAGGCGCAACCCGGGTATGTGTTGTCCCGCCAGGTGCCGCCGAGTTGTGGTCCCTTCTCCAGGACGAGCACGTCGTGGAACCCCGCCCGGCGCAGTCGGACGGCGGCGCCGATGCCGGAGAAGCCCGCTCCGACGACCACAACGTGCGTGTCCCGGCCGGGCCGGCCGGCCTGCGGCGGGATCACCGCATCGGTCCGGCCGTGCGGACGGCGTGGCTCGTGGTGTTCGCGGTGGTGAGCGGCGAACCTCGTGGCATCAACGGGCCCTTCCACGACTGCAGTCCGGATTGCGCCAGCGTGTCGTGTTGGCCGGGGTTTCGGCAGAGCGCGAACCGGGGCGCCCGGATCGCGCGGCGAGGCGCGGCGTGCCCCGTACGCCCGTCCGTTCACCTGCTGCCGGGCCGTCGGTGTTCAGGCCCTCCGGCTGCCGATGTGGCGCCAATTGGGCCGCCCGGGCGCGCCTCGCCGACCACGTCGGCGACACGGCCCGGGCCGCCGACGCCCGCCGCCGGGCGGGCGAGCAGGCGTCGGCCGCCCTGGGCTGAGACTGTTCGAGGTCAGGCGCGCACGGTGTACCACGCACCGAGGCCGCTGCACCCGGACGCGCTGTAGGTGGTGCTCCGGTAGCCGGCCGGAATGGGCGAGCCCGGGCAGGTCCAGATGCCGTTGCGGACCAGCTGGTGGTACCAGGCGCCGATGCCGCTGCAGCCGCTGCGGTTGTACATGGTGGTCACGTAACCGGACACGATGGGCGAGCCCGAGCAGGTCCAGATGCCGTCACGGGCCAGCTGGTGGTACCAGGCGCCGATGCCGCTGCAGCCGTTGCGGTCGTACATGCTGATGACGTAGCCGGACACGATCGGCGAGCCGGAGCAGGTCCAGATGCCGTCCCGAGCGGGCTGCTGGAACCAGGCCCCCGCGCCGTTGCAGCCATTTCGGTCGTACATGGTGATGACGTACCCGGCCGGAACGGGTGCCCCGGAACAGGACCACCCGCCCGCCGCGGCCTTGGACTCGGCGGGCGCGGCGGCGGCTGTGCCGGTGGCGGCGCCGGTGAGGACGGCCGCGATCAGTGCGACGGCTCCTACCATCGCCGAGATCCGTCTTCGGACGGCCGTGATCGCCGTACCGTTGCCCCACAGCTGACGTAATTGGCTGTTCACTTCACACCAGTCCTATCGACATGCTCACTGGATATCTCTCGATGGCCGCGAACACCTGTCGGCACAGCAGGATGCCCTTCTTACTCGGGCCTCGCCGAGGAAATGAAGGATTTTCGCTCGGGGGTAACCGGGGGCCGGAGTATCGAAACGGGAATGCGTGATGGAGCGGAGAAAATGATTCCGGTTCGGTGGCGGGGCTGCTGTGCGCGGTGAGCGGGCTGCGCGTTCATCGGCATCTTGTCGCGTATCCGTCAGCTGGGCAAGAGGCCCACTGTGAAGGAGTTTGGCCAGGAAACGGTTGCAGCGGGGCGCGAGGTCAGGTGCGGTGCGGGCGCCGGACTGCGGCGGTAGTCGGCTGCGGATGGCGCGGGGGCCCCCGCCTCTCGTATCCGCGGGCGCGGTTTTTCCGCTGCCGATAACGCCATCGGTTCGTGAAGGGCCCGCTGTTCGCCGCGGGCCCTTCACGACGCGCTATGAGGAACGGCGTCGCCGCGAGGCCCGGCGAATCAGGAAGATCACCAGCACGATCAGCGCCACCACGAAGAGGGTGCCGAGAATCATGACCACCAGCAGGGCAGCGCCCAGCTTACGGAAGAGGCCCTTCTTCTTGTCCTTCTTCTTGTCCTTGTCCTTGGACGGCTTCTTGTGATCGGCCGTCTTGTGGTGCGACGCGGAGAGGGATGCCTGCTGGGACGCTGCCGTGTCCACCGCGCCGACCGTCACCGGACGTGCGTCCGTGCTGCTGAGGGGGGAGTGTTGCCCGGTCCCGGCCGGGGCCTGCACGCCGGCGGCCGACGCGGGCGTCGCCAGCAGGGCGGCGCCCAGCGTCAGGGCGATGAGCAGGGAAACCCTGCGGGCCAGGCGTTGCCGGCGCCTTCCCTCGTGTTGCTGCTCGCTCTTCATTCGCGTGCCCCCTGTATCGGTGCTCTCAAGGTTCGGTGCGCCCCACCTGCGCGGGGCGCCCCCATTATTGACACACCAAAGGCGTGCCCGGTTCCGCGCTGTTGATGCGCGGTATTGATACCGAGTCGAGGCTTCTTGGGGCATTCGCGTGAAAGCGAATGGACTGGACGTCGGTCCGACTTGATGTTTTGGGCTGCGGACAATTGATCAAAAACAACCCGGACCTTGGCGGGCGGGTGGCCGGACCGGACCGACGGCTCCCACTGCTATCTTCCGGGCGCATGGACGACAGTGTGTACGTGGGCAACGCGGGACGGGACGCGGCGCTGGACCGGGGATGGCTGCTCGGACACTTCAAGGACACCGCGGACCCCCGGCACAGCGAGGACGTCGAAATCAAGTGGGGTGTCCATCCGCGGGGCGACACACGCACGCGGTGGGTGAACGGCGAGGAACGGACCGCCCTGCTGGTCCTCATCAGCGGCCGCTTCCGCGTGGAACTCCCCGGGCGCAGCGTGGTGTTGGAGCGGCAGGGCGACTATGTGGTCTGGGGTCGGGGTGTCGACCACTCCTGGTGTGCCGAGGAGGAATCCGTCGTGCTGACGGTCCGTTGGCCGTCCGTCCCCGGCTATCGGGCCGAGTGAGCGGTCACCGGCCACGACGTGCCCTAACGGCTTCCCTTGAAAAGGCAACCCGCACCGTCTTCACGCAGGGGCGTAGCCGCGGGCCTGTACGTGGTCCTCGGTGAGCTGGGTGAAGGCCCGGGCGGCGGCGCTTCGATAGGCGTTTTCCCGGCGCAAGAGGGTGACCGTACGGGCGGGGAGGGCGGGTTCGAGGGGAACGGGGGTGAGGTGGGGGTGGTCGTGGGTGATGGCGTCGGGCAGGACCGTGGCGAGAGTGGTGCGCTGGACGATTTCGGTCAGAGCCTGAATGGAGTTGGCCTCCACCACGATGCGCGGCGTGACGTGGTGGGTGGCGAAGTAGGCATCGATATGGCCGCGGGTGGCGAAGTCGCCGCTGAGCAGGGCGAGATGCCGGTCGGTGAGATCCCGGACCGGCAGCGGAGCGTGCCCCCCGGCGCCGGGCCGGCGGATACCGGTGACGAGGCCGAGGGTCTCGGTGAACAGGGCGGTTGCCGTGATGCCGGGCAAGTGGGAGCCGTGGAACGCGATGCCGAGGTCCACTTCGTCGGCGAGCAGGCCCGCCTCC
Organism: Streptomyces sp. NPDC033229; assembly: GCF_055576875.1. Classification (NCBI taxonomy): domain Bacteria; kingdom Bacillati; phylum Actinomycetota; class Actinomycetes; order Kitasatosporales; family Streptomycetaceae; genus Streptomyces; species Streptomyces sp. NPDC033229. The sequence continues at coordinate 111,108 of NZ_JBVIQR010000011.1, read as the reverse complement.
ATGCGGTCCTGGGGTAGCTCCTTCACGTCCAGGGTGATGCCGGGGTGGCGGGCGTGCAGCTCGGCGATGAGAGGGCCGATGAGGTAGGCGGTGAAGGTGGGGGTGAGGGCCAGGCGAAGGTGGCCGCGGGAGAGGTCGGCCACGTCCAGCACGGCACGTTCGGCGGCGGCGAGGTCGCGCAGGGCCCGGCGTGCGTAGTGCACATAGGTTTCGCCGGCGTCGGTGAGCCGGACGGTCCGGCCGGTGCGGTCGAGAAGCTGGGCGCCGACGGTGCGCTCGAGCTGTTTGATCTGCTGGGAGAGCGTGGGCTGGGAGATGTGCAGGTCTTCGGCGGCGCGGGTGAAGTTGGCGTGCTCGGCGACGGCGAGCAGATAGCGCAGATGACGGAGTTCCAGAGCCATGAGCACAACTATAGATGTCATCGATAGCAGTCATGGTTATTGAGTATTGGACGCTATAGAAGCAGGTCATGCATGGTGGATCTCGTCAGCCCCACGGGGGCGGACAGCCACCGAAGGGAGTGACCATGCAAAACCTCACCGAGGGTGTCGCGCGTTTCCAGCGGGATGTCCACCCGGCCAAGGCGGAGCTCTTCGCCCACCTGGCCACGACGCACCGGCCGACGACGCTGTTCATCAGCTGCTCCGACGCCCGTGTGGTGCCGGAACTGCTCACCCAGAGCGAGCCGGGTGAATTGTTCGTCATCCGCACCGCCGGAAACCTCGTCCCCGCCCACACCCCCGGCTCGGACGGGGTGGCGGCCAGCATCGAATACGCCGTGGCCGTCCTGGGCGTACGCGACATCGTGGTGTGCGGGCACTCCGCCTGTGGCGCGATGACCGCACTCGCCGAGAACCACGACCTGAGCGGTGCCCCCGCGATCGCCGACTGGCTGCGCCACGCGGACGCCTCCCGGGCCCGTGCCACCGCGGAAACCGGCACGGAGAAGGTGGACGCCCTGGTGCGCGAGAACGTGCTCGCCCAGCTGGCGAACCTGGCCACCCACCCCTCGGTGGCCCGCGCCCTGGCGGAGAACACCGTCACGCTGCACGGCTGGGTCTACGACATCCCCACCGGCGCGGTCGAGGACGTGGCCGCCGCCGGCCGCCCGGCCGCCCGCGCGGCCTGAGCTACCCCCCATCCCGATCCCTGGAGCCGTTCCCACGGCTTGGGGCCCCCAGAACCTGCCGTCCCTTCTCTCCTCGGGAGCGGCACACCCCGAAAGGAAACCCTTCTCATGGTGCACGCACAGTTCGACCCCACCGCCCGTCAGGCCCTCTCCGTGAAGGCCGTCGAGGCCAAGGTGCGCAAGGACCTTTCCTGGCAGCAGATCGCCGACGCCGCGGGTCTGTCGGTCGCCTTCGTCACCGCCGCTGTGCTCGGCCAGCACCCCCTGCCGGAGACCTCGGCCAAGGCCGTCGCCGAACTCCTGGACCTGGACGACGACGCCGCGATGCTGCTGCAGACCATCCCGACGCGCGGCTCCATCCCCGGTGCCGTTCCGACCGACCCGACCATCTACCGCTTCTACGAGATGCTGCAGGTCTACGGCACCACGCTCAAGGCGCTGGTCCACGAGCAGTTCGGCGACGGCATCATCAGCGCGATCAACTTCAAGCTGGACGTGAAGAAGGTCGCCGACCCCGAGGGCGGCGAGCGCGCGGTGATCACCCTGGACGGCAAGTACCTGCCGACCAAGCCCTTCTGATCCGGCTGACCTCACTGATCCGGTAGAACCCGGGGCGGGCCCGTGGCGACGAGGCCGCCGGCCCGCCCCCTCCCGTAAGGAGGAACCCTCATGGACTTCGCACAGCGCACCATCGACATCGCCCGCCGCAACGTCGAAGAGGGCGGCCGCCCGTTCGCGACCGTCATCGTCAAGGACGGGAACATCCTGGCCGAAAGCCCGAATCTCGTCGCCCGGACCGCCGACCCGACTGCCCACGCCGAAATCCTCGCCATCCGCGAGGCCTGTGTGAAGCTGGGCACCGAGCATCTGACCGGCACCACCATCTATGTGCTCGCCCACCCCTGCCCGATGTGCCTGGGGTCGCTGTACTACTGCTCCCCGGACGAGGTCGTCTTCCTCACCACCCGCGACGCCTACGAGCCGCACTACGTGGACGACCGCAAGTACTTCGAACTCGACACCTTCTACGGCGAGTTCGCCAGGAACTACACCGAGCGGCGCCTGCCCATGCGCCACGAGGCCCACGACGCCGCGGTCGAGGTGTACAAGTTCTGGCAGGAGCGCAACGGCGGCGAGCGCCGCGTCGCCGGCGCCCCCACCGCTTGAGGGGACGGCCGGCCCCTCAAAAAATCACTTGATCCTTCGGCATAGGGTTCCCGCATGACGACCGCACTCCGCCTGGAGAAGATCACTGCCGACAACTTCGACGTGGCGATCGGACTCACGGTACGCCCCGACCAGGAGCACCTGGTGGCTCCTGTCGTGAAGTCCCTCGCCGAGGCGTATGTGCACCCCGATACCGCCTGGCCCCGCCTCATCCTCGACGGCGACAGGCCCGTCGGCTTCCTCATGGCCTTCCTCGGCATCGACTTCGCCGGTGACGGTACGGGCACCGACATCCGATCGGGCCTGTGGCGCCTCAACATCGCGGCCGACGAACAGGGCCGCGGCTACGGCCGCTTCGCGGTCGAGGCCGTGGCCGCCGAGATCCGCCGCCGTGGCGGCACCCGCCTCACCACCACCTGGCACCCGGGCGAGGACGGGCCCGAACGCTTCTACCTGGCGCTCGGCTTCCGGCCGACAGGGGAGATGAGCGGGGACCAGAAGGTGGGGGAACTGGAGTTGGGCTAGACACCGGCCCGCCGGTGGGCGATGCCTCAGTTCCGCAGGTGCCCCAGCACCGATCGCACCGCGCGGTCCACGGCCTGGCGCGCCTGCTCGGTGCGGTCGGTCGTCTCGAACCCGTGGTGACCGAGCGGTAGGTCGATCACCACGACATCGGCTTCGCACTCCGTGGCCGCGGCCAGGAATTCCTCGACCGTCCGCGCGATCGCCGCGCTCTCCAGGCCCACCCGGGTCAGCACGATCGGCAAGGGCCCGGCGGCACGCACCGCGGCCGCCGTGCGGAACCGGTCGCTCAGCCCCCAGTTCGGCAGCGGCGCGAGTATCGGGTACGTCGCCGCCACACACCGCAACCACGGCGGGGGAGCCGCGAGCCAATCCGCCGACAGCAGCCCGCCGCCGGAGAAGAACCACAGCGCGACGCGTTCCCCGTCGACGCGCGGATCAGCGCGTACGAGCTCGACCGCTTCGGCGATGTCCTCGGCAGCCCGTTCGTAATCGGCGAGATCGTGCAGCCGGTGGTCCAGCGTCACCCCGACCGCTCCCAGACTCGCTATGTACCGGCCGTAGCCGACATAGGTCGGCCAGTCGCGTGGCGTCGGCCGGGCGTCGGCCGGAACGGGGCCGCCATGGACGAACACCACCGCCGGACGGGGCCGGTCGTCGGCATCGGGCAAGTAGAGGTCGACCCGCCCCACCCGTTCGCGAGGCCGCTCCGGCACCTCCATGAGGAAGGGCCGCAGGTGTGCGGGTTGCCCGCTCGGCGCGGCCAGTCGGTGCCCGTCCCCCGCGGCGGCACGGAGCAGTACCCCGGCCAGTTCGTCGGGGGTGGACAGCATCGGCCAGTGCCCGGTGTCGAGTTCGAAGAAGCTCACCCGCGGGTCGACGAGCGCCTGGAAGCGGGGATCCCCCAATCCCACCAGCGACTCGACCATGGCGATGCCCGCACCATTGGCTGTGCACAGGACGCCGGTCATCGGCAGCCCGGAAACCGCCCCCGACAGCCGGAGCGGCTGGGTGAGCGTGCCCACCGGCTGCGGTGCGGCACAGCGCACCAGCCGGGCCAGCGCTGGTGCGGGGATGCCGGCGGTGCTGCCCCAGCGCTGCCACTCATCCAGGGACGGCGGGGCGATCGACCAGTCGCCCTCGGCCTGCTCCGCCCGCCGCAGCAGCCGGTCGCGGACCGCCCGGTCGGGGATCAGCTCGAGGGCCGGATCGCCGTCCCGGGGCATGCCCGCGTCCAGATGGACGACGCGGGCGATCCGCTCCGGCCGCCGGTCGGCGGCGCCGAGCACCGGGTGGATGCCGTAGCAGTGGCCGACGAGAACCACCTCCGGCGCCTCCATCTGGTCGATCAACCGCACCAGATCCCCGATATGCGTCTCCAGGTCCGTTTCTGGTCCTGCCGGATCACGGCGGTCACCCATGCCGGTGAGCGTCACCGGATACACCTCGGCCCCCGACGCCCCCAGTCGGGCTGCCACTTCCTCCCATACCCACCCGCCGGTGAAGGCGCCGGACACCAGGACGAATACCGTCATGAACATCTCCTCCCACGCATTGACCCGCACGGCCGGCCAGGGCCGTGCGCGCTCACCGGTACGGTAAGAACTCCTTCTGGGGGAGGTTCAAGTCGTGTCGTCGGACAGCAAGCGGAGCCCTGACCACACGTGGAGCATCGGCGAGCTCGCCGAGCGCGTGGGGGTCACCGTCAACACCGTCCGCTTCTACTCGGACCGGGGACTGCTGCCGGAAGCCGGACGCAGCGCCGGGGGCCACCGGCGGTACGGCCCCGAAGCACTCGACCGGCTGCGTCTGATCCGCTCCCTGCGCACCCTCGACCTCCCCGTCCCGGAAGTGGGCCGGATCCTCGACCACGAGGACACACTGGAGGACGCCATCGCGGGGCAACTGCGGGAGATCGGCTCACGGATGACCGCCCTGCGCTGGCGCGAGGCCGCCCTCCAACTGGTCCGAGACTGTGCTCCCGAGGAACGCGTCGACCGGTTGCGTCTGATCGGGGCGATGACCACCCCGCCCAGCACAGCTCCGCTGGCGCGCTTCTGGCGGCGGTGGCTGCCCCCGCGGCTCCCGGCCCGGCTGGTCTCCACCATCGTCGAACAGGCGGTGCCGCAACCACCGGCGGATCCGACCCCCTCCCAGGTGCTGGCCTTCGCCCGGCTGCACGCCTTCACTTCCGGAGACTGCCGCGGTACCGATCGCGGACAGCCCGCGGCACACCGAGCCGAGAAGGGCTACCGCCCGGCCGTGCTCTATGAGGGTCTGGTGGAGGCGTTCGCGCTGACTTCACCGGAGCTGCGGGCCCAGCGGGCGCCGCACCAGGGCGAGGCGCTCGACTGTTTCGTCTCCGCCTACGCCCGCGCGTCCGGTGCGCGCGACACACCGGCCTTCCGCCACGGGCTCAGCGCCCAGCTCGCCGCGGACCCCCGTATCGACGGTTACTGGCGACTCGTCGCCGAACTGTCGGGCCCGTCGCAACCGACGCCTGGCGCGGCACACGACTGGCTTCGTGCTGCCCTGAACACCCAGACAGCCCGTCCGGCCGTTTGAATCGGGGCCGTAGGGCCGGTTGATGGACTCCGGGCCTTTACCGAGTCGCTCGGCGGTCTTGCCCACCCCGATCCCCGCTGACACAGCCATGCACCTTCGCAGGCTGAACGCCAGGTCTGATTCCCGCCAGCGTCGGCGATCACCGTCCCGTTTCATTGAACCAGCAACCAATGACGAGGAGGGCTCATGAACGGCAAGGCGGTTCTGGTGACAGGCGGCAGCCGAGGCATCGGCGCGGCGATCGCACTGGCCATGGCCGAGGCGGGAGCCGATGTTGCCATCACCTACACGGCCAACGAGGCGGCGGCCAAGGAAGTGGTCCGCAGGATCGAGGCGATCGGCCGCCGGGGCATCGCCGTCAGGGCAGACGCGGGGGACGCCGGTGACGCGGCGGGCGCCGTGCACTGGGCGGCGCAGACACTCGGCCGACTCGATGTGCTGGTCAACAACGCGGGCGTGGGCGTCCTGGGCCCGCTCGCCGGGCTGACGCTGGCCGACATCGACCGCGTGCTCGCGGTCAACGTACGGGGTGCCTTCCTCGCTTCGCAGGCCGCAGCGGACCACATGGGCCAGGGAGGCCGGATCATCACCATCGGCACCTGCATGACCCAGCGGGTACCTGGCCCCGGCGGAACGCTCTACGCGATGAGCAAGTCGGCGCTGACCGGGCTCAACAAGGCCCTCGCCCGGGAGCTCGGCGGACGGGGCATCACCGCCAACATCGTCCACCCGGGGCCGGTCGACACTGACATGAACCCGGCCGACGGGCCCCACGCGGACTCCCAGGCCGCGATGACGGCCCTCGGCCGGTTCGGCCGTCCGGAGGAGGTCGCGGCCACGGTCGCCTTCCTCGCCGGAGACGGGGCCGCCTACATCACCGGATCCGAGTTCTCCGTCGACGGCGGCCACGCCGCCTGATCGGGCCGGACCATGCCCTGCCTCCCGTCGCCTTGCTTTCGGCGACGGGAGGCAGGGCATGGCGGCGATGGACGCAGGCTTCGCATCTGCCCTCCCCGCTGCGGAGCAGGGCGCACGGAAGTGGTCAAGGTCCGATTCCCGCCGGAAGCAGCAGCACGCCTCAGCCAGACTCGGCACCATGAATGACACAGACAGCACGATGCTCAGCTATTTCGACACTGCGGCAGAGGGTTTCAGTGATCGGCTACGGTCGGTGCCGGACACGTGCTGGGAGAACGCCACGCCGTGCACCGAATGGAACGTGCGTCAACTGGTCAACCACATGATCCAGGGGAGCCGCATCTATACCTCGCTCCTGCGTGGCGGCAGCAGTGCGGAGTTCATGGCGAACCTGGACCACGAGGAGCCCAACGGTGACCTGGTGACCACCTACCGGGATGCCGTGGCCGAGTGCCGGGCGGCGTTCCACGCCGTCGGCGCGCTCGACCAGATCGTCGACTACCCGTTCGGTCCCGTTCCCGGTCGGCAGCTGCTTGGCCTGTACGTCGTGGACGCGATCACCCACACTTGGGATCTCGCCCGCGCGGTACGGCTCGACGAACGACTCAACGCGCGCACGGTGCACTGGATCCTCAACAACTTCCAGTGGATCTATCACGGCGTCAGCGAAAGCCCGATCACGGACAGCAACCGCTACTACGGGTCACCCACAGGGGCACCGACGTCGGACACCTCCGAGCAGGACCATCTCCTCCGCGCAATGGGACGCAAGCTGTAGACCCGGCACCGAGATGAATCCTGAACGTGCGATGAACCCGTCCGTGGCGCGTGGAGATCTGCCGGATGTGCCGGGGCGATCACTACGGCCCGCTGCCCCCGGATCCTGGACACCGTAGACACTGGATCTTGAAGGTCCAGGTTCCGGGAGTTGCAGACACTCGCCGTGCGACTTTCCGCTACGTCTCAGCCCGTCGTTCATGGGATGTCCGCGTAGAGGCGGGCCCGGGTTACAGTCGCCCGATGCTGCGCATCGACTTCCCTATCGCCACCGCCCGGCTCATACTCCGTCCGTTCCGGCCCGAAGACGCCGAGGACGTTGGCGACTACCAGAGTCGGCCGGACGTCGCCCGGTTCATGCGGTGGGAGCCGCGAGGACCGGAGGACGTCCGGGTGGCCGTGGAGCAGATGGCCCGGGAGACCGAACTGGCCTCGGACGGGGACTGTCTCAGCCTGGCGGTTGTCGAGCCGGGCACGGGGACGGTCGTCGGGCAGGTCGAACTGGTCCTGCTCAGCGCCGAACACCGCCAGGGTGAGCTCGGCTATGTCTTCCACCCCGCTCACCAGGGCAAGGGCTTTGCCACCGAGGCCGCGTTCGCCGTCCTCCGCCTGGGGTTCGACGCATTGGGGATGCACCGGATGATCGGCCGCTGCCACGCGGACAACTCCGCCTCAGCCGGACTCCTCGAACGGCTGGGCATGCGCCGGGAGGCCCGCTTCATCGGCACGGAGTTCTTCAAGGGGGCATGGCGCGACGACCTGGTATACGCCATGCTCCAGCGCGAGTGGCTGGCCTCGGCTGCCCGTCGGTGAACATCACACGCCCCGTGACCGATGCCAACCACCCTCATTGTATGGGTAGTTACCAACGTGAAGGCTTGCGCACGCCTGAGCCCGGAGTCTCGTTGCTCGCCTGTCCCTACAGGTCAGCAATGACAAGCCGGTAGCCGATGTCGAGTGTTTCGCGGTGAAGCAGGTCGGCATGGCGTTCGTGCCACACGCCGGAAGACAGGTCGTCAGCCAGCCGGGCCAAGCCCGGACGGAGTACCTCCTCGTCAGTCTGGGCGAGCATGGATATGCCGGCACGCACTTCCGGATCAAGGTAGGCCTCGGGCCGGCGCCAGAAGGCGGCGCCGAACCCGTCCGTGCAGTCGTGCGGGATCGGGACCGTCTCGACGCGGGTGCCTCCCAACAGTGCAGTCAGCCGGTCGATCGCGACGGCACGCCTGTCATCGAACGCGGCCACCTCCGGCAGGTACTCGTCCACCAGCCAGAACCTGCGGAGGATGGTCTGGTCCCAGGTGAAGATGACGACGCGCCGCCGGGCGATCCGAAGCAGCTCCCCGATACCGGCTTCCAGGTCGGTCCAGTGGTGCACGGTCAGGAGGGCCATCACCGCGTCGGCGGAGTCGTCGGCGAGAGGGATCGACTCCGCGGATGCCTGCAGGGCCCGCACGGATCCGGCCGGACGCTGGGCGATCATCACTGAACTGGGTTCAACCGCCAGCACCGTTTGCGGTGGTTCGTAGGAGCCGGTGCCGGCCCCTACGTTGATCACCGTCGTAGCATCGCCGAGCGCCGCGTGGATCTTGGCGGCGATCCGGGGATCCGGTCGTCGGGTGTGGCTATAGGTCACACCAATGCCGTCATAGGTCGTCACGACGGACAGTATGCCGCGACTTCCGGCGTCAGCGGCGGGGGCGACTGTGCAGTCATCCCGGCAGCATAGTGACCGGTACGGCTGCAATGGTGTTGAGGCCACCCCGCCCCCGGGTCAGAGCAAGCGCGGCCGGAGCAGTCTGACGTCCACGCGCCGTGTCCGGCCGACGCACCACGTGGCGACCTGGTGATCGTGCGCCGTCAGACTCGATGACGGTCCGGCTCGAGTTCCGGCGAGAGGGACCCGGGTCGGCCCGAAGACCACAGCCGTGGAATCCACCGGCGGTTCGGTGACGGGCCTGGACATGAATGAATCGCCGCCGGTGATCCATAGGTGACTCAGCCGACGAGCCTCGACGCCGCCGCGCCCTGGAGCGCTACGCCTCTTACGGCGCAGTAGACCTCAGCCGGGTTGCTGTAGGAGCGCCACGGGAGGGCTCCTGCATAGCCGTCCACCAGCCGGAACTGTTCCAGGGCGGCCTCGTGGCGGCCTTGCTTGGTCAGGCAGTAGGCCAGCAGATGCCGGACCTCGGCGGCCCTGGGGTGGTCCGGCCGAGCTGCGGCGACATCCGCCAGCGCGGCCTCGGTCAGGGCCATCATCTCCGGCCAGCCGTAGGCCTCCTCCGGCGCCTCGTCGTCGTTGTGCTCGTACCAACTGACCAGCGGGAACATCGTCAGCAAGCTGCCATGCGGAGCCGTCGCCGCGGCCTGTGCGGCGAAGTTGCGGGCGAGTTCGGCGGAGCCGCACCACTTCGCGCTCCAGTATTGGAGCGCGCGCCCATGGGCCTCGTAGTGGTACGGCGCGCGGGCGGTGACCTCGGCCCACAGCTGGTGCAGCGCCTCGTGCGGGGCGTTCAGACCCATGTACAGCGGGATCTGAAGCAGGTACGGGGTCGGGTCGTCGGGATGAGCCAGGGAGGTGGCCCGGTCGAAGTCCTCCCTGGCTTCTTTCAGCACCCGGTGGAAGCCGGCGAACTGCTCGGCGGAGGTGTCCTTGGCCCAGGCCCCGCCACGGATCTGCCAGGCCAACGACACCTTGGCATTCGCGTGGACCACGGCCGCGTCCGGATCGTCGGGGCGCGCGGTCTGCCAGGCCCGCAGCCAGGTGCCGTCGTCGGCCGCCCGCCTCGCGATGACACCGACGAGGTAGGAGCGACGTTCCCAGTCGGTGCCCGTGGCGGTGAGCGCCTGGGCGGCGGGCTGCCAATCACCCTGGGAGAGGGCCGCCAGCACGGCTTCCGCCTCGGAGTCCCGGTACGCCCGGTCCGTGTTCTGCCGCTCCGGCGGCAGCAGCTCCGCGCCGATCTCGGCGGCGAGTCTCTCCGCGCGCTTGGCGAGCCTCTTGGACCGTAGCCAGAAGCAGAGCATGACGGTGATGATGACGAACGGGAGGATCTTCCCTGACATGGGTTCTACGGTCCGATCAGTCGTCGTGAGTTCACATAGATGTGCAAGAGATGTGGGATGCGGGCAAGTGCCCCGCGACCAGCCACGGGTGCTCCGCGTCGGCCGAGTCCAGCAGGCCGCGAGGTCGCCCGACGCGCTGCCTGAGGCGGCTCCCACGGTGGCCTGCCGTCGCCCGCGCGTGCATCGCCCTGTGCGCCAGTCCCGGCCGTTCCGCCCGCTCCAGCGCCAAGGCGCCCCGATCGCGAGCGGATGCGGCGCCCAGATCGAGGCCGCGACGTCGGTCCCGCCGAGCACGCCGAGCACGACATGGGCGACCAGACAGGCGTCGGCCGGCAAGACCACGCGCGCAGCGCGCGCGGAGATGCGGTCACAGAGCAGGGTCCCCCGGGCGAAGAAGAATATGAGTGGAAAGATCATATGTGCGAATCATGCACGGACGGGATCATTTCACCGGAGCCCAACCGGGCAGCCGCGCCAGGGGCGCAAGCGCGACCCGGCCCGGCCACGGGGGAGGACAGGTCATCGTGAGACGGGGGAGATTGGCGAGACGGATGAACGGTGAGGCCGTCGGGCGGTGGCTGAGGCGCGGGAGTTGCTTTCTCGCGACTCTCCTCCTGCCGGGGGCGGCCGCACCGGCGCAGGCGGACACGGAGGGGAACGGCACCGTCCAGGTGAGCCTCCGCCTCGATGGCGCTCAGCCCGACGACTGGTCGGAACCGCTCGGGCTGGGCGCGGACGGCAGATACGGCCTCTTCTCATCCCTGGCGTCCAATCTGGCGCCCGGCGCTACCAACCGCTTGTACGACGTGTTCGTCCGGGACTTACGGACCCGGCGTACCGAGCGGGTCAGATTCCCTGTCATTGTGTTGTCCTCATCGCCCACCTCCGACGCCGCTATGCGGACCGGCTGACCGTGTCACCGAGGTGGTCTCCGGCTACGAAAATCTTGCCCAGAGCCATCTTCACGTGTACGCCGACACGAGTGGCCGAACAGGTGCGTGTGCGCGAGAGCGTTGACGACGAGGGGCGACGACTGCTGTGGGCCGGCAAGACCGAGATCGTCTACCTCCTGACCAACTCCTCCTGACTGAACCGGATCGAGGCCCAGCCATCGCCTTGCGCTACTTCATCCTCGACGGCACCGACCATGGCGATCAACAAGGAGCAGGGCACTATGATCCGTCGCTACATCATCTGGCGAAACCGTCACGCCGACGACCGGCGCCTACACGCCGTCGTCGACAGGGCGAACGTTGCCTGACACGGCACCGGAGAGGTCGCAGGCCATGTACGCCTGCCGGAGTCCGGTAGACGCTGGGCCATCGGCCTCCAGGTGACGCGGGAGTGAACGGCGGCGCCGTCGGCGGCCCTCTGGTATGTACGCTGCCGCGACAGGCCCCCGGGAGAGGAAACGACCGTTGAGCACACCGCCCCCGACGATCGGTGCCATCGTCCTGACCATGAACGACCGCAAAGAGGAGTTCACCCGGGCCATGGACTCGCTCCTGGCCCAGGAAGGGGTGGACCTCGACGTCGTCGTAGTGGGCAACGGCGTCGAACCAGAACTTGTACCGCCCGGCGTCCGCACCGTGGCGCTGCCGGAGAACCTGGGCATCCCCGGAGGCCGCAACGTCGGAGCCGAGAGCGTCAAGGGCGACCTGCTGCTGTTCTTCGACAACGACGCCGTCCTCCCCGAGCCGGACAGCATCGCCCGGCTGGCCACCCGCCTTCTGCGGGACCCCAGCCTGGCGTACGTACAGCCGCGCATCGCCGACCCGGACACCGGCATCACCTTGCGCCGCTGGGTGCCCCGCCTGCGCGCCGACGCTCTACGCCCGGGCACCGTGACGGTTATGGCCGAAGGCATCATGCTGATGCGCCGTGAGGCGTTCGAAGGCGTCGGCGGGTGGCCGGGGCACTTCTTTCTCTTCCACGAGGGCATCGACCTCGCCTGGCGATGCTGGGACCACGGATACACCGGCTACTACATGCCGGACGTGACCGTGCACCATCCGGCCACCAACCCAGCACGGCACGCGATGTTCTACCGGATGAACGCCCGCAACCGGGTCTGGCTGGCTCGCCGAAACCTCCCGCGCATCCTGGTACCCGTCAACCTCGCCGTCTGGTCCCTGCTGACCTTGTGGCGCTTCCGTGACCTCAAGGTTCTGCGTACCTCCCTGGCCGGCTTCCGAGAAGGAGTGCGCACCAACTGCGGTACGCGGACGCCGATGAGCTGGCGCACCGTGGCACGGCTGACCCTTGCCGGCAGGCCGCCCGTCTTCTAGCGCACGAAGGCCGGGCGATCGCTTGGGAGCCGCCCCGCCGTTCAACGCCCGTTGGCCAGGCAACGGCCGGTCCGTTCACCCGGCGGGCTGAATCACCGCCATCAGCCCAGCAAACGACAGTACGCTGGCGAACCACTCGTCAGAGTAAACCCCGTCCCAGGGAGCCGTGTTGACTAACGACCTTGGGAGGAATTGAGCAGGGGACGGACTCGGCGGATCGCGGCGGAGACAGTGGAGCGGTCCACGCTGAAGAACTCGGCCAGGGCCGCGTGCGGCAGCCCATGCCTCAGGTGGGGGAGGGTGACCAGCAACCGGTCGACGAAGACCAGTTTCGGCTTGCGCCCAGCCCCCACCGATCGGCGCCGGGGGCCGCCACGCTGATCACGTAGCGCGGACTCGCGCGCTGCCTCCCATGGAGCCGCGAGTTCTTCGGGCAACTCGCCGAAATGTGCGCGGGAGACACCGGACAGGGCAGGATGGGAGCAGGCCGCACGGGCCCGGGTCAGCTTCACAACTCACCCAACTCGTGCGGCCCGTCTCATGTCACGGTCCGCAGTTCCGTATGACCGAACTGCGGTAACAGTGTCGGCCCTGTCAGCTGTCTGCCGGCAGCAGCTTCTTGATCGCCGCGACGGCGGCCTGCGGTTCGTCGGCGTGGCAGCGGACCGTATGAACCTCCGCGCGCCGCCCCAACAGGCTCACGGAGGTGACTGGTTGGGTCAGCTCGATAGTGATCGTGGTCTGCGACGCGATGGCCACGTCCAGCACACCGTCCTCGGACTTGTTCGCGTCCGGGAAGCGAAGGTCGTAACGGGCGGACGCGATCCGTTCCAGGGGTATCCGCAGATCGAGCCGTGCACCGCGCCGTATCCGCAGCTCGCCCGGCCCCACGACGTGTGGGCGTGTGACGGCGGCGGCGTGCAGCCCCAAGACAAGAAACACCGTGTAGAGGTCGAGAAGCAGCATGACCAGGTGGGCGACCGGATACGCGGCGAGCATGAAGGACACCCCGACCGTCTCGACCACGAACACGAAGACCAACCCGTACGCCGTCGGCGCCTGAGCACGCGCATACCCGACAGCGATATCCGCGTCCCGGACCCCGTGCGAGCGCCGAGCCACCCACAGCCCGAGGCTCGCCATCCACCGCCCCTCGTGTGCCGCCAGCCGTCGCGCCTGTGTGATGAATGTCCCGATCCCCATGTGCCTCAGTGAATCAGAGGGATCCTAAATTCCCCCAGGTCGTAAGCACCCGCTGCTGCCGCGAGATGCTGGCGGAGGTCACTTCTTGTTCCTCTCCTTGCCAGAGGGTGAGCGTGGGGGGTGTGCCGGGGATGCCGAGCTGGACGCGCAGGCGTTCTTTGGTGTTGCGGCAGTGGTAGTCCACGACGCTTTCGCTCAGTCACATGAACCAGGCGATGCGGCTGGTGGGGTAGTCCAGGACGTTGCGCAGGACGATGACGTCGAACTGTTTGGGGGCAGGTCCGCTATCGCGGTGAAGAGGCCGCGGCTGCTTTCCATGATCTTGAGCTGGTCCTGGCCGGCCCGCAGGGCCCGGGCGACGTCGAGGTAGAGCTTGACGTGCCCGATGTAGAAGGCCTGGAAGTCCAGCGGGAGCTGCGCCAGGGCGTCCACGAGGCGGCTGGAGCCGGCGAATGCGTCGGACAGGGCGTCGTAAAAGTCGTCGTCACCCGTCATACGGGTGCTCCGCCGCACAGCCCGGCCGGAGTGTTGCTGGGAACTGTCGGCGGTGGCGCCACCGCGGGGTGCCACCGCAACCGTCGCCGTTTCGTCAGCCGGTGAGGACGCCGCTGGAGGAGGGTACGGGGGTGACCTTGTCGGTGGCCGGGGCCACCACCTCCACGGGCTTGCCGAAGTCCGCGAGGTTCATCGTCACGGTGACACTGACCGGGCCCATGGCGCAGGAGAGCAGGGTGCGGGCCACCCGTCCGTTCCGGTCCACCCAGACGTCCGCGAAGACGGGGATCTCACCGATCTGCTTCTTTCCGGCGGCCCACTTCGCCCGCATTTCCTGCGCCAGCCGGAGCGTGACCATGTCGTCCTCGAGGATGCCGCGGTAATGGACGGCGGGCATGCCGTTCACCTTCTCCTCGCCGACTTTCGAGATCTTGCGCATGCCGGCTGCCTGGCGCAGGACGTGCTCGGGGTCGTTCAGAGGTGCGCGCAGCAAGTAGTGGGCCTCGGCCTCGTCCCGGGCGGTCGAGCCCCAGGAGTCCCCCATCCCCAGGAACCCGCCCACGTAGACGGTGCCGTTGGTGAACATCTCGTCCACGTGCCGGGGGCCCGGCGCATCCAGCATGTCCACCGCCAGGCGACCCTTGTCGCCCGCCAGGTCGAAGGCGCCCTTGACGGCGAGGGTGTAGGGGCGGGTGCCGTCACCTATCTTGATCTGTTCATCGATCCGGGCGCTGGTCTTGCCCGTGGCAGCCACGGCGGCCCGCACCGTCGGCCCGTGGTCCACGGCCGGAGCGGAGGCGGCTGCCTTCGCGGGCGGCTTCGGCTCATCGGCCACGCGGCCCCAGGAACACCCCGCGCACAGCAGGACAACGGCGCTGAGGGGGATGACGGAACGCCGCATTCAATTTCTCCGGGAGGCCTATGTGGTGACATGTCACAGATATCGAATTCGTGATCATACTTTCAGGAGACGGCATGTAGTCGGGTGGGGGTGCGCCGCCCGCAGCGCGGTTGTCCTGGGCCCAACAGCGGGAATGCCCCCGTGACCCATACGCCTCTAGCCCAGGCGGCGCCGAGGCGCCCGGGCGGAACTGCTCGGGCACCTCAGCGCACGGCAGGGTGCCCTGGGTCATTGAGCCTTGAGCGTTGTCACCCAAACTTGACCGCCCTGCTCAGAGTCCCTGTGGCGAAAGAGATCCAGGGTTGGCGCAGCGCGGCATAGAGCAAGGGTGACCGCGGCACAGGACCGCCTGGACGTCCCCGCCCGCCGACGCCGCCACGCGCGGCTGATCGCCGCCCTGACCAGGCAGATCGGCGCCTGCGCCGAAGCGGCGGGGGCGGTATACCAACCGATCGCCGCCGCCCGCCCGGCCAGGCCGTGGAGGTGGACTTCTTGCCGGACGTCCAAGTCAGCCTCGCTGCCGCCACTCTGCTGCACCTGGACCGCACCGAGGACGATGCCCGGTGGGCGACCGTCATGGCGTGGAAGCTGGAGGAGGCTCGGCGGACGTACGGCGGGCGGTGCGCCGTAGCGGAACTCCCGCTCTCGCTGCTTGTGGCAGTCAGGTGCCGGGGGAGTGCAGAGAGACCGCGAATGCGGTGAGTGCGGCAAAGTCTTCGTCGAGCAGCCCTCGTCGCGGGTCGACGTGGTGGAGCAGTGCCGGGCCGTCGTGGTGCGTAGCCGCGTAGGTTCGGTCGGCTGCGCCGAGGTCGTCATCGATCCAGGCGAACGGCCTGCTGGCGGCGTGCGCGATGAGATAGCGGGTCTTCCAGAGCGTGCCGCACGGCCCCGCGCCGTTCATCGTGGGCCAGTCCACCACGGGCAGTTCGGGGAGGCCGAGGACAGGCGCGATGAAAGCGTTCGCTTCCGTCCCCCAGGTGGTCGCCCACACCAGGTCGTACAGGTCGCTCAGTTCCAGGAGCCGACTGCCGTGGCCTGCGTTGAGCCAGACCCGGAGCGGCTTCACGTATGCCTGTGGCTTGCCGGGGTTTTGGGCGATCCAGCCCTCCGGCTTCATCCGGTGGGTTGAGTAGCCCTCAGGCCGGCGCTCCGGCTTCGCGGCGTATGGATTCAGTGGCCCGTCCACATCGAGGTAGAGAAGAGGGCGACGCACATGTTGCTACTTCCCTTGCTCAGCGGTTCAGGATGTGGTGAGTGTAGCTTCGCCGCATGCCGACGAGCCTCTGTTTTACGGGCAGATCGAGCGACGTCGCGTCAATGGCCCGGCCGTCCTCAGCGGATTCCCACCCGCCAGCCACCCGTCGGCCTCTTCGTCCGTCGGCAGCTTCCTGATCCGCCGCACGCAATCGCATACCCTTTCCCGCACAGTGCGCCCCCTCGTGCCCGGTTTCCGTATTCAGTCGTCTACGGTCATCGCGAGCAGGGCAATGTGCGACCGCGTGACCAGCAGAAAGTGCTTGCTCCAAGTCGCTGGGCATCCTTCGTCCTCGACGACGACTTCCGCGGCCATGCGCACGCTGCCCAGATGCTGCTCGACGGTCCCGGCCACGGCGAGTGCCCCGTCCTTCCCCGGCCCTAGTCGGCCGTCGCAGGCGACTCGTCGCGCCGTCCTGTCGAGGGTCTGCCCCAGTTCACCAGTCCAGCGCGACGGGGGCTTCAACGGCCGTACGCCCGTCACCACCTCAAAATGGGCCACCACCGATCGAGCCATTTCCGTCAATGAGGACCGAGGCGGAAAGCCTTCCACAAGCGGCTCAGCTGCGACCAGCGAAATACAGACGACGCGGTCGGCACCAGTGATCGCTGCCTCCAGCAGGGCCGCAACGTCGCGGACCGCCGCCCGCGCCGCAGAGGCTGCTCGCGTGGCCCCAGTGTCCGTTGCACCTTTTACCGAACGAGGCCGCGCACCGCGGGGAGCGGAATTCTTGTCCAGTTTCACGGGATCATCCTCGCAGGCCCACACACACTGGCCCGGCTCGCCACCGCACAATTGGCTGCACCCACGAACCCCTTCCATCCGTCAGATAGCCGCGTCCGCCTCGTCTCGTGTGCCCGGCGGTGCCTGATTTCGGTAGTAAGCGGCCGATGGGAGTCTTAGGCCCATGTCCAACGAGATGCTGCCCTTGACTGACTCGTCCATGAACGAGTGCGCACCGGTCCTCAGAACCGTCTTCGGTGACGATGAGGCGTGGCAGGCGATCTGCCGCACGATCGAGACACCCAGCGACGAGGGTTTTCTGGCCACCGTCACGTACTTCGACGATCCCGCCTTCCGCGGGCTCGAGCTGGCGCAGATCCTTGCCCTGATACCGGATGAGCCGGAGTGCAAGCTTCTGGTGGTGGTGGACGATGTCCCCCTTGGCTCGCCTGAGATGCCCCTGCTCTGTGTCGACCTCTGGGAGGTGCGGGGCCGCACGGTCCGCGTCGTTGCGACCGAGCTCTGGGGCATCGAGAACAACGTATCTCTGTCCAACATGGACTTCGAGGAATTCGCCGACGCGGCCGACGAAGACGGCGTCTTCCGCGGCTTCTGACCACAACAGTTCTTCCGGCGCAGGTGGCAGCCGGGGCCCGTCCGCGCGCACGCCCGGGCGGGGACGGCGCACCCCATGTTCCTTTGCCAGCGTCGTTTGAAAAGTGGCTCTGGATCACCTTTCGCGCTGGAGCTACGGAGGGTCACCGAATCCGCGATCATGACTGGCCGTGGATGACGCTCTCGTCCAGGGCCTGTGATCCCGTCAGGCCGACGACGGCGCGATCGACGCCTTCGACGCCAACCACGAACTGGTGGTGATACAAGCCCGCGCTCGCTTTGAATTTGCAGGTCGAAGGGCTGTTGTGACGGTCCTCCGGGGTGCTCACGCTGGTCGAGGGCGACAGCCTGCGGAGTAGGTCATCTGGCAGAGCGGTCGGCTTACCTGTTCCTGCCTGCTGTGGCCGGGTGGCCATGATCCGGTCTGTTCGGGAGCCAGTCGGCATGGGGCTAGCCCGGAGCCGCCCCAGCCGCCTGGCTATCCAGCGCAATGGTCGAGGATGGAGTCATGATCGGGGAAGCCAGCGAGATCGATCTGAGTAAGCAAGATCTTCGCGAGGTCACCGCGTTCGCTGCACCGTGCGCGGAAGTGGTGCTCGAGGTATTCGAGGGCGATCAGCCGGACGACTTGCGGACTGGCCTTCAACACCCGCGTCGCCACCCAGACCCCTACCATCCCCGTGCAGCCGTCCAGTCATATCGACGTACCGCAACCGCACGATGAACGATCCGGCTACCGCCCACGACACGCGGAGAATCACAGCAGGTCAGAGGCGGTCACAGCCATATTCGTTGTTCGCGCGGCGGATACTACGGCGACCCAGCAGGCAGAGCGGCCGGCGGGGCCCGCGGTCGTCAGCCCCTCGACCTGCTCGACGAACGTACGGCGTCGGCACGCGGCTTTGTCGCAGTACGTGGGCCGCATCGGCTTTCATCGGGGCCAGAGGAAGTCCGGTGTGTCGGTGGGGGTGGGGTCACCATAGATCGTGGCCGTGGCGTTGACGGTCATGTAGGTGAGGGTGACGAGGTTCGCGAAACCGACACCGGCCAGCAGCCGCTTCCAGTTGTCGCCTCGACTGCGTGCTTCCGTCCCCCTGAAGATGCAGGGGGTTGTGGCGTGTGTGCGCCAGTTGTGCAGCATCACGGCAGCGGTGGTGAGGAACAGGGTCCATGCGAAGCATTCATAGACCGGGTACTGGTACCAATGGCCGCCCCATAGTGACAGGGACCGGATGGCGCCTGCCCACGAGTAGGTCCCCAGGCTGATGGCCAGTGCCTCGAAGAGGCAGACCGTGACCAGGCCCGTCAGGATTCCTATGGGCAGTATGCGTGCCGATGCCCAGCGCGGCCGCCATCGGACGACCCGGTCGATCAACCAGCATTGGGTCCACACACACATGATCATCGCGGCAAAGCCTCCGACGCCGGCTAGGCCGAATGCCGTCTCGATGTTCAGGTACGGGTCAGGATGGCCGTGCCATCCTGGAATGTAGGGCCCCCAGGACGGGAAATGCAGGGCGTACTGATTATGGAGGGCGAACGGCCCGGAGTAGTCGTACAGCGGGTCCTGCCAGGCACTCAGCGTGTATCCGGCGAAGAGAGCCGCGTCGAGCGTGATGTGGCCTGCTTGACGGCATCGTCTTGCGATGACAATGGTGATGGTGACGAGTAGCACGATGTCGAGCGCTGCGCCGAGCCAGATCAGGATCGCGCGGATGGATGAGATGTCGACGTTGTCGTTGACGGTCACGCGAAGGTTTCCGTTCGCGGCCCACCGGCCCAGGATCCATGTCTGAGTGGCGAGGGAAGCGACTCCGAACGCGGCCCAGACCGTCGCCGGGCTCGGCCGGAGCCACCGTCCGCCGTCGGGCCCCGTCATGCCTCGTGCTCCGCCGGGGAGGGGCGCTTGGCCGGCCGGTGCTGTGGCTCCCGCAAAGGGGGGTGTCGGGGGCCGAGCAGGATCGGCATCAGGAGTGACGGGGTGAGGAGACGACTGGGCGGGATGGTGAGGCTGAGTGCCCCGTAATAGGCGCGGGCGACTGGTGCCGAGCAAGCCGCGGTGGCCCGGATGCGATCAGTGAGGGCGCGGGCGGTGCGCATCATCGCCGACGGAGGGGCGCCAACGGCCTGGGGGTAGCGGATGTCCTCAGTGGTGCAGATCGCCCACGGCAGGTCCGCTTGGTGACACAGGGCGCGCTGAACAGCATGCGTGTCGAGTGCCGCGACCGGACGGTCGCGGAGCATATGGTGAAGGGCGAGAGCGCTTTGAGCGGCGACCGTCATTCCCTGGCCGTAGAGGGGATTGAAGGTGACCACAGAGTCCCCGACGGCCAGGAACCCGTGCGGCCAGGCGGGGGTACGTTCATAGTGGCGGCGGCGATTCGCGGTGGCTCGGTATCCGAAGACGCGAGTGGTAAGAGTGGCCTCGTCGAGCAGTTCCCCCAGTGCGGGATGGCGCAGGCCGTACGCGAAGGCCCGGAATCCTGCTTCGTCCAGCGGTGGATGGGCTCCCCGAGTGCCGGAGAGGGTCACCATCCACTGCCCGCCCTCGGTCCGGAGCAGGAAGCCGGCGCGTCCGGGGCCGCCTGCGCGTGGGTCGGGTTGTACCGTGGCGCAGCTGACGGGCAGCCCCGCGGCCGTGGGCCGGATGGTGGCGGTCGCGTAGGCGAGGCCGCTGTCCACGACCGTGGTGACTACGGCGGGGAGGCCAAGATCGGTGAACCAGTGCGGTGTCTTTGCGGAACACCCGGTGGCGTCCACGACCAGATCGGCTACCAGGGTCTCGTGCCGGCCGGTGTTGCGGTCTCGGACCCGGACGCCCCGTACATGGCGGGCGTTGCCGACCAGTTCGACGGCTTCCGTCGCTTCGCGGACGGTAACGGCGTACCGCTGCAGCAGGTGGGTACGCACGGTGTGTTCGACGAAGGGCTGGCTTGCGCCTATGAGGAAGTACGGAGTGGAAACGGGGCGCATCCAGCCGTGTGGGCCATAGATCAGTGCCTCGTCGCCCAGACCGATGCGGCGGGCGCCACCGGCAATGAGCGCCTCGTACGTTCCCGGCAGTAAGCGTTCGATGGCATGGATGCCGCCTGACAAGAGTCCGTGCAGATGCCTGCCCTGAGGCACCCCTTTGCGCGGGGCCGGAAGCCGGGGCAGGCGGTCCCGTTCGACGATCGTCACGGTGCCGGTGTGCTCGGCGAGCGCGGCGGCTGTGAGCATCCCGGCGATTCCGCTGCCGAGCACGATGGCGTGGCCGCGCCGGTGAGGGCGGCCGGTCATGCGGGCCCGTCCGACGGGTGCTCGGGATCGGGCAAGGCCTCGGTGGTAGCGGCGAATCGGTGGGCGAGGTGGGCAGCCAGGGCCGTGACGGTGGAGTGTTTCCAGATGGCCTTGGGTGGGACCTGGATGCCGAGTGCCTTGTTGATGCGGGTGGATAACTCCAGGGCCATGAGCGAGTCCAGGCCGCAATCGGCCAGCGGGACGTCCGGGTCCACAGTGGTGCTGTGGCGCCGCAGGATGGCAGCCGTCTGTTCGGCGAGGAAGGTGCTCAGGAGGGTGCTCCGCTGCTGCGCTTCAGCGGCTGCCAGCGTCGCGCGGAGAACCGTGTGCTCGGCGGCGGCCGTGGCATCCGCGGTGCGGTCCTGGTGGGCGAGCGGGGTGAAGAACGGCAGCTTGTGGAGGCGGTCGCCGATGAAGCGGCGTGCGTCGGGGATCGGGAGGTAGCCGGTGCAGGCTCGGTTGTGGCTCAGGATGGTCCGGCAGGCGGCGAGCCCTTCGGCGGGGCCGATCATGGTGAAGCCGCGGTCGGCGAGGGCGGTGCCTCGGCCGTGGTCGGCCCAGGCACCCCACTGGATGCTGTGGGCGGGCAGGCCCTGGGAGCGGCGGTGGTGGGTGAGGGCGTCCAGCCAGGCGTTGGCGGCGGCGTAGGCGCCCTGGCCGGGGTTTCCCATCAGGGCCGCGGCGGAGGAGAAGCCGAGCCACCAGTCGAGCGGCTGGCCGCGGCTGGCCTGGCTCAGGTGCCAGGCGCCGGTGGTTTTGGCTCCCCAGACCCGGTCGAGGAGATCGTCGTCGATGTTCGCCACCGTCGCATCCGCGATGACGGCGGCGGCGTGGGCGATACCGCGCAGCGGAAGGCCGGTGGCACAGGCCGCGTCCACCAGACGGGGGGCGGTGGCGGGGTCGGTGATATCGCCGAGCTGGAGGTCGATGTCACTGCCGCTACGGCGCAGTTCGCCGATGACTTCGGCGGCGTGCTCGCCGGGGTGGCCGCGACCGTTCAGGACGATACGGCCGGCGCCGTGTTCGGCGAGGTCTCGTGCGAGGAGCAGGCCGAGACCGCCCAGGCCGCCGGTGATGATGTAAGCGCCGTGGCAGTCGGCGAGACGGACCTGACTCGGCGGGATCACTGCCGGGCTGGTGCCGTCCCGGGGGATGGTGATGACGAGCTTGCCGGTGTGCTGGGCGCCGGCCATCGTGCGCAGGGCGTCGCCCAGGTGGCTCAGCGGGTGGATGGTGTAGGGCAGCGGATGGATCCGTCCGGCCGCGACTTCCGCAGCGACTTCTCGGGTCAGTGTCTCGGCCAGGCGGGGCAGTTCCTCGGCGATCAGCGTCAGGTCGACACTGGCGAAGGTGATGTTGCGGGCAAAGGGATCCAGCCCCAGGCGGTGGTTGGCGTGGATGTCGCGTTTGCCGAGTTCGATGAAGCGGCCGCTCGGGCGCAGCAGGTCGAGGCCGGCGCGTAGGGCTGAGCCGGTCAGGGAGTTGAGGACGATGTCCACCCCGCGGCCGCCGGTGGCCGACCGGATCTGCTCGGCGAAGTCCAGGGTGCGGGAGTCGTGGACGTGGGCGATGCCCATGGCGCGTAACTGGTCGCGTTTGGCCTCGGTGCCGGCGGTGGCGTGAACGGTCGCGCCTGCGGCCCGGGCGAGGGCGAGGGCGGCCCGGCCCAGACCACCGGTGGCCGAGTGGATGAGAACGTGCTCTTCGGGCTGGACGCGGGCCAGATGGTGCAGGGCGTACCACGCGGTCAGAAATGCAGTCGGCAGCGTCACTGCCTCGGGATAGGTCATGGCCGCGGGGATGGGGAACACCGTGGTGGTGGGGACGGTCACGAACGAGCCCAGCGCACCGGGGGCGAAGGCAGCGACACGGTCTCCGATGCGCAGATCCGCCACACCGGGGCCGACGGCGGTGACCTCTCCCGCACAGTCCAGTCCCAGCCGAGTGGCGTCCGTCGTGTCCGCCAGGGTGCCCAACGCGTTGAGGACGTCCTTGAAGTTCAGGCCGGCGGTGTGCACGCCGATCTCGATCTCTCCCTCGCCGGGAGCGCGCCGGGGCCGTGTGACCAGTTCCAAGGAATCCAGGTCGCCGCGGCGACGGGGAACCGGAGCCACACCGTCCTGACCGAAACGGGCTGTGGTGGTGTGTCGTTCGCCGTCCTGGAACGGGGCGCTGCGCAGCCGGGCGACATAGCGGATACCGGCCCGCCAGGCGGTCTCATCTTCGGCGTCGTCGGCCAGCAGCTCGGCCACCAGGTCGGTGGCGTCACAGGTGTCGCCTGCCACATCGATGTGGGTCGTGCGCAGTGTGGGGTGCTCGCTGCCGATGACTCGGCACAAGCCGCGCAGTGGGGCCTGTTCGAGGGTGATGCGTTCAGTACCGGGTGCTGCCTGAGCGCCCCGAGTGACTACGTACAGGCGCGGTGGGGCGGCGGCCGTGGTGTCGGACAGGATTCGGACCAAGCGGATCAGGTGGCGTATGCGGGCGCGGGCGCGCTTGATGCCTTCGGTGCTCTCGTCGGAGGCTGGTGGCGGGCACAGGACGACCAGGCCCTGGTCGTCCTGGCAGGACAGGAGCGTCTCGACGGCGCCGGCAGCCGATTCCTCCGGCCCGACGACACTGTGGGTGCAGTGAGTACCAGCTGCACCCAGGGTAGTGAGGAGAGAGTCCGTCAGGGGATCTGCGCGGTGGCCGTCCTCGGTGATCACCAGCCAGGAGTCGGTGGCGGCGTCGGCGAGGGGGGGGCGGGGGAGTGGCGTCCCATTCGACGGCCAGCATGCGCTGTCCGGCGCGGGTGACCGCGTCCTCCGCCTGCGAGCGGCCGAGGCGGGTGTCCAGCAGCTCGGCGACGATGGTGCCGTCCTCGGCCAGCAGCGTGAGATCGGCCCGTGCCCCGGCGTCGTCGGCCTCGCGAAGGTCTGCCACGCACCAGCTCGCACGCTGCATGTCGTGGCCCCGCAGCGTGCCGATGCTCAGAGGGAGGTAAGCCGAGGCCGGGGCCATCAGGGCGGGGTGTGAACAGAGCACCTGCATGCAGGCGTCCAACAGCACCGGGTGGGCCCGGAAGGTGCGGGCACTGCCGCGCAGCTGCCGGGGGATCTGGATCCGGCCTATGACCCGCTGCGCGAGGGCGGCGGGCTGGTACGTGGCCGTGAGCCCGACGAAACCAGGGCCGTGCCGGACTCCTTTGCTCCTGGCATTGGCGAATACGGGCTCCGGTGAGGCGGAGGGTTGCTGACGGGCGAGCGCCGCACCCAGGTCGAACGGCAGCTGAGCGGATGCGTCCTCGGTTCCGGTACCGGCGGTGAGCCGGTGCACTGCGGCGGTGGCCAGGCGCTGGGCCTGTCCTTCTTCTTCGGAAAGGATCTCCACCGCCGCGCTGTGGGGAGTCAGGCAGGTGGCCCGGGTGGTGAGCACCGTGTGGGCGTTGAGCGTCAGCAGGGAGTGGAACGCAAGGTCCCGGACCTCGAAGCGCGCCGCCTCCCCGTACAGATCGGTGGCCGCCGCCAGCACCATCTCGGCGAAGCCGGCACCGGGCATGGCCGGGGCGCCGTAAACCTGGTGGTCGGCCAGCCACGGGTAGGCCGCGGTGCCCACATCGGTCTGCCACACGTGCTGCGTGTCCAGACCGTCCGGCAGCACGACATCGGCACCGAGCAGTGGACGGCCGATCTGGCCGACTTCCTCTCGGCGCGTGATGCTCTCCGGCATCCACAGGCTGCGCCTGGCCCACACGGGCAGCGGCACCTCGGCCAGGTCTCCGTCGGTGTGGCGGGGCCAGGACATGGCGACCCCGGCACAGTAGGCGGTCGCCGCCTGGGCCAGCAGACCGGCCGGATCGGCCTGGCCCCGGATCAGGGTCGGCAACACGATGGCCTGACGGCCGGCCCCGGTGGCGATCTCCTCCACGAAATGCGTGAGCAGCGGGTGCGGGGAAATCTCGATGAAACTGCGGTGGCCGTCAGCCAGCGCCGCGGCACACGCCGCGGTGAAACGCACGGGCAGCCGCAGATTGTCGGCCCAGTAGTCCGCCTCGAAGGCAGGCGTGGCGCGGGGGTCGTCGAGCACTGTGGAGTAAAAGCCCACCCGCGCGGCACGCGGTGCGATCCCGCTGACGCACGCGCGCAGCTCCGGCAGGACCGGTTCGACCTGTGCGCTGTGCGAGGCGACGTCCACCGCGACCAGACCCGCCATGACGTCCCGCCGCTGCCAGGCGGTCACCAGTGCCTCCACCTGCTGTGCGTCTCCGGAGACCACGGTGGCCGACGGTGAGCTCACGGCCGCGATACTGACGCCGGTGCTGGCGGTGGCCAGCAGTTCGGCCTCCACCTCCCTGTGGGGGAGCATCACCTGGGCCATTGCTCCGGTACCTGCCAGACGGGCGAGCAGCCGGGAGCGACGGCAGACCACCATGGCGCCGTCGGCTGGGGACAGGGCGCCTGCCACCACGGCGGCTGCCGCTTCACCGACCGAGTGTCCGATCACCGCTGCCGGTTCCACACCGTGCGCCCGCCAGGCGGCGGCCAGTGCGACCTGCATGGTGAACAGCGTCGGCTGCACGGTGGCGAAGCCGGTCACCACCGCATCGGCGGCCAAGGCCTCGCGGACCGAGAATCCGGACTCCGCCCGCACCACCGGCTCCAGTTCCTTCACCACTGCGGCGAAGGCCGGTTCGCCCGCCAGCAAGGCGCGCCCCATCCCGGCCCACTGCGATCCCTGCCCGGAGAAGACCCAGACCGGGCCCCGGCTCTGCCGCCGGGCCGTCCCCGTCCAGACCGGCGCGCCCACCTTGCCCGCGGCCAGTCGGCGCAGCCCTTGGACCAGCTCCGCCCGGTCCCTCGCCGCCACCACGGCCCGCGTGGTGCGGTGCTCGCGGCGGCATGCCAGGGTATGAGCCACATCCCGCAGTGCACGACCCGTTCCCCCCGCCTCCAGCCACTGCGCGAGCCGGCCGGCCGTGGTCGCCAGCGCCTGCTCGGATCCGGCCGACAGTGGGTACAGGCGGACTGTGTCGGACACGCCGGTGCGGGCGGCGGGCCGCACTGCTTCGGGCGCCTGCTCCACCAGGACATGGGCATTGGTTCCCGACATGCCGTAGGAGGAGACTGCGGCTATTCGCGGTCCTTCCACGTCCGGCCAGGGCGTGAGCCTGGTCGGCACGTAGAAGCGGCTCTTGTCGGCCTGGATCTCCGGATTCCACGCATCGAAGTGCAAGTTGGCCGGGATCCGACCGTGCTGCACGGCCAGCACCGCCTTGATCAGGCCCGCGATACCCGAAGCGGTCTCGCAGTGACCGATGTTGGTCTTGACCGACCCCAGCGCGCACGGCGCCCCTGCCGCTCCATAGGCGGCGCGCAGGGCGGCGTACTCGATGGGATCACCCACCTCGGTTCCGGGGCCGTGCGTCTCCACCAGCGCGACCCGGGCCGGGTCGGTACCGGAGCGCCCCAATACTTGCTCCTGCAGAGCCTGTTGCCCCTCAACCGAGGGGCTGAGCATGGTGTCGGACCGGCCGTTGTTGTTCGCCCCGGTCTCGCGCAGCACTGCCAGCACCCGATCGCCCTCCGCCAGCGCGTCCGGCAGGCGTTTGAGAGCCACCATGCCACAGCCTTCGCCCCGCACGTACCCGTTCCCGTCCGCGGAGAACGCACGGCACCTGCCCTGCGGTGACAGCACCCCCAGTGTCGAGAAGACCAGGGTGTTCTTCGCCTGGAGCGAGAGCATGACCCCGCCCGCCAGCGCCAGGTCCGCCTCGCCGGAGCGCAGCGACTGAGCGGCCAGATGCACCGCGACCAGCGCCGAGGAACACGCGGTGTCCAAGGTGACCGCGGGCCCCCTCAGGTCGAGCAGGTAGGCAATTCGGCTGGAGGCGGTGAAGCGCGTGGTGCCGATGATGGCGTGTGCGGCGTCGGGGCTGCGCAGCCCCCGGTCGAAGTCCATCATGTCCATGTAGTCCTCGTACGAGCAGCCCACCATCACGGCCGTTGCCGAACCCCGCAGGCCGTGCGGGGCCAGTCCGGCGTGTTCCAGGGCTTCGCACGAGGTCTCCAGGAGGAGCCGGAACTGCGGGTCGATCAGTGCGGCCTCGCGGTCGGTGAGCCCGAAGAACTCCGGCTCGAATCCGCTGACATCGTCGAGGAACGCCCCCCAGCGGGACTGCGTCTTGCCCGGTACCCCCGGCTCGGGGTCGTACACCGACCTCACATCCCACCGTTCGGGCGGCACCTCGGTGACTACGTCCCGCCCCTGCGCCAGCACCTGCCAAAACGTTTCAGTGGAATCGACCCCTCCAGGAAAACGGCACCCGATACCCACCACCGCGATCGGCAAGGCAAGCGATGTGGACATGGTCCAGCCCCCTATTCGGCGATCGCCGTGTTATAGATCCGCTGGAAGACCGGCAGCTCGCGGCCGTCAACCATCACGAAGCGACCGGTCCGCTCGAAGTGCACGTGCTGCCCGTAGAAGGCAACCGTGAACTTCTCCAGCGCCTCTGTCCGCCAACTGCTGCACCCGGCACAGGCCGTCCGGCCCACCCGCCAACACGATCGTCACCACGAGAAGTTCCATTCTCCGCAAGGGTGAGGGGTTGTCCGCAACGCCCGGGCCTGCCGGAGGGGCTTGACGAGAGGGGGAGTGATGAAGGCTGGACCCGGAGGGCGCGGCTCTTCGCGGAGACACCCTGATGACACCGCCGACAGGAGTCACGCCTGGCCATGTCGCGACCGCTAGAAGATCCTTTGGCCGCAGCACGTTGCGTACCCTTGTTCTAAGTAAGCAGTCGAAGACGGAGCCATCAACCCATCTGAGACGGCGCACTAACGCACCGCAGTGCGCCAGCGCGCATTAACCGAGCTCGTCTGCCTCGCACGCCGTGGATTACCGCTGCAATGATCACCTGCATAGCGCCGCACGGCGTCCATGCGGGTTGTCTTTGATCTTCGGTTCGCCCCCTGAAGCAGGGTGGGTTCTCTCGGTGGGACGGGGACGGACACCCGGTTGCGGGTCAACGTCTTGATCGAGTGTCCGGCCCAGAGTATTCAGTGGAATCCTGTTGACGGCGACTGGCGAATGCGATACTTCTGAAAAGCGGAGATCGTGTGAGATCTTGCATGAGGACTGGATCAGTTTCACCGAATTAGCTCACCGGCGCCTGTGATGCTGGAGTGCCATGCCATCCGCCTCAGAATTCATTGTCACGTCTTCAGAATTACCACCAAGGCGATTGCTTGGCCTGCGTGAAGACGGAAGCATGGATTTGACGTGTCACAGAGATGAACTGGTCAATGGTCGCCCACAATGATTCCGGCCTGCATGGCAGTTGCCGATCGACCTGCCAGCCCGAACGCCAAGAAGCCGCAAACGATGAGGGAGATGTTCAGCCCATGACCGACTTCAAGGTGGACGCGCTCAAGGTCGGCGAGATGTACGATTCCGTTTCGCGCTTCTATGAAGCACGGATGGGCAGTAGTTTCCACCTGTCCTACTGGTTCGGCGACGATGACGACACATCGGCAGCCGAGGCGGCGGATCGGCTCACCCACAAGGCCGGCGACACGTTAGGCCTCCTCCCGAGCCACCACCTTCTGGACGCGGGGTGCGGAACCGGAGGGCCGGCGGTCGCGCTGGCCATGAAGACCGGAGCAAGGGTCACGGGAATCAGCGTCAGCCCCGTAGGTGTCGAGTTCGCCAACAACCGGGCACAGGAGCATGGGCTGAGCGATCGGGTCCACTTCGAGCAGGGCGACTATATGTCCACCCGGTTCGATGATGATTCGTTCGATGCCGTTCTGGCCATCGAATCACTCGAACATGCGCCGGACCTGAGTCAAGTGCTCCGGGAATTCTTCCGCGTACTCCGCCCTGGAGGTCGATTCTCGCTCGCCAGCTACTCATCGGACTCTCCGATGACCAAGGAGGAGGCGGAGAGGTACCGGAAATTCTGGATGATAAATTTCCCGCCGTCGTTGACAGAATGGCTCGACGCCGTGCGAGGCGCTGGATTTGAAGTCGAGGAGTACACGGAGTGCGGCGCGCGGGTGGCCAAGCATGCGGCGCGGATTCTGGACGTTCCGACGTCCCGGCAGGAGGAGCTTGTCGCCAAGTTCGGACAGGGGTCAGGGGTTGAGGAGTCGATGGCTGAATTCTCTGACATCGTCTCTCTCATCGAGAAGCACAATGGCTATGTAATCATCGCGGCTCGCAAGTCGACCCGATGACCGGAGCCTTTCGCCGGCTTGTTGATCTGAAACTCAAAGGATTCTCGTCGAGGGTGTAGAGGGCGCGGGGGCCGTGGTCCGGATCCGTTCGTCGGGCAGAAGGTCGGCCAGGTAGGAGGGATCCTCTCCGGTCTGGCCGGTCTCGATGTCGCGAGGGTCAGGGGTGTAGCGCAGGAAGCGGTTGTGGGAGATGTTCTGCCACTTCATGCAGCCGCCGAGAGCCAGGAGCACGCTGCTGAACCAGCGGTGGACGCTGTCACGCTCGGCCGGGTCGAGACGGAAGATGCCCATCATCTCAGGCAGGTCCTGTTCAGCCTGGAAGATCTTGTCGAACAATCCGGTGGCCATGGTGTGCGCTTGATCCACGGCTTCCTGGAGGCTGATCTGGCGTTCGTGTCGCAGGACGTAGACGAGATTGTTGACCGCGTGCTGGTTGCTCTCCTTGACCAGGGACACGACATCGTTCTGCCAGTTGATGATGTTGGCGGCGTTGAAGAGGAAGTCGTTCATCCAAACCGATTCCCGCAGCCGGTAGGGCACGCTGACGCGTTCGGCGAGTTCGACGACATCGTAGACGGGGACCACGCAACCACTGTGGACCCTCATATGAATGTAGGTGTCCAGGGCGGGCAGGGACTGGCTGGCACGGTTCTCACTCTCCCAGATGTAGGCCAGCATGTACTGGCTGATCCCGCGTGCGAGCCGCCGCATGCTGTCACTGCTCAGCCTCTGACTGAAGCCGGCGACGACGTCCGCCAGTCCCTGGTACGGGGCAGGCGCATCGCGGGCCGGCGGCTCCCCGTACAAGATGGCGATGATGCCCGAAGCGACCGCCTTCGCCTTGGGCACATCCAGACCGGTGTGGCCGTCGTCGAACTGGTCGTCGAAGATCCAGAACCAGCCCATCATGTTGGTGAGCAGGAGCAGGTCCTCCAGCGACGCGGTGGGATAGAACCAGGCGTTGCCCTCCACATTGCACGTCTTGAGATAGTGCCTCCGGGATTCCTCCGTGGGTAGCAGGTCGAATCGATCCATCCAGGCCAGATGTGCGGCCTCGACCTGGCTCACGAGCGAGTTCTGCCGGTGTGGGAACGGGATGTCCCACACCGGCCACACCACGGCATCCAACAACTTCCGGCCCATCACTTCCCCTTGCTTGTCGGCATCTCGGAGACAAACGCCTCTCCCTCTGGCGCCGCCTACCAAATGAAGCCTGGCACGCCCGGCACAAGGCCCGGCGGTTCCGGCCCCCGTAGGCGGTCTGCGCGGTCCTGGTCTATCGCTGCGGGCCTCGATCGCCGAGGTTTGTTCGCCTTCTTCCGCCCCATGCGCACACCGTATCGGCCCGGCCTGGATTTTCTTGCCCGTCGGGGAGTTGGAGCGCACTGCCTATTCGGCCCGCCGCAACGAGGCTGCGCTCGTGCTGTCCGCGATTCGCGGACAGCACGAGCGGTGGCAGGCCACACCCCATGGCAATCGACGACGAGAAGCGCGAACAAGGGCGCGACACCGGCGCACCCGGAGACCGCCCAGTACGCGGAGGCCATAGCCACAGCGCGTCGACCGCGTATTGCTCGGCCAGCTCGCACGCGCCGCCGAGAGCCCCGACACTCCGGTCGAACTCGCCGATGACATCGACGCGCTGCGCCGTGACGCCACGGCCATGCGCGCCAGAGGCGCCCGGATCGGCAAGCTCGCCCGGGTTGTCGAAGGCGTGTCCCCCGGGCAGCAGTGCCAAGAGCCTTGCCCGCCCGCATGCCGCCCTCGGCATGCGGGCGGAAATACCTCTGCGCTTCCTCGGCGGGCGCTCGTGTCCGGCCTTTCTGGGTAGCCAGCCAGTCCAAGGCCGGTTGCACGATGAGCGCGGGGCACGGACGCACGATGCCGTACACGCCTGGAAGCGCCCCACCGAGTGCAGCGGCGATGACGAATGTGTGCGAGCCTGCACCCGCAGGGCGGGTGGCCGGAAGCCGCCGATCGGGTGTTTCGTCCACGAGGCGAAGTAGGCACTCTGGGAGGCGATCTCTCCACTGATGATCAACGGCCGCCGGCACCGTGGGCGGCCGTCGACCGTCGTCGCGCAGGCTCTGGAAGGACGCTCGCCGTGCCGTACGCCACGACCCTCGACGGGGTCGCCATCGCCTATCAGCTCCGGGGTGACGGAGCTCCGCTCGTCCTGCTCGCCGGTCAGGCGAACAGCCATCACTGGTGGGACGGCGTCCGCGACGACTTCCACGTCGCCCGCAGCACCCTCACGATCGACTACCGGGGCACCGGCGCGAGCGACGATCCCCTGACGCCCTTCAGCACCGGGCAGTTCGCGCGGGACGTGGTGGCCGTGCTCGACGACCTCGGCATCGACCGCGCGGACGTCTACGGCACCTCCATGGGCGGGCGCGTGGCCCAGTGCCTGGCCGCCGAGCACCCGGGGCGGGTCCGTTCATTGGTGCTCGGCTGCACTTCCCCCGGCGGGCGGCACGGCGTCGAGCGCGGCAACGACGTGCGCCGGTCGCTGGCCGGTACGGACCCGGAGGTGACGCGGCGGGCGCTGCTCGACCTGATGTACACACCGGGCTGGCTCGCGTCCCACCCCGGCCCGTACCGGACGCTGGGGGACCCCACGATGACCGCGCACGCCAAGCGGCAGCATCTGGCCGCGAGCAACGGGCACGACGCATGGGGCGCGCTGCCCGGCATCGAGGCGCCCACACTGGTGCTGCACGGGAGCGACGACCTGCTCAACCCTGCCGCTAATGCGCCCTTGCTCGCGGACCGCATCCCCGGCGCCCGGATGGTGATGATTCCCGGCGCCCGGCATGCCTACTTCGAGGAGTTCCGTGACATCGCCGGGCCCCTCGTCCTCGACTTCCTCGACCGCGAGGTGCAGAAGGCATGACCCGCAGGGACGACCTGCCCGCCCGGGGCGAAATGCGTGGCACGTCCCCGTACGGGGCCCCGAGCCGGCCGCCCCGGTGCGTCTGAACGTCAACGAGAACTCGTACGAACCCGCCTTGGAACGTCGCGGATGGGCTGCCTGTGGGGGGTTATCGCCTCCAACGGCCCTGGGGTTGTCTTGAGGGCGGGCGTTCACGACTCTGCTGCGCAATTCCCGTTGGTCATGTGGTGATCACATAGCGAGGTTGTGCCACCCCGGGAGCGCTCGGTCACTCACACGGGTCCGAGTAGCCGCAGTCGTGCACGTGTCATGCCGGGGGCTTCTGCAGCCAGTCTGCTTCGGTGGTCCAGAACATGTGGCGCGCACCGAGATAGTCGTGGGCGAAGTCCGTGAACCGTTCGCGGATGTACGGCTTACCGGTCTTGGGGTCCTTGGCCTTGATGTCGGGTTCCTGGACGGCCATCGCGACGAGGGGAAGGGCATCCTTGTACTTGTGGAGGAACTTGTAGGAGTTCTCCATCTGATACTTCCGGTCCGGCAGGGTGTCCGGTCCTCCGATGCCGATCTTCTTGTCCCTGGCGAGGTCGAACATCTCCTTCATGCGCTTGTGGTCGTCGTCATCCGGCAGGAAGTTGATGTACTGGATGAACTGCGTCCTGGTGAAGACCTCCTTGCCGTAGCGCATGTTGTCGATCTCGGCATCGATGTAGGACTTCGAGGTGTACTTGGTCTGATCCTTCTTGGTGTCCACCTCGACCGCGGTCTCCGGAAGGTTCACCCCGGCGAGCTTGCCGTCGAACTTCTCCGCCATCGCCTTCAGCAGGGCCTGGAAGTCTGCTCGCACCTCTTTGTTCCACTGCGCGACCATGGCCCCATGGGTGGTGGGGTTGTCAGGGTTCTCATCGACCGTCGGCGCGACCCCGCCCTCGTCCTTCACATATTGGGGAACGTTGGCGTCCTTCATGGCTACATCGAAGAACCGGTCCTGAACCTGGACGAACATTTTCTTGTGGCGTTCCTGGAGATACTTCAGGGCATTGTCCAGCCGCGACCACTTGTACTCCCCCTTCTTCCCCTCAAGGGCCTTCCAGGGCACCACCACCTGTACGCCGCCGATGTCCGTACGGTCAATCATGGCCTTGACCTCAGGGTCCTCGCCGGACGTGGCATCCTCGAATGCGCCGAGCGACATGTACAGATTGTCCGTCACCTTGCCGTGGGACACCGAGTCGGCGGCCTTGCCGGGGGAGGGAGCCGCGGCGGCCACCCCGACAGTGGCCGTCAAGGCCACGGCCGTGAGGACAACAGATCCGACCGCACCACGTTGCATCATCATGAACGAGACGCTAGGGGAACGTTCTTAGTGAAAGATAAGAGCATCCGTCGTCACTCCCGATACACGAACGGAGCGGAGAGGAACCAGTACTCCGCACAAGGGCCGCGTGCCCAACCGAGGCTCCAGAGCTTTCCTGACCGTAAGAAGCCTGGCTGGACCCCGCACAACAGCAGTACCCCGACGAGCTCAGCGCCCTCCTGAACACCCCTGCCCACGGCCGTCTCGACGCACTTGAGTACCGGCGCGGGACCTGCTGATCGAGGGCACTTGCGCCAAGCTGAAACGCCTGGTCAAACTCGATGTCCTCACCGAGGCAGACGCCGGCAGGTTCACCAGGAAGCAGTAGCCGACCGAGCACCGCGACCAGCAGTCCTACGCCAGCCTCACCCAGAAATGGACAGCAACTCACGAACCGCCCTCTCAGATGAGCCTGGCGTCCCGAACGGGGCCCGGGAGGGGGAGGATCGTGTGAGGAAGCGTGGTCTGGTCGGCTTAGCGGGCCGTCGGGCAGCGCTGCGGTACCTGCTGGCGGGGATCGCCGCTTCCGCGGTGTCGGGGTGCAGGCTCACGGGCGGCTCGCCGCCTACCCGGCGGCGAGCCGCTGGGTCCGTCGGCCTCTTCTTGGGCGCAGGGTGTGGAGCAGCCGCGGTGACCGGGGTGGCGGCAGGAGCGGCAGGCCGGCGACGTCGAAATCGTGACCATCACGGTGAGCGCACGGCGACGACGTCGCGGTTCGTGGAGCCGAAGAAGTCGGCCGCCAGGGACAGGGTGACGACGAAACCATCATGAGCCGCCAGCTTCTTGGCCTCTGTCAGGGTTCCTTGACATTCCTTGAGTGTCAGGGCAGCCTGACGAGCATGGGAGCTGAGGACACACCGGCCTCGCTGGCCGGACAGGTCACCGACAAGGACCCCGCGGTGGGACTGCAGGCCGTCGTCGCTTTGCGCCGTCTCCTGGAGGAACTCGAACGGGTCCACGTCGACAACGCCCGCGACCAGGACTGGTCTTGGCAGAGCATCGCCACGTCGCTGAACGTCAGCCGGCAGTCGGTGCACGAGAAGCATGCGAGCAGACGCAAAGCCGAAGGCAAGGAGAAATAGAGTGTTCGAATTTTTCACCGACCGCGCGAGGCATGCCGTGGTGCTGTCCCAGGACGAGGCGATCGCCCTCGGCCATGACTTCATCGGTACGGAACACCTGCTGCTCGGCCTGGTCGGCACCGACCGGAGCACGGCCGGGGACGTGTTACGCGAGCAGGGCGTCGAGCTCACGCGAGCCAGGGAGGAGACCGTGCGCATCCTGAAGGCCGCCGGAATCGTCGCCACCGGCGGACAACCCGCGAAGGACGCTCTGTCGTCCATCGGCATCGACGTTGAGGCGATCCAGCGCCAGGCCGATGACAATTTCGGTCCCGGCGCCTTCCAGTACCCGAGGCCCGCCTACACCCCGGATGCCAAGAAGGCACTCGAACACACCCTGAGCGAGGCGCGGGCCCTGGGCCAGGAGAAGTTCGGCACTGAGCACATCCTGCTCGGCATGCTGGCCGCGGGAGAAGGCCGTGGCCTCGATGTGCTGACGGCCCTGGGTGTGGGCCCTGACGGCCTGCGCGAGGCGGTGCTGGCCCGGGTGGCCAGGGGCGCCTCGTAGCGACGGTTGCGGGTATGCGGGCGCCGTCCGGCCCGAAGCCGGGCGGCGCCACGGAGCGTTTTGCCCTGCAACTCCTCTGGAACCTCCACCGGAAGACAGCGGCCGGCCGCCTCGCCCCAGCCGGTCGTACTTGGGGTCACGGCCCTCGGCGGTCATCGCGAACCGGCCCCAGCAAGCCGCGGCCCCACCTGGGTGCGCCGGCTCATCGGGCTCGTGATGGCTGGAGCTCGGCGGTGGCGCAGGCGGAGTCCTCGGTGGCACTCTCCTCGCGGCGCGGCGCGGCGTTCGCAGCGCCAGTCCACATGAGGCCTCCACAAGCTGCTCAGCGATTAGACGCCGAGTACGTCGCCCAACGATTCGCCAATATCGTTGCCGCCGGGTTGTGAGCCAAGGCCGAGAGCGGCGGGATCGTTGTCTGGCGACTGTGAGCAATCTTCAACGGAACGCTGTCACGGGCCAGCGGCCGGGTGCCGCAGTCGACGTGTGCGGCTCGTCTCGAGTGAGATGGGTGTGCTGCCTCGTGAGGTCGGTGCCGCTAGGCGGAACTGGTGGCGCTGGTCGGCGGAGCCTGCTGATAGAGCGCCACCAACACACCGTGCACGGGCTGGTCCTCTGTGTTTTCCTCGGCTTCGTCGACCAGTTTGGCGAGGGTTTCGCCGAGTTCTCTTGCCTTCGCGGGGCTGAGACGCAGGTGGCGGAGTGTCAGATGGGTCTCTGTGGGGGAGAGGTCCAGCTCCTGGGCGACCGCGGCGAGCATCGCGGCGGTGCCTGCCGCTTGGGGTTCGGCAACCACCATGCGGCGGGCCGTGCGCTGGTAGTGCTGCTCCGTGCCGCCGCGGACCTGACGGGTCTCGGCGACGTGGACCAGCCCGGCTTCGCGGAGCACTTTGAGGTGGTGGGCCACGTTGCCCTTCTTCGCGTCGAGCTGCGCCGCGAGCCGGCTGATGGTGGCGGGCCGGTGGCCCAGGGCGAAGAGCAACCGCTGGCGCAACGGGTGGGAGAGCGCCGCGAACTGCTCAGGCGCACCGATCTCCAGGACTCCCTCGGGAGGCGGCAGGTAGGAAGGCTGATCGCGCATACCGAAAGTGTCTAAACTCTTTGACGCTTTCGCAAGGGCAGTGCTCTACTCCCTGCCATGACGACTCCGACGAAGCTTCAGCCCGCCCCGGTCATCGACGAGACAGCCCGGCTGTTGACCGAGCACTACGTCTTCCCCGAGATAGCCGAGCAGCTCGCCGGCCTGCTGCAACAACGCCTCGCCGAGGGCGCCTATGACGTCGACGGCGCCGAGGAGCTCGCCCGTCTGGTCACCGCGGATATGCAGTCCGCCAACGGCGACCGACACCTGAGACTGAAGTACCACGCCGACCCGGTGTCCCCGAAGCAGGGGGCGGCCACCCGGGTAGCCATGCGCCGGGAATTCGACACCTTGCTGGGCGGTGCACCCCGGGTGGAGTTGCTCGGCGGAGGGGTCGCCGTGGTGGAGCTGGCGCCGATGCTGTTTCCGCTGGAATGGGCCGCCGAACCGCTGAGCGCCGCGCTCACCCTGGCCTCCCGCGCCCAGGCGCTGATCGTGGACCTTCGCTCCAACCGGGGCGGCGACCCGGACACGGTCGCCTTCGTCTGCAGCTACCTGCTGGACGAGCGCACCCACCTCAACACCATGTACTGGCGCGGCGGCGAGCGCATCGAGCAGTCCTGGAGCCTGCCGCACGTTCCCGGCGTGTGCTTCGGTGGCAGCAAGCCGTTGTATGTGCTGTCCAGCAACAGCACCTTCTCTGCCGCTGAGGAGCTGGCGTACGACCTGCAGCAGCTCGGCCGCGCCGTTGTCGTCGGCGAGCGCACCCGCGGCGGCGCACATCCGTGCAAGGGCTGGACGGTGCACCCACACCTGGAAGCCACCGTCCCCGGTGGTCGCGCCATCAACCCCGTCTCCGGCACGAACTGGGAGGGCGTCGGTGTGCAGCCGGATGTCCCTTGCGCTGCTGCTGACTCCCTCGACCACGCGCACACGCTGGCCCTCGCCCGTCTGGCAGGTTGATCCAGTCCAGCTCGGGTGCGGTTCCGAGTGAGATCGCCGTCAGGCGGTGAGGGCGTATTCGTCCTGGTCGCAGGTTGGACAGAGGCGCTGATGTTTCTGGGCGGGATGATGTCGCCGACAGGGAGCGCGCCCAGGCCGTTCGCAGTGGCATGCGCAGAATCCAGGGCACGCCACAGCTCATCGACGGCTGCCTCACCGGAACCGGACTCTCACTCGCGCCGACGTGAAAGCCGACATGAAAGAAGCCCGACAACCCGACGGAAAGGTCAGCAGCTCCTCTGAGTCATGTCTCGGTGGTGGTCATTGTGAGGACCACCAGGTCGACGACGTAACGGCGGTGAAGCCCAGCGACTCATACAGCGGCCGTCCGAGCCGTGAGGCGGTGAGTGTCACCGGAAGGGTCGCCATGGGCGCGAGCGAGCCGAGCATGACGGCTCGTCCGACGCCGCGGGAGCGGTGCGCCGACGACGTGCCGACCCAGTAGTGGCTGCCGAACCCGTCGTGGACGACGGTGACACCGGCCCCGACCGCCTCGCCGTCGAGAACGGCGAGAAAGACGTCCACGCCTGGCTGCTCGGTCAGTGTCGTGGGGAACATCTCGCCGGGACTGTAGGGGGTGAACCTGGTCAGCTCGAAGCCCTCGATCACGATCTGCTCGGCAGTCTGCAGCTCGTGCGTCCGCCGGACTCGGATCACCTCCATCGCGGGGGCGGGGACAGGGCCAGGCGGGCGCACCATGATCGGCATCTGCCAGTTACGCATGCCCAGGTGGCTCAGGTCGGT
Source organism: Streptomyces sp. NPDC033229 (assembly GCF_055576875.1). NCBI lineage: Bacteria > Bacillati > Actinomycetota > Actinomycetes > Kitasatosporales > Streptomycetaceae > Streptomyces > Streptomyces sp. NPDC033229. Next base: position 73,283 of record NZ_JBVIQR010000011.1, on the reverse strand, counting down.
GGAACTGAACGGATCCTCAACATCCACCGGTCCGGTCGATCGGCCGGCCAGCTCGGCCAGCTCGGTCAGCTCGGCGAGCTCGTGCGCGTCGGGGTCGGGTTCCTGCAGCAAGATGCGTGTCCCGGCGCGCTTGTCGCCGAGTACGGCGAGGAAGCTGCGTCGGCGGATCAACTCGTGGCCGCGGGATTTTCCGATTGCGGCCCAGAACCCGGCGGAGTTGCGGGCCTGGCGTATCACCGCGTCGTCGAAGGCCGCGGGGTGATCCGGATGCTCCTGCCCGTTTCGATCCTCGACACGCGCGTCGGGGGTGGTCTGCCAAGTGTTGGCCACGGATGGCTCCTGTTCAGTCATGGTGCGGTGATCCCGGCGAAGGGGGAGGCGGGGCCCGAGGAGAAGTCAAACTCGGGTCTTCGTCATGCCTCCGACCTAACGACGTAATGTCTCTGATAGTTGGGCCGATCTCAACCGAGATTGCTGAGCCATTCGCCTTCTGCGATCTCGCCCGAGGCCGCATGACGCTGTCGTACTCGCGTGACCCGTTCTGCTCCTTCGCCACTGGCCAGGACCTGCGGACCTGCTTTCGGTTGCCGCCGGCGGGCGCGCCCACATCGGCGGGGTGGTGATGACGATCGTCCACGACCGCGCCAAGACCATCGTGCGCTGCCATGTGGACTCCGGGCGTGCAGCGACGGCCCTGAAGACCGAGTGCCTCCGTCTTCAGGGGACGACTGGGGCGCTTGGATCCCTGGTCCGCCTACACCTGCATCAACCGGGCCCTTTGGGGTACAGGGCGGGGGTACAGGGCGCCACCGGAGTCCCGCCCCGCGATCTCGCCGGGATACAGCAGCGGCTCGCCGCGATGCGCGACCACTTGCCCGCCGTCGCGCAGCAGATCGACATCAGCACGCCGAGCTGTAGGGTCCGTCGCAACCGCCCCCCGGCGTCGCGCACGATTGGCTGCGCGCCGCCCTGGCCACCCGGACAGCCCGTCCGGACTGCCTGAACCGGACCGTCAGCCCGAGCCGGTCACCGAGCCGCTTCGCGTTGCTCACGCCACTTCGGGGCGAGCACCGACCAGATCTCCATGTCGTGGCGTACGCCGCGGTACAGGACGCTCTCCCGCAGCACCGCGTCCCGCACCATCCCGAGCCTCTTGGCGACGTTGATGCTCGCGGTATTGGCGGAGGCCGCCATCCACTCCACGCGGTGGATCCCGCGCACGTCGACCGCCCAGTCGATGAGCACTTTGATCGCGCGCGTGACCAGCCCGCGGCCGACGGCCGACTCCTCCAGCCAGCAGCCGACCTCGCAGGTGCCGGCTCCGGCGTCGAAGGTCCGGAAGAGGACACCCCCGACGAGCGTGCCGTCCGCCCAGATGCCGTGGATACGCCCGCTGTCGGCGGCTTTCTTGTCTGCGTACAACTGGAGGAACGCCGTGGCGGACGCGAGGTCGACGGCACGGTCCGCCAGCGCGATATGGCGTCCGATGTACTCGCGGGACCGGTCGATGTGGGCCAGGTACTCCTCGGCGTTCCACGGCTCCAGAGGCCGCAGCTCGGCACCGTCGTCTCCCAGCGATATCGCGAACATTCTGCCCCTCCACACCGTGTACGTGACAACGGCACAACCTCTGCGGAGACGCTGGAGTTCCCGTGGACCGCCGCTCGGTCACCGAGCCACGACGTAGGCCCGTACTTCCGGGCCCGTGTGCAGCTTGAGCGGGTGTCCGAAGGCGCCGCGCGGCGTCGGCGGACACAGGACGGTGCCCAGGTCCGCATAGCCCCCGTGGTCGAGGAGGGCTGCGTGGAGTTCCTGGTGGGAGGCGGTGGGCAAGAGGCCCAGGAGGTGGGCGGGGAGGGAGCCGAGGTCCTCGCCCGTCCACGAGTGCACCCGGGCCACGGAGTCGCCCGGCGCGGCCCTTTCCTGCACCAGGACGCCCGCGCCGTGGTGGCTCTGCAGGAGGAGAGCCCACAGGGTGCGTTCCACGAGGTCGCGCGGGAGCGCGAACAGGTGCCGCGCCAAGGCGTCGTCCGAGCCGGAGAAGGCGTGGAACTCGGCCGCGACCGGAGGGGCCGGGGCCCCGGTGGCCGAAGAAGAAGAGGGTGCGACGGTCATGGTCATCCACCTTGCTCGTCCGGTCAGGTGAGCTGGATCAGGTGCGGCCGGTGGGGGATTCCACCGACTTTTCCGCGGCCGACGGGCGGAGCCGCGGATGTCTCCGCACGACGGTCACGGCCATGGAGGCCGCCGCGAGCAGCGCCGCCGCGGCGGCGGTAAGTGCGCCGAACCCGGGGGAGACGTGCTGGACGACCACACCGGTGACGAAGCTTCCGGCCGCGAAGCCCACCCAGTTGGACGCGACCAGCACCGCGAAGGCCTGCGCCCGGGTGGCGGCCGAGGCGTACTCGCCGACCAGCACCGTCTCGATGGCGTCCGCCGGCCCGTTGACGAAACCGATGGCCACCAGCAGGGCCAGGGTGAGCAGGGTGGCAGGCCCCGGCCCCAGGGCCAGGATGCACCCGCCGTACAGGGCGAGAGCGACCGTGAGCTGCGCCGGGCCGCTGCCGGGCAATCGCAGGCCGCCGTACAGGAAGCTGCCCAGTACGCCGCCGCAGGCGAGCGCGGCGAGGAACAGCCCGGCGTGGGTGCCGAGCTCGCCCGCGTGTGCCGTCACCGACACCTGCACCCCGCCGATCGCGAACGCGGCCGCCGCCACGACGAGTTGGATGTGAACCTGCCGCCGGTTCCAGTCGATGCGCATCCCCGGCCCCGTCAGCGGTGGCCGTTCCCGGTCCACGAGCCGTACGGCCGGCGCCGCCCGCAGCCACAGCACCCCGATGGCGGACACCGTGGCCGTGACCACGACGGCGTACAGCGCGGGCAGCACCATGACGGTGGCGGCCACCAGCAGCGGGCCGCACACGAAGACACTCTCGGTCAGGAGCCCGCACAAGGCGAAGAGGGTCTTGCGGTCCTCCTCCCCGGGCACCACCGCCATGTACACGGCGTTGGAGATCGCGGCTGCCGGGGGAGTGGCGGCACCGGCGAGAAAGGCCGCCGGTACCAGCAGGGCCGGCCACGCCGAGGCGGCGACGAGCGCCACGAACAGGCCGAAGGAGAGGGACTGCAGAGAGGCCGACCAGGCCAGGGCGGTCCGGGCACCGTGCCGGTCCGCGATCCGGCCCCACAGCGGTGAGGTGAAGGCGAGGGCCACGGCGTAGGCACCGGAAACGGAACCGGCGTTGGCGTAGCTCCCGCTGGCGTCCTTGGCGACGAGCAGCAGTGCCAGGCTGACCATGCCGGACAGCATGCGGCAGACGAAGGCGGCCGCCACCACACGGGCGATACCCGGGTGGGCGAGCGCCGTTCGGTACCGTGCCATGACTGCCATCCCGGGCCACCTCCACCGAGCCGGTGTCCTGCCGACGGTGGGACGCTACCCGGCGAGGGGTGATCCGGGAAGTGAGGCGGAGAACCCCCGACGGAATTCGCCCCGAGGGATGTACGCGAAGGGGCGTACGCGAGCTGGTGTAGGCGGTGGGAGCGGCTCGGTGCGTTTCACGGACCGGTAGGTCACCGACAGGGAAATGCCGGGCATCGCCTGTCTCCCTCCAGGGGACTAGCGTGACGTCCCTCAAGCGGCCCATCCGGAAAACGCCATCCGGAAACGCCATCCGGAACATCGACCTGCAACGTCCACCCGGAAACACATCCGGAAACATCCGGACCACGGAGGTACCGCCGCAATGACCACCCAATCCACACGCACGTCCCAGCACATCACCGCCGCGACGGCTCAGGCATGCAAGACGGCGGCATGGGACTGCCAGTCGCACATCTTCATGGGCTCACCGGAGACGGTGATCGAGAATCTGGCCGGCCTGCCCGACGAGCTCGTGGGCCGGCGGGTGTACATGCTCCTCGTCCAGGGCGACAGCCACACGGAGGCCCGTATCTTCGAGCGTTTCAACCTGGAGGACACCGAGGGCACCGTCTCGAGCTGGGCCGAGAACGACATGCACGACATGGTCAGCCAGATCACCGAGGTGCTCGTCGCCAACCGCGGCGTGCACTGTCCCGGTGAACAGGTCAAGGCCACTCTCGAGAGCAAGCGCGAGATCCACGTCGGCGCCCCCGCGCCCGCCCCCAAGTCCACGGCCGAGGCGTTCACCCCGCTCGTCGAGGGCTTCAAGCACGACAAGTTCGTCCGGGCCACCGTGATGGTCCTCTGCTGACGGGATCGCGGCGGACGCACCGATCGTCTTTCCCGCCGCTCATGGCAGCGTGTCGGCTCAGCCTTCGCGGGCATCCGGCACGCTGCTCGGAATCCCGCCCTCCATGAGCCATTTGGCCACCAGAGCGGCCCGGTTGTGCACATTGTGCCTGTCGTAGAGACGCTGAAGATGTGATTCGACGGTGCGCGTGGACATATCCAGTTTCCGGGCTATTTCCTTGTTGCAACAGCCCGACACGATCAAAGAGAGGATCTGTTCCTGTTTGGGGCTCAGGTGCACGGGACTCTCCCTCAAAAGAGGATCTTGGCGAACCGGGGCGATCCCCGGCGAGCGCGGTGCACATGACCTGCTGTCAACAGCGTGGATTATTCCATGTGCCTCCCCACAGGAGAAGCCGTGGCCGAGTTCCCGACCCCCGCCCCCCTTCCGTACGGTTCCTGGCCCTCTCCCATCACCGCCGGAACCGTGGCCCGGGCGCGGCTGCGCCTGGACTTCCCCCTGGCGGCCGACGGCCGTGTGTGGTGGCAGGAGTCCCTGCCGACGGAGGGCGGCCGGACGACGGTCGTCGAGCACACCCCCGGCGGCGGTAACCGGAATCTGCTCCCGGCGCCTTGGGACGCCCGCAGCCGCGTCCACGAGTACGGCGGGCTGTCCTACCTGCCCGTGCGGTCAGCACGGGACGGCAGTCGGCAGATCGTGTTCGCCCACTTCCCCGACCAGCGGCTCTACCTCACCGCACCGCACGGGATGCCACCGGTGCCGCTCACGCCCGAACCGGCCGAGCCCGCCGCGCTGCGCTACGCGGACTTCGCGCTCTCTCCCGACGGCCGGGAGGTGTGGTGCGTGCGGGAACGGCACGGCGTCACGGGGCGGATCACCCGCTCCATCGTGGCGGTGCCGCTCGACGGGTCAGCCGCCGGGGGGCCGGACGCCCTGCGCGAGTTGGCCGTGGGCGCGGACTTCTTCGCCTACCCCACCCCCTCGCCGGACGGCCGCCACCTGGCGTGGATCTGCTGGAACCACCCCGACATGCCCTGGGACGCCACCGAGTTACGGATCGGCCCGGCCGACCGGGCGGCACCGACCACAGGCCGACCGGTCATGGGCGCCGGCCCCGTCCGGGAGTCGGTGCTCGCACCGTGCTGGCGCGACACGAACACGCTCTACGCGGTCTCCGACCGCTCGGGGTGGTGGAACCTCTACGAGGTGGACCTCGCGGCGCCCGCGCGGCCCCGCGCCCTGCACCCGGCGGAGGAGGAGTACGGTCACCCGCTCTGGGACCTGGGCGGCCGCCCCTTCGCTCCCCTCGCCGACGGGCGCCTCGCCGTCGCCCACGGCCGGGGTGATCAGCGGCTCGCCCTGCTGGACCCGAAGACCGGCGCCCTGACCGACCTGGACTGCGGATACCCCGTGTTCTCCCCGGCGCTGTCCACCGACCGTGCCTTCGTCGTCGGGCTGGCCGGAGGCCCGGCGACACCGCCCTGCGTCGTACGGGTCGACACCACCACTGGTGTGGTGGAGGAGCTGCGCCGCGAACTCGAGGTCCTCCCCGACCCGGCGTATCTGCCCGCCCCCCGGCCGGCCGAGTTCCGTGACGCGTCCGGCCAGGTGGTGCACGCGTCCGTCTATCCCCCGTCGCACCCCACGGCCCGCGCGCCCGAGGGCGAGCTGCCGCCGTATGTGGTGTGGGTCCACGGCGGTCCGACCGGCAACGAGTCCGGGGTGGTGGACCTCGCCAAGGCCTACTTCACCAGCCGCGGCATCGGTGTCATCGCCGTGGACCACAGCGGTTCGAGCGGCTACGGCCGTGCCTACCGCGAACGGCTCAAGGGACGGTGGGGAGTGGTGGACGTCGCGGATGTCGTCATGGCGGCCCGCCAACTCGCCGCACGCGGGGAGGCCGACAGCAGGCGCCTCGCCGTACGCGGCCCGTCGGCCGGCGGCTGGACGGCACTCGCCGCCGTCACCACGGGCATCGCGGCCCACGGGCCGGTGTTCCGGGCCGCCACCTCCTATTTCGGTGTCGCGGACCCCCGGCTTCTCGTCGCCCAGCTGCACGACTTCGAGTCCCGCTACCTCGACGGCCTCATCGGCCCGCTGCCCGCCTGTGCCGAACGCTACCGGGAGCGGTCGCCGCTGGGTCATGTCGCCGACGGCACCTGCCCGGTGCTGCTGCTGCACGGCACGGACGACCCCGTCGTGCCGCCCGCCCAGGCGGAGGCGCTGGTCAGAGAGCTGGAGTCCCGGGGCGTCGGCCATCTCCATCTGGCCTTCGCCGGGGAGTCGCACGGTTTCCGCAAGGCCGAAACGATCGCCCGGGCCCTGGAGACGGAACTGGCCTTTTACGGCAGGACCCTCGGCTTCGATCCGCCCGGTGTGCCACCGGTGGAACTGTCGTGACCTCACGGGGCGCCGGAGGCGTCGACCCCGAACGCTTCCCCGAGTTGGTACAGACCTATTGACGGCACGTCAGGGTCGTCCTACGTTCGAAGAAATCCGGGCGCGCACCGCTCGTCCCGCCATCGGCTGCCTCTCCGGGTGGAAGGGAGAGCGGCAATGGCCGGTCGGACATCACCTCTGCTGGGCCTCGGTCTGGCGCTGGCCCTCGTCGTCCAGGCACCGCTCGCTTCCAGGGCGAGCGCTTCGGCCGATGACACCTGCCCGGTCAAGCCGAAGCCCACGGGCAAGGTGCTCCAGGGATACTGGGAGAACTGGGACGGCGCGGCGAATGGTGTCCACCCGCCCTTCGGCTGGACACCGATCACGGACCCCCGCATCGCCGCACACGGTTACAACGTGATCAATGCGGCGTTCCCGGTGATCCGCCCGGACGGCACCGCCCTGTGGGAGAACGGGATGGACGCGACGGTGAAGGTCGCGACCCCCGTCGAGATGTGCCGGGCCAAGGCGGACGGTGCCACGATCCTGATGTCCATCGGCGGTGCGACGGCCGGTATCGACCTCAGCTCCCCCGCCGTCGCCGACCGGTTCGTCGAGACGGTGGTGCCGATCCTGAAGACGTACAACTTCGACGGCATCGACATCGACATCGAGACGGGCCTCACCGGCAGCGGCGACATCAACAGACTGTCGGCCTCGCAGGCCAACCTCGTTCGCATCATCGACGGTGTGCTCGCCCGGATGCCCTCGGACTTCGGGCTCACGATGGCACCCGAAACCGCCTACGTCACCGGGGGCAGCGTGACCTACGGCTCGATCTGGGGCGCCTATCTGCCGGTGGTGAAGAAGTACGCGGACAACGGCCGGCTGTGGTGGCTGAACATGCAGTACTACAACGGCAACATGTACGGCTGCTCCGGGGACTCCTACTCCGCCGGGACGGTCAAGGGGTTCACCGCGCAGACGGACTGCCTGAACAAGGGGCTGGTCGTCCAGGGCACCACGATCAAGGTCCCCTACGACAAACAAGTCCCGGGGCTGCCGGCGCAGCCCGGCGCCGGAGGCGGCCACATGGCGCCGCAGCTCGTGGCGCAGGCCTGGAACGGCTACCGCAACCAACTCAAGGGGCTGATGACCTGGTCACTCAACTGGGACGGCGCGAAAGGGTGGACGTTCGGCAACAACGTCAAGACCCTGCAAGGCCGCTGAGACCGGGCCGTGAGCACACGCACACACGACGGGACGCCACCCGCAGACCCCGTACCCCTGCACCGGCTGGCGCTCTCCCCACCGCAGGCGCCGCCCTGCACCATCGGCTCCTTCGACGTCTTCGGCCCCGATTCCCGCGCGGGCTATCCGCACCGGCACTCCTTCTACGAGATCGTCTATGTGACGGGAGGATCGGGCGGCCATGTCATCGACCTCGTCCGCCGACCGCTGCACCCTCCGCACCTGTGTGTTCTGCTGCCCGGACAGGTGCACTACTGGGACCGGGTCTCCGGCCTGCGGGGTGTGCTGATGCTGTTCACCGACGACTTCCTGCTGGCACGCCCCGACGACCGGCAGCTCCTGCGCGCCCTCAGCGAGCGGTCATGGCTGCAGCTGCCTCCCGGACCGGACGGCAGTGACGCCGCGGGGCTCGGTGCCTTGATCCGTGCGATGGAGCGGGAGTTCACCGACCGGGCCGACGGCTGCGCCTCCGTGCTCCAGGCGTATCTGCACATCCTGCTCGTCCACGCGCTGCGCCTGCCCGGGGCCGGCAGACCCCCGCGGCCGGATTCGGTCACGGGCCGGTCCGCGGGGGTCTCCCGGGAGTTCGGGCTGCTGCTCGCCGAGCCCGCCGGAGCCGCCGAGTGGTCGGTCGGAGCGTACGCCGCGCGGCTCGGGGTCTCGGTCGGCTATCTGAACGAGGCCGTCAAACGGGCCACGGGCCGGACCCCCGGCGAGCTGGCCCGCGCGGCCAGGACACTTGAGGCGAAGCGGCTGCTGACCGGCTCCGACCTCGGTGTCGGCCAGGTCGCCCGGCGGGTGGGATTCGCCGACCCCGCGTACTTCTGCCGTTTCTTCCGACGCGAGACCGGGGTGAGCCCCGGGGAGTTCCGCCGCAGGGCGGGCGGGAATCACCACGTTCACCGAACGGAGTCCATCGATCCGCACGGCCGGCCGCCCTAGCGTCGTGAGTGAGGCACTCACCCCTGGAGGCAGACCATGGCGGACGAGCACATCCCCACCCGCGACACGGAGGCCGAGGGACGGCCGGTCAGTCGTAAGACCCTGCTCAAGGCGACCCTCGTCGCCGTATCCCTGCCCGCGCTGCTCGGTGGCGGCGTGGCCCTCGCCCGTGACCACCGGCCTTCGGACGCGCCCTTGGCACCGACGCCGTTCTGCGACGACGGGGACGATCCCACTCCGCCGCAGACCGAAGGGCCCTACTTCATGCCACGCTCACCCGAGCGCCTCTCCCTGCTGGAACCCGGGACGCGGGGCACCCGGCTCACGGTCGGCGGCTATGTCTTCGGGCTGACCTGCAAGCCGGTCGCGCACGCCCTGCTGGACTTCTGGCAGGCGGACGACGCGGGCGCGTACGACAACCGGGGATTCAGACTGAGGGGTCACCAATACACCGACGCACGCGGTGCGTTCACGCTGACGACGATCGTTCCGGGGCTCTACCCGGGCCGTACCCGTCATCTCCACGTCAAGGTGCAGGCACCCGGGCGGCCCGTGCTCACCACGCAGCTGTACTTCCCCGGCGAGCCCCGCAACCACACCGACCCGCTCTTCAACGCCGCCCTGTTGATGAACGTCCGGCAGGCCGGACCGGCGAAGCAGGCGACCTTCGACTTCGTCGTCGACGCCGGCGGACCCGGCCGGTAGGCCGACCGGGGGTGCCGACGCGTCAGGCGGTCTCCGAGGAAGGCCGGCTGCCCGGGCGGCACTCCCGGTATTCGTTCGTCAGCAGCGCGTCCATGGTCCCGCGGAGGTGGCCGATGAAGTCCTCGAACCCCTGGAGCTGCTCGGGGGTGTACCGCGCCATCTCCGCGGCCATGCGCTCGGCGTAGGGGCCGAAGAACTCCACTGCCCGCGGTCTGATGTCGGGGCTGCTGCGCAGGGTCACGACCCTGCGGTCGGTGTGCTCGCGGGTGCGGACGATGTGCCCTGCCTTCTCGAGGCGGTTCAGCAGGATGGTCGTCGCGCCGGACGACAGGGAAACGCGCTCGCCCAGCCGGGCGGGAGACAGGGGGGAGCCCTTGTCCTCGGCGTACAGGATCTCGGCCAGTGCCGCGGCGTCGGTGGAGTGCAGCCCCAGCCAGGTCGCGAAGCGCTGGGTGAACTCGGTGTAGTTGGCGCCGAACGCTCGCAGCCCCTCCATGAGGCGGTCGCGCCGCGCCTCGAGGTCGCCGGACTCCGGATTCTCCATGCGCGTGCTCCCCTTTCCGCTCCGCGCGGGCGACTTACACGCGCGGGTGATGTGATCCACCGCTCGGTTGACAACCTACCCTGCCCGAAATAGCTTTGCCGCAAAGCTATCTACCTTTGTCGCAAAGGCATCGAGGGCGGAGTCATCGTGGACGGCACAGCACAATCCCCTCTCATGAGCCGGTGGTTAGGCCTCATCGCCGTATCTCTGGGGGTGGCCCTCATCGTCGTGGACCTCACCATCGTCAACGTGATCCTCGCCCCGATCATCGAGGACCTCTCGATCGGCGCGGTCGAGGCCCAGTGGATCCAGGAGTCCTACGCGATCGTCTTCGCCGCGCTGCTCCTGCTCACCGGACGCCTCTCCGACCTGCACGGCGCCCGCAGGATCTTCCTCATCGGCATCGGCGTGTTCGGCGCGACCAGTGTGGTGGCCGCCCTCGCGCCCAACGCCGGTCTGCTGATCCTGGCCCGGCTTCTGCAGGGCATCGGCGGCGCCATGATCCTGCCGACGTCACTGGCCCTGGTGAACGCGTCGTTCACCGGCAAGGCCCGAGGGCAGGCCTTCGCGGTCTGGGGGTCGACGATCGGCGCCGCGGCGGCCGTCGGCCCGCTGCTGGGCGGCCGGCTCGCGGACTTCTCCTGGCGCTGGGCCTTCGGCGTCAACATCCCGCTCGTGGCGCTGATCACCGCGGGCGTGCTGTTCCACCTGCCCGCCTCGCCCCGCACCCGGGGGCGTATCGACGGTCTCGGCGGCGCCCTGTCGACGATCGGGCTCGGCCTTCTCGCGTTCGCGCTGATCGAAGGGCGCACCTACGGCTGGCTGGCGACCACCGAGCCGCTGACCGTCGGCGGTCTGTCGTGGAGCGGCGGCCCCTCTCCCGTCCTCGTCGCCTTCCTCGTGTCGGCTCTGGTCCTGGGTGCCTTCTGGCGCCGGCAGACAGCGCTCGGCCGCAAGGGCGGTGAGCCCTTGATGGACGTCCGGCTGTTCTCGATCCCCTCATTCCGCAACGGCAACGTTGTGACGCTGATCATCGGCATCGGAGAGTTCGGCATCATCGCTGTACTGCCGCTGTGGTTGCAGTTCGCGCTGGACTACAGCGTGTTCCAGGCGGGGCTCGCGCTCGTCGCCCTCGCCGCGGGCAGTTTCTGCGCCAGCGGTGCGAGCTTCTCGGTGCCCGCTCCGCCCCTGGTCCACGTGCGGACCGGGCTGCTCCTGGAGGTCGCGGGCCTGGTGCTGCTGGGGCTGATCGCCGCCACCGACAGCGCCTGGTGGCTGATCGCGCTCGCGTTGTTCGTCTACGGCGCCGGCGTCGGGTTCGCCACCGCGCAGGTCACCAACGTCGTCCTCGCGGACGTACCCGCCCCGAGCGCCGGACAGGGATCGGGCGTACAGAGCACGGCCCGCGAACTGGGATCCGCGCTCGGCATCGCCGTACTCACCACCCTGTTCTTCAGCACGCTCGCCTCCGCCCTGCGCGACCGCCTCACCGGCACCGGTCTCCCGGGCCATGACGCCGAACGGCTCGCCGCGGTCGTGACGGAGAGCGCCGGATCGGTGATCCCCGCGCTCTCGGCCGATCCGGAGACCGCGACGGCCGCGGATGCCGCACGCCAGGCGATGACCGCCGGGCTGGCGGTCTCCGCCTACGTCTGCGCGGGTCTGCTGGCGCTGGCCCTCGTGGCCACCCTCTTCATCGCCCCGCGGAGCGCGACCACCGCCGCCGGTGAACGCGAGCCCTCACCTCGGGAACCGACGCCGCACGCGTGAAGCTCCGCTGTTGGCCCGATTAAGAAATCCTCGATGGACGGCACCCTTCCGGCCCGTCAGATTGGTACGCGTTCGTCGTCAGCTCTTTCACCTCGCCTGGAGCCACAGCCATGAAGGCACTTGTCAAGCAGTACGCCGAGCCCGGGCTGTGGCTGATGGACGTGCCGGAGCCGGAGGTGGGCCCGGGCGACGTGCTGATCAAGGTGCTCCGCACCGGCATCTGCGGCACGGACCTGCACATCCGGTCCTGGGACGGCTGGGCGCAGCAGGCCGTCGCCACACCGCTCGTGCTCGGTCACGAGTTCGTGGGGGAGGTCGCGGCCGTCGGCGCGGGCGCGGGGGACATCGCGGTCGGCGACCTGGTGAGCGGCGAGGGCCACCTGGTGTGCGGGAAATGCCGCAACTGTCTGGCGGGCCGTCGTCACCTGTGCCGCTCCACCGTCGGACTCGGCGTCGGCCGCAACGGCGCCTTCGCCGAGTACGTGGCCCTGCCCGCGTCCAATGTCTGGGTGCACCGCACCAAGGTGGACCTGGACGTGGCCGCGATCTTCGACCCGTTCGGCAACGCCGTGCACACCGCGCTCTCCTTCCCGCTCGTCGGCGAGGACGTACTGATCACCGGCGCGGGCCCGATCGGCATCATGGCCGCGGCCGTCGCCCGGCACGCCGGTGCGCGCAATGTCGTGATCACCGATGTCAGCGAGTCCCGCCTGGCCATCGCCCGCAAGGCCGGCGCGACCCTGGCGCTCAACGTCGCCGAGTCGGACATCGCCGACGCGCAGCGGCAGTTGGGCCTCAAGGAGGGCTTCGACATCGGCCTGGAGATGTCGGGCCGCCCCGAGGCCATGCGGGACATGGTCGCGAACATGACGCACGGCGGCCGGATCGCCATGCTCGGCCTGCCCGCCGAGGAGTTCGCGGTCGACTGGTCGAAGATCGTCACCTCGATGATCACCATCAAGGGCATCTACGGCCGTGAGATGTACGAGACGTGGTACGCGATGACTGTCCTGCTGGAGGGCGGGCTCGACCTCAGCCCCGTGATCACCGGCAAGTACGGCTACCAGGACTTCGACGAGGCCTTCGACGAGGCCGCCACCGCCCGCAGCGGCAAGATCATCCTGGACTGGACGATCTGAGCCACCGACGGGGCCCCGCCCCGCTCCGCCCTCCCGAACCGGGCCGTGCCCGGCCCGCAGAACCACCGCCAGGAGAATCCCCCGCATGTACGCATCCGTCCGCGACGACCTCCGCGCCACCCTCGACGAGATCCGCACCGCCGGTCTCTACAAGCCCGAGCGCGTCATCGGCACCCCGCAGAGCGCCTCCGTCGCCGTCGCGTCCGGCGACGTGCTCAACTTCTGCGCCAACAACTACCTCGGCCTCGCCGATCACCCCGACGTCGTCGCCGCCGCCAAGGACGCGCTCGACCGCTGGGGCTACGGCATGGCCTCCGTGCGCTTCATCTGCGGCACCCAGGAGATCCACAAGGAGCTGGAGCAGCGGCTCTCCGCCTTCCTGGGCCAGGAGGACACGATCCTCTACTCCTCCTGCTTCGACGCCAACGGCGGCGTCTTCGAGACCCTCCTCGGCCCCGAGGACGCGGTCATCTCCGACGCCCTCAACCACGCCTCGATCATCGACGGCATCCGCCTGTCCAAGGCCCGTCGGCACCGCTACGCCAACCGGGACCTCGCGGACCTGGAGCAGCAGCTCAAGGACACCCAGGACGCCCGCCGCCGGCTCATCGTCACCGACGGCGTCTTCTCGATGGACGGGTACATCGCCCCGCTCGCCGAGATCTGCGACCTGGCCGACCGCTACGACGCCATGGTCATGGTCGACGACTCGCACGCCGTCGGCTTCGTCGGCCCCGGCGGCCGCGGCACCCCCGAGCTGCACGGCGTCATGGACCGCGTCGACATCATCACCGGCACCCTCGGCAAGGCGCTCGGCGGCGCCTCCGGCGGCTACGTCTCGGCCCGGGCCGAGATCGTCGAGCTGCTGCGCCAGCGCTCGCGCCCGTACCTCTTCTCCAACTCCCTCGCCCCGGTGATCGCCGCCGCGTCGATCAAGGTCCTCGACCTGCTGGAGTCGGCCGGTGAGCTGCGCGAGCGCCTCAACGCCAACACCGAGCTCTTCCGTACGAAGATGACGGAGGCCGGATTCGAGATCCTGCCCGGCGACCACGCCATCGCCCCCGTGATGATCGGCGACGCGGCGGAGGCCGGCCGGATGGCCGAGCTGCTGCTCGAGCGCGGTGTGTACGTGATCGGCTTCTCCTACCCCGTCGTCCCCATGGGCGCCGCCCGGATCCGTGTCCAGCTCTCCGCCGCGCACTCCACCGCCGATGTGGAGCGGGCCGTGGCGGCGTTCATCGACGCCCGCGCGACAATGGCTGGGTGATCGACCCCCGAAGGCTGCGCATACTGCGAGCCGTGGCGGACCACCGGACGGTGACCGCCGCGGCCGCAGCGCTGTATCTGACCCCGTCCGCCGTCTCCCAGCAGCTCGCCGCACTGGAGCAGGAGACCGGCCACACCCTGCTGACCCGCAGCGGCAGGGGCGTACGGCTGACCGCGGCCGGTGACATCCTGCTCGCCCATGCCAACGCCGTACTCGTCCAGCTGGAGCGGGCCGAGGCCGAGCTCGCGGCGTACGCGGGCGGAACGGCCGGCGAGGTGCGGGTGGTCGCCTTCGCGACGGGCATCGCGGAGGTGCTGGCCCCGGCTATCGGCCGGCTCGCCGACCACCACCCCGACGTGCGGATACGGGTACGGGACGCCGAGGGCGAGGAGAGCCTGCGGCTGGTGCTCGACGGCGAAGCGGACGTCGTGCTGGCCGTCGAGTACCGGGGCTCGCCGGGCGAGGACGACCGGCGCCTGGCACGCGTACCGCTCTACGCGGAGCCGTTCGATGCCGTTCTGCACACCTCGCACCCCCTCGGGCAGGCCGCGCACGTCGCGCTCGCCGAGCTGGCGGACAGCGACTGGATCGGCCCCTACCCCGGCAACCCCTGCCACGACGTGATGCTGCTCGCCTGCGAGCTCGCGGGGTTCCAACCACGTCTCGTGCATTCCTCGGACGACTTCCGCGCCGTCGTGGCGCTGGCGGGAGCAGGTGCCGGGGTTGCGCTCGTACCACGCTCCGCGCTGCGCGGCATGGAGCTCAAGGACACGGTGGTACGCCCCGTGACGGGCCCGGCGGCGACCCGCCGGGTGTTCGCCGCCGTACGCCGGGGAGCCGAGCACCACCCGCTGATCAGGCCGGTTCTGGACGCGCTGGCCGCATCGGCGGCCGGGCTCTCCATCGACTGACGCCCCACGACGCGGGTGCGGGCTGCTGCTCCGGCCGGCGGTGGGTGAGCCGTGTCTCATCCAGGCGGTCTTGTCTATGCAACGAGTTGCATAGGAAGATCCGGGCTATGGCGCTCGAGCACGCGATCCTCGTCTCCCTGCTGGAGAAGCCGGGCTCCGGCTATGAGCTGGCCCGGCGCTTCGAGCGGTCCATCGGCTACTTCTGGACCGCCACCCACCAGCAGATCTACCGCGTCCTCAAGCGTATGGAGGGCGACGGCTGGATCGACGTCCGCGAGGTGCCGCAGCAGGGCCGGCCGGACAAGAAGGAGTACTCCGTCGCCGCCCTCGGCCGGACCGCCCTCTCCCAATGGCTTCACGAGCCGATCGAACCCGAGAGCGTCCGGCACGACCTCGCCGTGAAGATCCGCGGCGCGGCCTTCGACGACCCGGCCGCGCTGATCCTCGAGGTCGAGCGGCACCACCGGGAGCACGCCGACCGGCTCGCGCACTACCTCGCGGGGGAACTGCGCGACTTCACCGGGCCCGAGGCTCCCCGAACGCCCGACGCCGGGCAGGAGCTGCAGCACGCCGTGCTGCGCGGCGGCATCGCCTACGAGCGGATGATGCTCGCCTGGCTCGACGACGTACTCGCCACCCTCCACCGGCTCCGTCCCGAGCACTGAACCCTCTCCTACCCGCACTCGTCATCCGTCAACTGCCCAGCAGGAAAGGCGATCACCCATGGCTGACCCGCTTCTGTTCAACCCGCGCACCTACGACCCCGCGCACTTCGACCCCGAGACCCGCAGGCTGCTGCGCGCCACCGTGGACTGGTTCGAGGAGCGCGGCAAGCGCAAGCTGATCGAGGACTACCGCTCCCGTGCCTGGCTGGCGGACTTCCTCGCCTTCTCCGCCAAGGAGGGGCTGTTCGCGACCTTCCTCACCCCGGCCTCCGCCGCCGACGGGCAGCAGGACAAGCGCTGGGACACCGCCCGCATCGCCGCCCTCAACGAGATCTTCGGCTTCTACGGGCTCGACTACTGGTACGCCTGGCAGGTGACCATCCTGGGTCTCGGTCCGGTCTGGCAGAGCGACAACGCCGCCGCCCGCGCCCGCGCCGCCGAACTCCTCGCCCAGGGCGAGGTGTTCGCCTTCGGCCTGTCCGAGAAGTCCCACGGCGCGGACATCTACTCCACCGACATGCTCCTGGAGCCGGACGGCAACGGCGGCTTCCGGGCGAGCGGCTCCAAGTACTACATCGGCAACGGCAACGCCGCAGGCCTCGTCTCCGTCTTCGGCCGCCGCACCGACGTCGAGGGCCCCGACGGCTACGTCTTCTTCGCCGCCGACAGCCGCCACGAGGCGTACCACCTCGTGAAGAACGTCGTCGACTCCTCGAAGTACGTCAGCGAGTTCCGCCTCGAGAACTACCCGGTCGGCCCCGACGACGTGCTGCACACCGGCCGTGCCGCCTTCGACGCCGCCCTCAACACCGTCAACGTCGGCAAGTTCAACCTCTGCACCGCCTCGATCGGCATCTGCGAGCACGCGATGTACGAGGCCGTCACCCACGCGCACAACCGCATCCTCTACGGCCGCCCCGTCACCGCCTTCCCGCACGTGCGCCGCGAGCTGACGGACGCCTACGTCCGCCTCGTCGGAATGAAGCTGTTCAGCGACCGCGCCGTCGACTACTTCCGCTCGGCCGGCCCCGACGACCGCCGCTACCTGCTCTTCAACCCCATGACGAAGATGAAGGTGACCACGGAGGGCGAGAAGGTCATCGACCTGATGTGGGACGTCATCGCGGCCAAGGGCTTCGAGAAGGACACCTACTTCGCCCAGGCTGCCACCGAGATACGCGGGCTGCCCAAGCTGGAGGGCACGGTCCACGTCAACCTCGCGCTGATCCTCAAGTTCATGGGCAACCACCTGCTGAACCCGGCCGAGTACGCCCCGGTGCCGACCCGCCTGGACGCTGCCGACGACGACTTCCTCTTCCGGCAGGGACCGGCCCGTGGCCTGGGCGCCATCCGCTTCCACGACTGGCGCACCGCCTACGACGCGTACGCCGAGGTGCCCAACGTCGGCCGCTTCCGCGAGCAGGCGGACGCGCTGTGCGCGTTCGTCACCACCGCCGCGCCCGACGAGGAGCAGAGCCGCGACCTCGACCTCCTCCTCGCCGTCGGCCAGCTGTTCGCCCTGGTCGTCCACGGCCAGCTCATCCTGGAACAGGCGCGGCTGACCGGCCTTGAGGAGGACGTGCTCGACGAACTGTTCGCCGTCCTCGTCCGCGACTTCTCCTCGCACGCCGTCGAGCTGCACGGCAAGGACTCCGCCACCGAGGAACAGCAGCGCTGGGCCCTCGGCGCGGTCCGGCGCCCGATCGTCGACGACGCCCGCTCGGCACGCGTCTGGGAGCGCGTGGAGGCCCTGTCCGGCGCGTACGAGATGAAGCCGTAGCACCGCGGCGACCAGGCCGTCCGGCCTGGTCGAGCCGGTCGTCGTCGTGGACCGCGGGAAGCCGCACATCCCGCGGTCCACGAGGGACGCCACGCCGCATGGGGGCTCCCAGGGGGCGGAGCTCTCCGCGAGTCACCGCCCCTGAGGAGGGGACGCTGGTTGACCGACAGGCATGCCGCTCGACGACTACGGCGTGCTCTCGGCTCTGGACGCCGCGGCGCTCGGCCCCGTGGCCGCACTGGGGCCCGGATACCACGACCTCGCTCACGCACCGGGTCGGGCGCGCTCGACCACCTTCGGCACCCGTTCCTGGCGAGCCGCCCCGCCGGGGGAAGCGGCGCACTGGGTGGCGTCAGCGACGTGCTGCCCGCACGTGTGGGCAGCCGTTGAGGATCCTCGTCGATCCCCGAAGGTGTCATGGCGCCCACCATGGCACGAGCGTGATCGAACACCTAGCGGAGCGGTCGGAAGTAGTGGGTGAGCGCCCAGGCCGCGAGGCGTTGGCCGGTGGCGTTGCCGACGACGTCGGCGGTCCGGAAGTGGATGCCTCCCCAGACGCGGGCATTGATCACGTCGCGGTTGTACTGCTCCGCGTAGGTGTAGTGCCGGGTGGAGCCGGTGGCTTGTGACGTGAGGGAGAGGTCGACTCGGGAGGTGCCGAGGATCTCGGTCAGCGTGCGCATGAGGGCACCGGCTGTCGTCGCGTGTCCGCTCAGATATTCCGGATGCGCCGGTGTGGAGAGCAGGGGCTCCCACGCCGGATCGGCCACGGTCTTCGGGTTTCCGTCGGTGTCGGCCATACGGATGGCGGTGACGGGCCGCCACGACCGATAGTGGAGCTTGGAGTCCCAGGCCGTGATGACCGCATCAGCTGTGGTGGTGTTCGTGGCGGCGAGCAGCCGCGCCGTCGCGGCGATGCCGAAGCGGTGCCGCGCCGCGTAGTCGCACAACGACTTCTGCGTGTTCAGGGCGCCGGAGAAGAACAGGGCGGTATCCGTCTGCTTCCGGCTTCGCTTCGTCCCGCTCTTCGCCCCGAACGCCTTCACCTCACTGACGTCCTTGGCGTAGCGGGCGGAGGTGAGCCTCGGCGGCCCGCCGGGGCGGAACTGGCCCGGAGACGTGAGCAGCATCGGTCGCAGCTTGCCCATCCAAGCGCTGTTGAAGGGGGCGTGGCCGGTCGGGGTCGGTCGCCACACCCCGGGGGCGGGGCGGGCGGCGAAGACGACGCGCGCGGAGCGGCCGTCGCCCTTCCGGGTCGTGATGATGTGGTCGGCGGCGCGTTTCCCGAACGCCACTCCCTGATCCTTGGCCCGCCCGTCGGGGATCTTGGCGAGCGAGGCGGAGTAGGCGGCCTGCAGGCGGGATTTGGAGGCCGGGAAGTACGTCAGAAGCACGCGGTGAGCGGCAGCCGCCGCGGCAGCGGCGGGAGAGGCGGAGCGGGGGCCGCGCGCCTTCCACTTGTAGGGAGCGTATCGGCCCTGAATGCCGACCACGGCGTTGTACACGGCGGTGGAAACGAAGGAATGCCAGATCGCCGGCTCGGGGATGGGGCGCCCGGCATCGATCTGGATCGTGGCGGACGCGGTGGCGGCCCAATCGCAGACCACGCTCGGGTCCGTGGCGGAAGGGACGCTTCTGCCCTCAGCGGGTGCGGGGCCGGGGCCGACGGCAAGTGCGAACCCAGCCAGACCTGTGACGACGATCCTCGCGGCTGCACGGGGCGAAGAGAACAACGTCGGACCGTTGTGGTGCATGGCACGCTCCCTCGTATACCGGCATGACACGCATGGCCGAGTCCCGGCGGACCCTTCCAGGGACTGAGCCGGAACGGGGCTCGGTCGGGGGGAGCATGCCCCGACCACGGACCTCGACGGATCAGGTTCATCGGATTTCGCCCGAATGGGGCCTCATGTGTGACGTCGGCCGACGTGGCCGCCCGCAAAACGCTTGGCGGGATCGGCCGGATAATCGCTCGGCAGCAGGATCCGGATGCGGTGCGCCCCGGCGGCCTGGAGCGTGTTAACGGCCGAGCCGCGCTGTTGCCGTCGCGCGCAAGGGCCCCGACCGGCCGCCACATCGCATCTGTGCCCTTGTCCGTCGGAGTTTGCGCGCACGACGTGTTTGCGTACACGACGCGAGGGCAGCCGGAGGGTGTCAGCAACGCGAGCGACGAGAAGGGAGTGATCGTCATGAGCGCCGGCGAGAAGGCCAAGACCAAGGGCGAGCAGGTCAAGGGCACGGTCAAGAAGGAAGCAGGCCGTGCGGTCGGCAATGAGAGCAAGGCCGCCGAAGGCCAGGCCGAGAAGTCCAAGGGCGACCTGCGCGGAGCCAAGGAAAAGGCCAAGGATGCCTTCAAGGACTGAGGCATCGCACCCCGTAGGGGCGCCGGAGGGGCCCAGCCGTCGCGGCTGGGCCCCTCCGCATGCGACAGCGGGCCGGCCTCTCCCTTGACGCCGTCAGGCGGTGGCGTCCGGCTGCTCCGGTGTGGTGCCGGCCGGTGAGGGGGCGATGAGGTCGAAGCAGGCGTCCACCGAGGCCGCGGTGGTGATCGCCTGGTCCACGCCGGTCAGAGCGAGTACGTGCTGTACGTGACCACCGATCGCCGCCAGGGCGATCCCGCCGCCGGCTGCCCGGGCGCGCTGCTGCGCGCCGAGGAGGGCGTTCATCCCGCGCGAATCGCAGAACGCGAGATGTGAGCAGTCCAGAACGACCCAACAGTGCCCGCTCTCCAGCACCTCGGTCATGGCCGCGGCCAATACCGCCTCACTGTCCAGGTCGAGCTCACCCGTCAGCCGGAGCACAGCCTGTCCCCCCTGCTCCCGGCTCGCGGGGAGAACCACCAGCCTGGTGTTCACCGCTCCTGCCTCCTCGTCCGACGCGGGTCGCGGCGCATGACGAAGTATCCCCGCGACCCACTAAAAACTACCTCATCGAAGGTAGGTATATTACGGGTCCGGGGTTAATTTTCTGACCGCTCGCAGGGGCGCCCGATGGATTCGCGCCGCGTGCGCCGGTGCGTTTTCGGTCGCCGACCGAGGCGCGAAGCCTGTGCCGAGCTCACCTACGTGCGCTGCGGCGAGGCTTCGCGGCTCGACCGGCGACCGAAAACGCATCGTGCTGCGGCTGCGGAGCGTGAGGCCACCGAAGGCTGCGCGTCAGCGCTCTCCGGTCGGCAGACAGTGGTCCTTCACCAATAGTGCCGCCGCCCGCCGACGGCATGTCCGACCGCGCCGAGGATCCACAGGATTGCCCCGATGACGAGCAGAACAATCCCGATGGTCCACAGGATGGAAATGCCGGTCAGGAAGCCGATGATGAGCAGGATGACTCCGAGGACGATCACGGTGTCCTCCGATCTCGCGAGTCGAGTGCAGGCTCAGTTCCACTATGTGCCGTGTCGGGCTCCATCGCAACGGATACTTTCGGATGAGCCTGCTCAGATGAGCATCGAGGTGATCGGAGGCTTCCGGTAGCACGGAGCGGAGGGGCGCGGGGTGCGGCGGCGACCCGCCGAGGGGAGAAGCGGTCGCCGCCCCGTCGGCTCGATCACCACCGCCTCGGCGGGCTCACTTCGGGTCAGGCATGATCCAGAGCTTGTTGCCGAACTTCCCTTGCGTCTCGTCGTTGTTGAGCTTCTCGAAGTCGGTGAGCTTCTGCTTGGCGAACTTCTCCAAGCCCGCGTTGTCGGAGTACTCCGCCTTGGGTGTTCCCTTGAGCTTGGCGGTGATCGCGTTGACGGCCTTGGCGTGGGCCGCAGGGTCCTTGCACATCTTCCGCCGGGTGACGGGATTGAACTCGCGCGTGCCGTAGAGGCTCTGCCGCACCTCGCCGGAGATGGTCTTGGTCTTGTCCTTGAGCGTGTAGGGAGCGCGGTCTTCGATCGCCGAGTACTTCTCGTACCACGTCTTGGTGCGGTCCTTGGGACTGCAGACGAAGTTGAAGATGGCTACAGCGCGGTCCGCGTAGGAGTCGTCGTACACCGATGCGGGCGCCTCGGCCGCCCTGCGATCGGCCGGGGCGGCCACGGCAGTGGTGGGCGTTCCGGTGATGGCCAGGCACGTCAGCGCGGTAGCGGTCACTCCCGTGCGGAGACCCGAGGCGACGAGCCGCGATGGGCTTCGGAGAAGGGATTCCATGAGGTGAATATCCTTGTCTCGACGAGAATCTCATGTGATGAGCGGGGTCGGGCGGCGGTGAGGCGCACGGACGGCCCCGACATGGCGGTACGACCCGAACGACCTTATGCAGCCGCCGCGGTTCCGGAGCGCTGCGGCACGGGCAAGGTCACCCATGCAGCGGGTCAGCTGCCGGTGGCTGCCACATCGAGGGAATCGATCTTCTCGCCGACCTGATATATCCGGTGGCGGTCCGAGCCGCCCGGCGACGAGGATCCCCGCATGCGTAACTTCCTGGAAACCGACCGGCTCGTCCTCCGTGCGTTCACCGAGACCGACACCGACCGCCTGCTCGCGCTGGATGGTGACCCCGACGTGATGCGCTTCATCAACGGCGGTCGGCCGACGAGCCGCGAGGCGATCGAGGCCCACACCCTGCCGAGACTCCTCCACGCATACCCCTGCCTCGGCGGCCGAGGCTACTGGGCTGCCGAGGAGAAGGGCGCCGGGACCTTCCTGGGCTGGTTCGAATTCCGGCCGCTGTCCGAGCGCGACCCGGCCGTGGTCGAACTCGGCTACCGGCTGAACAAAGCCGCGTGGGGCCGCGGCTATGCCACGGAAGGATCGCGGGCCCTGATCCACAAGGGCTTCACGGACCTCGGAGTGGAGCGGGTGACCGCCAACACCATGGCAGTCAACACACGGTCCCGGCATGTGATGGAGAAGGCGGGCCTGTCTTTCGTCCGGAGCTTCACCGGTGACTGGCCGGAGGTGATCGCGGGCTCCGAGCACGGCGAAGTCGAGTACGAACTCACCCGGCCCGACTGGCAGAGGGGCCGGCAGGAGCCGGCCGTTCAGTAGTCCGCCGACGGTCATGTCATCGCACGCCGCGTCGCCCACCCGTGGGTGTCCGGCTGCCCAAGGGTCCGGGGGCCGCCCCTGCTTCGCGTGGGCCCGCTGCCCGCCAAGGCTGAACGGGGCCGGGGCGTCCGATGCGCCTGGCAGGTGTGCAAGGAATGCTCTTCCTCCCCGCCGATGACCGGCCCCTGTTCGCCACCGCGTTGTGCAAGTGATCGCCGATACCCGCCACCGCTCCTGGCCTCGGCGGGTGGTGCCTGCTACTGCTTCCCGGCCGCCTCCTCGTACGGGAACCGGGCGAGCGGGGTCTCACCCCGGAAGAACGTCTTGGCGCGGATCATCGCCCGCTCGTCGTCCCGCACCTGACCGGGCCGGGAGCCGTTGCCGAACAGCAACCCTCCGAATCGCATCCGCATGTATGCCGCCGTGTGATGAAGGGTGGTCACCAGCCCGTCGGCGACGCGCTCGTCGTCGTCCGCCATGACCGTCACCCCCCAGAGGGTCCGGCCCGCCATCCGCTCCTTGAAGTCCGAGCCGGGTGCCGACAGCCAGCCCGACCAGTAGTCGAGGTAGCGCTTGGTGTGTGCGGAAAGGGTGTACCAGTACAGGGGCGAGGCGATGACGATGTCGGTGGCTTCCAGGGTGGCCTGCCGCAGTATCTCCTCGTTCTCGTCGGCCGGCCAGGCGCCGGTGTCGTGCCGCCCGTCCTGGAAGTCGGGCAACGGCAGGCGTGCCAGGTCCACCCAACGTTGTGGGTTGCCGGCGGGCAACTGTTCGGCGGCGGCCCGTGCCAGGACCTCGGTGTTGCCGTCGGGGCGGGAGCTGCCGAGGACGAAGAGGAACGAGCGGTCCGTGCCAGGTGATGTATCGGTGTTCATGTCTGCTCCGGTCGTGGACCCCGGGCCGGACGTCGAAAGGGCGTGTCGACGGCTGCTGTCCCGGGGGGAGTTGAGTTCCTGATCTCCAACTCCGACACCTGTGGGAGATATTCCGGCGGGTGACATCTCCTCGCCCCAGAACGAAGCTGAGCGCGATCGCGGGCGCGGCGGTTTGCCGGATGACCTGGGCGCAGTGAGCTGCCCGTCGTACGGGCCCGGCGAACGGCATGCGGCCGGGGACGGCGAGCGCGACGAGGCAGGTTTCCGGTTGCGCACTACCCCATCGTGTGCACGGCACGTGGCGCCCGGGGCCACGAATGGCTGAACGCTCGGCCGCCGGGCATGCGGGGTGCCCGGGCGTGCCGAAGACTGATCGAGCCGGGAACCGACCAGGGAACGGCCGGCATCGTGGCTCGCGAGGATTCAGACAGGGAGTGATCGAGTTGGCCCCACCGCATGAATCGGGTTGCGCGATGATGAAGCGCATCGCGAAGGACCTCGAGAAGGAAATCGACCGTACCCGTCAACGAATCAACGAGCTCGAAGACAAAATCGCTGCCCTCGAGGCGCAGGCGGATCCGGACCAGCAGGAGATCCAGGCTCTCAAAAAGATCGTGGAACAGCTCCAGAAGAAGCTGGAGGACGACCAGAGCTCCCTGTCGACGCTCCAGGACGTCATCACCGAGAACTGCTAGCCGGCCGCCTCTGTGGAGCGCTGCCCGCCGGGTGGGGGGCATGACAAGATCGCATGCGGTTCGGCATGATTGATCAGTTGCCCTGCCCTGTCCCCACCCGTTCCGGAGGAACGCCACAGTCCTCGAGCTCGCCCCGGCCTGCCTGGCGGCGCCGGGTGCGGGCCGTATGGAGCAACGCGCCACCCCGGCCATGGGCGACCCGCCCATGGGGTGCCCCGTGCAGGGTCGGAGCCATGACAGGATGTCCTTATGTCTACCAACGTTTTCTTCGACATCACCATTGACGGCGACGCCGCCGGGCGGATCGTCTTCAAGCTGTACGACGACGTCGTTCCCAAGACGGCGCAGAACTTCCGCGAGCTCGCCACCGGCCAGCACGGCTTCGGCTACGAGGGCTCGGGCTTCCACCGTGTCATCCCGGACTTCATGCTCCAGGGCGGTGACTTCACCCGCGGCGACGGCACCGGCGGCAAGAGCATCTACGGCGAGAAGTTCGCCGACGAGAACTTCAAGCTCAAGCACGACAAGCCGTTCCTGCTCTCCATGGCGAACGCCGGCAGGAACACCAACGGCTCCCAGTTCTTCATCACCACGGTGGTGACGTCGTGGCTGGACGGCAAGCACGTGGTGTTCGGCGAGGTCGTCGAGGGCCAGGAGCTGGTGACGAAGATCGAGTCCCTGGGCAGCCAGTCCGGCACCCCCCGGGCCAAGGTCGTCATCTCCGCGTCGGGCGTCGTGGGCGAGTAACACCACCTCGTCAGAGGATTCGGGGGCCGCGGGCCGGAGGTGACTCCGGTCCGCGGCCCCTGGGCTTGCGCCCTGGGGCCCGTAGCCGAGGAAGCCGCCGCCGCGTCACGCCGCGGGGTAGAGCGTGCGGACTCCGTCGATGTCGTCCTGGGAAAGAGTCCGGTGGACTCCGGCGTAGGTGGGTGCCATGACCGCCGTGGCCATCTGGGAATGGTCCAGTCCCAGAAGGTGCCCGATCTCGTGCAGTGCGACCGTCTCCGTGTCAAAGGTCATACCGCCGCCCGTCATGCTCCACTTCTCGGCGTCGTCGAAGTGCAGAGCTCCGGCATGGGTCCCACCGCAGGGAGGGGGGAAGAACGCGTGGGCGAGCGTATTGCCGACGCCGTCGAAGCCGGACCCGTCGCCATGTGATCCAGTGGCCCATCCGACCGCGAAGTCCGCGTCGGGAGAGGCCGTCGCCTCGAAGCCCATGTCGAACAGCGCACGGGCCCAGGTCTCGAAGGCATTCCCGATCGAGCCCCGCTCGTCTTCCGCGGTGATGTCCGGTGTGTCGTTGAAGAACCGGTACGTCAGGTTCTGTTGCTCGTACTTGCAGCCTCTCAGTACGAATTCGGCACTGTCGCCGTCCAGCACCCGTTCGACGCTCCGAGTGTCGGATACTCCGCAGCGGGGCTTTTCCATCACCTCTATGGTTGCCCGGTCAACCTCACCGGTCTCCTCGAGTCCGAAGAAGCGCTGGAACGTGGCCAGCGCGTCGCCCGTCGCGTCGTCGAGCCGGCCCCGCGCCCCGCTGTCGCGCAGGTAGCCGTAACGTGACAGATAGTCCTGGACCTTGACGAGCTCGGAGTCCTCCGCGCCTCTGGTGGCGTGCTCGAGCCCGATCGTGAACCGTTGCTCAGCCATCTCGTCTCCCGGCTTTCGGCCCTGCTCCTGATACCCCCTGACCCCCTCCGTGTGCCCGGGCCTACTTCCATCGTGGACATTGCTCGGTGACTCCGCACTTCGGTGCGCCGAGACCTCGTGCCGCCCTGACGACGCCCGCGACGCCACCAGGTGGCGTCATGGCCGAGCGGCGGCAGCGCGTCCCTTCTGTGGCTCGACCGGTCGGTCGGCACCTGCGCCCTTCGCCCACAGCGAGCGCACATGCCCCAGGTGCCGGGCCATGCACTTCTCGGACCCCTTGGCGTCGCCGGCCAGCATCAGGTCGAGGAGTTCCAGGTGCTCCTCGGCCGAGTGGATCAGCTCGCCGCGCTCGTCCAAGCCGGTCAGCCCGTACAGACGCGAGCGCTTGCGCAGGTCGCTGACGGTTTCCACGAGACGTTCGTTGCCGGAGAGGGCCAACAGGGACAGGTGGAACCGACGGTCGGCTTCCAGGTAGCCGATGAGGTCGTGGTCGCGCGCGGCGCGCACGATCTCCTCGGCGACCGGGCGGAGGGCCTCCAGATCCTCGCGGGACGCGGTGCGGGTGATCCGGCCCGTCATCGGCACCTCGATCAGCGTGCGGATCTCGGTGTACTGGTCGAGGTCGCGCTCGTTGACCTCGGTCACCCGGAAGCCCTTGTTGCGGACCGGCTCGACCAGGCCTTCACGGGCCAGGTCGAGCATGGCCTCGCGTACGGGCGTCGCGGAGATGCCGAAGTCCTCCGCGAGGCCGGGCGCCGAATAGACCTGGCCGGGGCGGAGTTCACCGGAGATCAAGGCGGCCCTCAGGGCGTGGGCGACCTGGTCGCGCAGCCGCTCCGTGGCGGTGATGAGGTTGCGCTGCTTGAGGTGCCCCATGGTGTCCCTTTCGTGCCCCGATGGACTGGACCACCAGCGTACAATGTCACATTACGATTGAGGTGCCAGGGTAAAAGTCCGGCTCGACGTGTAGAACTCCATTGCCGCGTGGCCCTGTTCGCGCGGGCCATGGCTTGACGTCTTGGCCCCGCCGAAGGGCAGGTGGAAGTCGACGCCGGTGGACGGGGCGTTGACGCGGACCATGCCCGTGTCGAGCCGGTCGAGACCGTGCAGAGCCGTGCCGAGGTCGGCGGTATGGACGGAGGTGACCAGGCCGTACGGGACGGAGTTGCTGATCCGTACGGCGTCCGCCAGGCCGTCCGCCGGCAGCAGGGCCGCGATCGGGCCGAAGACCTCCTCGCCGAGCAGCCGGTGGCCCTGCGGCACCTTCTCGACCAGCGTCGGGGCGGCGTACCAGCCGTGCCTGTCGGGGGTGGCGCCGGCGGCGAGGACGGCGACGTCGCCGTGCACCGCACCGACCCGGTCGCGCGCCCACGCGGAGATGAGCGGCCCGCACACCGTGGCCGGATCGGCCGGGTCGCCGACGGGGAGCGCGCGCACCGCCTCGGCCAGGGCCTCGCGCAGGGGCTCCAGGGCCGCGCCGACGGCGATCACCCGGCTGGTGGCGGTGCACTTCTGCCCCGCGTATCCGGCGATGGCCGCGGCGATGTGGGCGGCGGCCCGTTCGATATCGGCGTCGGGCAGCACGATCGCGGCGTTGAGCCCGCCCATCTCGGCCTGGACCGGGACGCCCCGGGCGGTGGCCGCCCGGACGACCTCCCTGCCGACGGCCGTCGATCCGGTGAAGGAGACGACGTCGGCGGCGGAGAGCAGGGCGCCGCCCTCGGTCGGCCCGCCGGCCACGACGGTGAGCACACCGCTCGGCAAGGCCCGTTGGGCGATCTCGGCGAGGCGCCGGGCACAGGCCGTGGCCTCGGGAGCGGGCTTGAGGACGACCGTGTTGCCGGCCGCCAGGGCGGGCGCGGCCTTCCAGCTCGGAATGGCGAAGGGGAAGTTCCAGGGGGTGATCAGGCCCGCGACGCCGTGCGGTCGGCGGCGGGTCAGCAGGAGCCCGGGGCCGGCGGCCGTCTCGTGGACGGCGCCGGTCGGCTCGTAGGGCGCCTGGGCGTAGTACCGCCAGATCGCGGCGGTGCGGGCCACCTCGGCCCGTGCCTCGGCGATCGGCTTGCCCACCTCCCGCACGGCGAGCGCGGCCAGCTCCTCGGCGGCTGCCTCGACCGCACCGGCGATCGCCGAGAGGGCGCTGGAGCGTGCGGCGGCGCCGCCGTGCAGCCAGCCGGGCTGGGCGGCGCGCGCCCGGCCCGCGGCCTCGGTGACGGCGGCGGCGCCGGGCGCGGTGAACTCGATGACGACGTCGGAGGGGTCGGCCGGGTTGCGGGACACGAAGGGGGTGGTGGTCATAGGAGGAAGCCTCCGGGGAAGGGGTCGTCCGGGTCGAGGAAGTACTGGGCGGTGCCGGTGATCCAGGCGCGGCCGGTGATGGTCGGTACCACCGCGGGCACCCCGCCGACCTCCGTCTCCGCCACCAGGCGGCCGGTGAACTCCGTACCGATGAAGGACTCGTTGACGAAGTCACGGTCGAGCGGGAGAGCGCCGCGGGCGTGCAGCTGGGCCATCCGGGCGGACGTTCCGGTGCCGCAGGGGGAGCGGTCGAACCAGCCCGGGTGAATGGCCATGGCGTGCCGCGAGCGGTGGGCGTCCGAACCGGGCGCGGCGAGGTAGACGTGCTTGAGGCCGTTGATCTCGGGGCGCTCGGGGTGGACGGGCCGGTCCGAGGAGGCGTTGACGGCGTCCATGACGGCGAGTCCGGCGGCGAGGAGGTCGTCCTTGCGGTCCCGGTCGAAGGGCAGCCCCAGCGCTTCGAGCTCGACGAAGGCGTAGAAGTTGCCCCCGAAGGCGAGGTCGTACGTCACCGTCCCGTACCCGGGTACGGTCACCTTCCGGTCGAGACCGACGCAGAAGGCGGGCACGTTGGTGAGCGTGGCGGACTTCGCCGCGCCGTCCTCGACCCGCACCTCGACCGTGATCAGCCCGGCCGGCGCGTCCAGCCGCACGGTGGTGACGGGCTCGGTGACCGGCACCATCCCGGTCTCGACGAGCACGGTGGCGACCCCGAGGGTGCCGTGTCCGCACATCGGCAGCAGCCCCGACACCTCGATGAACAGCACCCCGTAGTCGGCATCGGGCCGCGTGGCCGGCTGGAGGATCGCGCCGCTCATCGCGGCGTGACCGCGGGGTTCGTACATCAGGAGGGTACGGAGGTGGTCCAGGTGCTCGATGAAGTGGGTCCGGCGCTCGGCCATGGTGGTGCCGGGTATCACCCCGACGCCGCCGGTGATGACGCGGGTGGGCATGCCCTCGGTGTGCGAGTCGACGGCATGGAAGACATGACGGGTACGCACGAGCGTCCTTTCGGCAGGGGACTTTCGGCGGTCGGCGGCGGTCGGCGGCGGTCGGTCGTCAGCGATGGCCGTCGGCGACGGCCTTCTCGGTGGCGGCGCGGACCTGGGCCTCGATCTCCCCGGCGAGCGGGAAGCGCGGTGGCCGGGTGGGGCCGCCGTGGCGGCCGACGATGTCCATCGAGAGCTTGATGGACTGCACGAACTCGGTCTTGGAGTCCCAGCGCAGGAGCGGGTGCAGCGACCTGTAGAGCGGCAGTGCCGTCTCCAGGTCTCCGGCGACGGCGGCGTGGTAGAGCTCGGCGCAGGTGGTGGGGAAGGCGTTGGGGTAGCCGGCGATCCAGCCGACGGCTCCGGCGGTGGCGAGCTCGTGCAGAACGTCGTCCGCGCCGATGAGCAGGTCGAGTTCCGGGGCGAGCTCGGCTATCTCGTAGGCACGCCGCACGTCGCCGCTGAACTCCTTGACCGCCACGATGCTGCCTTCCCGGTGCAGCCGGGCCAGGAGGGCGGGGGTCAAGTCGGTCTTGGTGTCGATGGGGTTGTTGTACGCCACGACCGGTACCCCTGCCGCCGCGACCTCGGCGTAGTGCGCGCGTACGGCGTGCTCGTCGGCGCGGTAGGCGTTCGGCGGCAGCAGCAGGACGGATCCGCAGCCCGCCTCGGCGGCCTGGTCGGCCCAGCGGCGCGCCTCGGCGCTGCCGTAGGCGGCCACACCGGGCATCACCCGCGCGCCGTCGCCCGCCGCCTCGACCGCGGTGCGGACCACACGGGCCCGCTCCTCGTCGGTGAGGGTCTGGTACTCCCCGAGGGAACCGTTGGGGACGACGCCGTCGCAGCCGTTGTCCAGGAGCCACCGGACGTGCGCGGCGTAGGCGTCGTAATCGACGGAGAGATCCTCGCGCAGCGGGAGCGCGGTGGCGACCATGATGCCCCGCCAGGGGCGGTCGGTGTTCCAGGAGGTGGCGGTCATGCCGGTAACCCTTCCGATGGGTGACATTTCATTGACGCGGAGGCAGTCGAAAACGGTGGGGCCGGTGGTCAGCCGGCGCTCTCTTCGGTGGACGGCGGGGCTTCGAGCGCGCCCAGCACCCCGAGGGGGACGGGTACGGCGAGCGGCCTGCGCTCGGCCGACGGCGGTACGGTCCCCTGCGCTGTACCGCCGTCGGCGAGGCAGGCCACGGCCGTCGCGCACATCCGCCCCTGGCACCAGCCCATGCCCGCACGGGTGAGGAGCTTGACGGTGCGCGCGTCATGGGCGCCGAAGCAGGTGACCGCTTCGTGGATCCGGCCCGCGGTCACCTCTTCGCAGCGGCAGACGTCCGTGTCGTCGGTGAGCCAGTCGCTCCAGTCGGCCCCGGGGGAGTGGGCGGCGGCCATGGCGTCGGCGAAGGCACGCAGACGGCCGCGGCGGCGGCGCAGCTTCCGCACGCGGCCGGTGCCGGTGAGCGTCGGCTCGTCGCGCAGCCGGGCGGCCACGGCGACGCCCGCCAGCTCGCCTTCGGTGCGGGCCAGCTGCCAGCCGCCGGTCCCACCGGTCTCCCCGGCGGCCCACAGGCCCGCGACCGAGGTCTCCTGGAGGTCGTCCAGGGTGAGGGCGTACGTTCCGTCCGGTGTGCGGTGGGTCGCGCAGCCGAGCCCGGTGACGAGCTCGGTCTGCGGTATCAGTCCGTGCCCCACGGCCAGCGCGTCGCAGGCGATCCGGCGGCCCGTGCCCGGCACCGGCCGCCAGTGACGGTCGACGCGGCAGACCGTGACGGCCTCCACCCGGTCGGTGCCGTGCACCTCGGTGACCGCGCTGCGGGTCCGCAGCGCGACCCGGTGGCGCAGCAGCGCCGAGCCGTGCACGGCGGCTTCGAGGAGCTTGTGCGGGTTGGTGGCCAGCGCCCGCGGATGCCGGGCGTAGCCGAGGTAGCCGGAGGCCTCGACGACGACGGGGACGTCCGCGCCCGCCCCCGCGAGCGAGGAGGCGACGGCGAGCAGCAGCGGTCCGCTGCCCGCGACGACGATCCGTTTGCCCGGCAGGACGAGCCCCGACTTGAGCATCGCCTGCGCGCCTCCGGCGCCCACGACGCCGGGCAGTGTCCAGCCGGGGAAGGGCAGTTGCCGCTCAAAGGCGCCGGTCGCGAGCAGGATCGCGCGGGCCCGCACGCGGACCGGGCGGTCGCCGTCGCCGTCGGCTCCGGTGAGGGCGTGCGCGTTCCACAGGGCGTCGCTCTCCCGGGTCACGCTCCAGACGTGGTGGAACGTGAGGTGGTCGATGCCGTCGGCCTCCACGTCCCGACGCAGTCGGGTGAAGGCGGACCAGTCGTGGTGCAGGGCCTGTGGCCGCCGGGCGCGCGCGGCCGGGGCGGGGTGGCGGAAGTACTGGCCGCCGGGTTGCCCGGAGGCGTCCAGGAGCGCGACGGACAGGCCGAGGCGGGCAGCGGCCCCGGCGCCCGCGAGACCGGCCGCCCCCGCACCGATCACCGCGAGGTCGTACGGCTCAGACGCTGAGCTCGGCATGGCCGTGTCCTTCCTGGGTGGTGATCGCGTCGCCGGGCCGGGCGGGCACCAGGCAGGCCCTTCGGTTGGGCTCCCCGTTGACGGTGGCGAGGCAGTCGTAGCACTGCCCGATGCCACAGAACGCCCCACGCGGGCGGCCGCCTTCGCGCGTGGTGCGCCAGGCGAGGATGCCTGCCCCCCACAGGGCGGCGGCGATGGACTGGCCGGGCAGGGCGGCGACCGTACGGCCGTCGAAGGTGATCTCGAACGGCGGACCGGGCTCCGCCCCGACCAGGCCGACGGGGGTACGGGCCACTGCGGGCCTCCTCTCGGGACGAGACGGGAACGGGAACAGACGCAATGAGGTCAGTCGGCGGACGCGAACCGGCCGGGAAGGAACGGTCCTACGTCCATCGGCGGATCGTCACCCGTCATCAGCCGGGCGACGATCAGACCGGTGGCGGGGGCGAGGCCGATCCCCGCGCCTTCGTGGCCGCAGGCGTGCAGCAGCCCGGACACGCGGGGGTCGCTTCCGATCGCGGGCAGATGGTCGGGCAGGTACGGGCGGAACCCCGTGTAGGTCCGTATCGCCCGCGCCTTGGCCAGCACCGGGAACAGGGTGGTGGCCCCTTCGGCGAGGCGTCGGAGGACTTCCGTCGACAGGGTGCGGTCGAAGCCGACCCGTTCACGGCTGGCGCCGATCAGGACCGGGCCCGCCGGGGTGCCCTCGACCACGGCCGAGGTCTGCAGGGCCGCCGAGCCGCTCGCCACATCGGCGACGTAGTCCGCCGCGTACACCTTGTGCCGCACGACGCGCGGCAGCGGTTCGGTGACGAGCACGAAGCCCCGGCGCGGCAGGACGGGCAGGAACGAGTCGGCGAGCCGGGCCAGTTCGCCGCCCCAGGTGCCGGCCGCGTTCACCACGTACGGCGCGTGCACGTCACCGGCCGGTGTCCGTACGCCCCTCACCTCACCGCCCGGCCCGGTGAGGATCGCGGTGACCTCCTCGCCGGTGCGGACGCGGGCGCCCGAGGCACGCAGCAGGTGGGCGGCGGCGAGGGCGGGTTGGACCTGGGCGTCCTGGGGGTAGTGGAAGCCGCCGGCGAGGGCGGGGGAGAGGTGCGGTTCCAGCTCGCGCAGCACGGGAGCGGGGACCTCGTCGGCCTGGACGCCCGCCTTGGCCTGCGCCGCGGCGAAGTCCCGCAGCGCGGCCGTCCCCGCGTCGTCGGAGGCGACGACCAGGCCGCCCTTCGCCTCGAACTCGATGCGCGCCGGTAGCTGTTCGGACAGCTCCCGCCACAAGCGCGTGGAGAGCAGGGCCAGATCGAGCTCGGGGCCGGGCGCCTTGTCGGAGACCAGCAGGTTGCCCTCGCCGGCCCCCGTGGTCCCGCCCGCGACGGAACCACGGTCGATCACGGTGACGGAGAGGCCGGAGCGGGCGGCGTAGTAGGCGCAGGCGGCGCCGACCACGCCCGCTCCGACGACGATGACGTCCGAGGAGTTTCTGGTGGGCACGGCAGTAATATTTCACATTGCACTACCGCTGCCAAGGGTCGTCCTCGGATAACTCTTCTCACCCTTCCATCAGTTCGCCCATCCACGACTCGATCGCGTCCGGGGTCCGGGGCAGTGCTCCGGACATCAGCCGCGCCCCGTCGGCGGTGATCACCAGATCGTCCTCGACGCGCACCCCGATGCCGCGCAGTGCGGCCGGCAGCGTCTCGTCGTCGCTCTGGAGGTAGAGCCCGGGTTCGACGGTGAGCACCTGCCCCTCCTCCAGGACGCCGTCGAGGTAGGCGTCCGCCCGTGCGCGGGCGCAGTCGTGGACGTCGAGACCGAGCATGTGCCCGCTGCTGCACAGGGTGTAGCGGCGGTGGAGCTCGCCTTCGGCGCTCTGCAGGACGCCCCACTCGGCGAGCCCCTCCGCGATCACCCGCATGCCGGCCCGGTGGAAGTCGCGGAAGCTCGCACCCGGCTTGAGCGCGGCGATGCCCGCCTCCTGGGCGGC
Source organism: Streptomyces sp. NPDC033229 (assembly GCF_055576875.1). NCBI lineage: Bacteria > Bacillati > Actinomycetota > Actinomycetes > Kitasatosporales > Streptomycetaceae > Streptomyces > Streptomyces sp. NPDC033229. The sequence continues at coordinate 39,714 of NZ_JBVIQR010000011.1, read as the reverse complement.
GAGGACGAGTTCGTAGACCTGGCGCTGGACGGGCGAGAAGCGCCCGGACAGCGGCAGAGTGCGGGTGATGTCGGCGGTGTAGAGGGTGTCGGTCTCCACGCCGGCGTCCAGGAGCAGCAGTTCGCCGGCGTCCAGCCGTCCGTCGTTGCGTATCCAGTGCAGTACGCACGCGTGTGCGCCCGAGGCGGCGATGGTCTCGTAGCCGGTGCCGTTGCCCTCCGCGCGGGCGCGCAGGGCGAAGACGCCCTCGATCCACCGTTCGCCGCGCGGGTGTGCCAGCGCGTGGGGCAGCGCCCGCACGACGTCCGTGAAGCCGGCGGTGGTGTGATCCACGGCCAGTTGCAGTTGTTCGACCTCCCAAGCGTCCTTGACCAGCCGCAGCTCGCTCAGGGCGGTGGCGAGCTCGGGATCGTGGGACGCGTCGCGCCCGGGCGGGAGTTGACCGTAGGCGTCCCTGTGAGCGCAGCGGATGCCGGTCATGCGCTCCGCCTCGCCGAGGTCGGGGCGCGGGCCGACCCAGAACTCGCCGTAGCGCCGGTCGCGGTAGAACTCCGCGCCGTCACGCGGGGAGCGCGGGCGCACGTAGAGCACCGCCTCGTGCCGGTGCGGGCCGTCCGGTTCCAGGACGAGCACATGACCGGCCTGCTCCTCGCCGGTCAGACCGGTCAGCCACGCGTAGGCGCTGTGCGGACGGAAGCGGTGGTCGCAGTCGTTGGAGCGGACCTTCAGTTCCCCGGCGGGCACGATCAGCCGCTCGCCCGGGAAGAGCGCGGAAAGCCTCTTCCGGCGTGTGGCGGTGAGGTCCGCCACGGGCAGCCGGATCTCACCGGGCAGCGGGGTGGCCGCCCAGCCGCCGGCCATGAAGGCCGCCAACTCCGGTGAAACGGGCAGGTCGTGACTGACCGTGCGGAGCGCGGCGACCGCTGGTTCGTTCATGGGGACTCCTCCTCGGACACAGGTGGATAACGGAGAGGCTGACACCTTGTCAGTGCAATTTCACATTACTATGTTACGGGTCACATTTCAGTCTGCGTCCGACTGTTCGACTGTTCACGGAGTGACCACTGATGAACAAGCGCACCCGTACCGTCCTCGCCGCCGTACTGGCGGCCCCCCTCGCACTCACAGCGGCCGGGTGTTCCGGCGGGAAGCAGGCGGGAGATGACGGCAGGAACGCCGGCAAGAATCCCGCCGCCGCGGGCGAGGGCTCCGTGATCGGCGGCGCCCCGCAGAAGGGCGGCACGCTCACCGTGCTGTCCAACCAGGACTTCACCCACCTCGACCCGGCCCGCAACTGGGTCATGAACGACATGGACTTCGGGACCCGGCTGCTCTACCGGACCCTGGTGACGTACAAGGCGGCCCCTGGGACTCAGGGCAATCAACTGGTCCCCGACCTGGCCACCGACCTGGGCACCCCCTCCAACGGAGCCAGGACCTGGACGTTCCACCTCAAGCGGGGGGTGACATACGAGGACGGCTCACCCGTCACCGCGCGGGACGTCAAATACAACGTGGAACGGTCCTTCTCCCCTGATCTCCCCGGCGGCGCCGACTACGCGGCCCGCTACCTCGCCGGCGCCGGGGGCTACCAGGGCCCCACCCAGGGCAAACACCTGGACTCCATCAAGACCCCCGACGACCACACCATCGTCTTCGAACTGAACAAGCCCTTCGCCGAGTTCCCCAACGCCACGGTGATGCCGACCTTCGCCCCCGTACCGCAAGGCCAGGACAAGGGCCCGCGCTATGACAACCGGCCCTTCTCCTCGGGGCCCTACAAGATCGAGTCCTACGACCGGGGCAAGAAGCTCGTCCTCGTACGCAACGACAAGTGGGACCCGAAGACCGACGAGGTGCGCAAGGCGTACCCGGACAAGCTGGTCGTCGTCATGGGACTCAAGGCCAACCAGATCGACGACCGGCTCATAGCGAGCCAGGGCGCCGATGCCTCCGCCGTCTCCTGGGGCGCCCTGCGGCCGGAGAGTGCCGCCAAGGTGCTGCCCAAGGCCGAGGTGAGAAAGCGGCTCCTGGCCGAATCCACCAACTGCACGGACATGGTCCAGATGCACACCGGCCGCGCCCCCTTCAACGACGTGAAGGTACGTCAGGCGGTGCAGTACGCACTCGACCGGGACGCCGTCCTGACCTCCTCCGGCGGCCCCGCCTTCAACGACCTGTCGACCGCGTACATGCCGGCCGCGCTGTTCGGCGGCAAGCAGCCCGACACCCTGAAGATCCCCGCCACGGGCGACACGGCGAAGGCGAAACAACTGCTGAAGGAAGCCGGAAAGCCGGCCGGCCTGTCCACCAAGATCACGGTCTCGTCGGGGGACAAGGGCCGGGCCGAGGCGATCCAGCAGTCCCTGGGCCGGGCCGGCATCAAGGTCACCATCGAGACCGTCGACCCGTCCGCGTTCTACGCCACCATCGGCGACACCAAGAACCGCACCGACATGGTCTACACCGGCTGGTGCCCCGACTACCCCTCCGGCTCCACCTTCCTGCCCTTCGTCTTCGACGCCCGCTTCATCAAGGAGAAGGGCAACTCCGGCAACCACTCGCTCTTCCGCGACGACGCGACCATGAAGCGGATGGACGAGATCGCGGCCATGACGGACGCCAAGGAGGCCGGCCGGGCCTGGCAGCGGCTGGACGGCGAGATCCTCGCCAAGGCCCCGACCGTGCCGGTGCTGATCCGGCGGTGGCCGCTGGTCCTCGGCACCAACATCGCCGGCGCCTACGGGCACACGTCCTTCGGCGGCCAGATCGACTACGCCACGGTCGGCCTCAAGGACCCCGCCAAGAGCCAGGGCTGAGGGCCGGTACCCCCATGACCACCACCGCACCCCCCGCGGCCGGCATCCCCTCGGGCAGCGGCCCCTGGCGGCTCGCCCGCGCCGAACTGCGCCGTCGCGCCTCCGTACGGATCTCGCTCCTGGTCGTCGCCCTCTTCCTGTTCATGGCCGCGGGTGCCCCGCTGCTGAGCTCACTCGCCGGCTGGACACCCGAGGAGTTCGACAAGAGCGCCGTCGACCCCTACCTCGGCGGCCAGCCCCTCGGCCCGCTCGGCGGTATCTCCGCCGACCACTGGCTCGGCGTGGAACCCGTCACCGGCCGCGACCTCTTCGCCCGCGTCGTCCACGGCGCCCAGGTGTCGCTCCTCATCGCCCTGACCGCCACGGCGATCGTCGTCGTCGCCGGAACCGCGGCCGGCATCGCGGCGGGCTACTTCGGCGGCCGCACCGACACCGTCCTCTCCCGCCTGATGGATCTCACCATGTCCTTCCCCTCCCTCATCTTCATGATCGCGATGATGTCGGTGGCGAAGGACGTCAACCGGATCGTGCTGATGACCGCCGTCATCGGGCTGTTCGGCTGGCCCGGCATCGCCCGCGTCGTCCGCGGCCAGACCCTCTCCCTCAAACACCGCGAGTACGTCGACGCCGCCCGCGTCGGCGGCTCCGGGCCCTGGCGCATCCTCACCCGCGACATCCTCCCCGGCGTCCTCGGGCCCGTCATCGCCTACACCACCCTCATCATCCCCGGCATGATCGCCACCGAGGCGGCCCTGAGCTATCTGGGCGTCGGGGTCCGGCCGCCCACCCCCTCCTGGGGGCAGATGATCGCCGAGAGCGTCGCCTTCTACGACACCGACCCCATGTACTTCGTCATCCCGAGCACCTGCCTGTTCCTGACGGTGCTCGCCTTCACCCTGCTCGGCGACGCGCTGCGCGACGTCCTCGACCCCAGGAGCGGCCGCGCATGATCCTCTACATCGGCCGCCGGCTCCTCGGTGTCATCGGGGTGCTCATCGCCATCGCCGCCGTCACCTTCACCATCTTCTACGTGCTGCCCTCCGACCCCGCGGCCGCCGCCTGCGGCAAGTCGTGCAGCGCGGAACGACTGACCGCGATCCGCACCCACATGGGCCTCGACCAGCCCCTGTGGCGGCAGTTCGCGGACTTCGTCACCGGCATCTTCGCCGGCCGGACCGTGGGCAGCGGCCAGTACGCCCTGCACTGCGACTTCCCCTGCCTCGGCTACTCGTACGAGAACTCCCAGGCCGTCTGGGACCTGCTCATGGACCGCCTGCCGGTCTCGGCGTCCCTCGCCCTGGGCGCGGCCGTGCTCTGGCTGCTGCTCGGACTCACGGCCGGGGTCACCGCGGCGCTGCACAAGGACTCCCTCACCGACCGTGCCCTGATGGTCGGCGCCGTCGCCGCCGCCTCCCTGCCGGTCTACTTCACCTCGATGATGCTCATCTACGGCCTCATCCGGGTGGCCGGACTGCTGCCCTACCCGAGTTACGTCCCCTTCGGCCACGACCCGCTGGACTGGGCGTCGAACCTGCTCCTGCCCTGGCTGGCGCTGGCCGTGCTGTACGCCGCGATGTACGCGCGCCAGAGCCGCAATTCGATGATCGAGACCATGGCGGAGCCCTACATCCGCACCGCCCGCGCCAAGGGCCTGCCGCGCCGCACCGTCGTCGTCAAACACGGACTGCGGGCGGGCATGACCCCGATCCTCACCCTCTTCGGCATGGACCTCGGCGGACTGCTCGCCGGCGCGGTCATCACCGAGTCCATCTTCGGGCTCCCGGGCATCGGACGGCTCTTCTACGGCGCGCTGTCCACCGGCGACCAGCCCGTCATCCTCGGCGTCACCCTGCTGGCCGCCGCCTTCATCGTCGTCGCCAACCTGGCCGTCGACCTGCTCTACGCCGTCGTCGACCCGCGAGTGAGGTACTGATGACCGCTGAACAGCCACCCCTGCTCGACGTGCGGGACCTCACCGTCACCTTCCCCACCAAGCACGGCCCCGCACGGGTGGTGGACTCCCTGGCCCTGACGGTGCACCGCGGCCGAACCCTGGGCATCGTCGGCGAATCCGGCTCCGGCAAGTCCGTCACCTCCATGGCGATCATGGGCCTGCACACCGAGGCCGAGGTCACCGGCTCCATCACCCTCGACGGCCGGGAACTTGTGGGCTTCCCCGAACGGGAACTGCGCCGACTGCGCGGGCGCCGGATGGCGATGATCTTCCAGGATCCGCTCTCCAGCCTCCACCCCTACTACACCGTCGGCGAGCAGATCGCCGAACACCACCGCGTCCACTTCGGCTCCCGCCGCGCGGCGGCCCGCAGACGGGCCGTCGACATGCTCGGCGAGGTCGGCATTCCGGAGCCCGCGCGCCGGGCGGGGGAGTACCCCCACCAGTTCTCCGGTGGCATGCGCCAGCGCGTCATGATCGCCATGGCACTCGCCTGCGAACCCGAGCTGCTCATCGCCGACGAGCCGACCACCGCCCTCGACGTCACCGTCCAGGCGCAGATCCTGGAGCTGATCGCCCGCCTGCAGGAGCAGCGCGGTCTCGCCGTCGTCATGATCACGCACGACCTGGGCGTCGTCGCCCGCGTCGCCCAGGACGTGCTGGTGATGTACGGCGGCCGGGCGGCGGAACAGGCTCCGGTGGACGCCCTGTTCGCCGAACCGGCCCACCCCTACACACGGGGTCTGCTCGACTCCCTGCCCCGCCTCGACGACGGCGACGACCAGCCGCTGCGAGCCATTCCGGGCAGCCCGCCCTCCCTGCTCACACCCGCCCCGGGGTGTGCCTTCGCACCGCGCTGTCCACGCGCGGCGGCCGCGCCGCCGGCCGACCGCGCCCGCTGCACGGGGACCAGGCCCGAGCTCACCCCCTCGCGTGACCACCTGGTCGCCTGCCACCTGTCCCTGCACACCGCTGCCCACCCGTGCGGAGGCACCCGATGACCGCGACGGCCGAACCCCTGCTCTCCGTCCGGGACGTGAGCATGACCTTCCCGGGCAAACGGGGCCGCTCGGCTCCCGTGCGGGCCGTCGACGGCGTCTCCTTCGACGTGGCGGCGGGCGAGACCCTGGGGTTGGTCGGCGAGTCCGGCTGCGGAAAGTCCACCACCGGCCGCATGATCGTACGGCTCCTGGAACCGACCGCGGGATCGATCACCTACGACGGCCGCGACATCAGCCGTCTGCGGCAGCGCGACCTCAAACCGCTCCGCCGGGACCTGCAAATGGTCTTCCAGGACCCGCACTCCTCCCTCAACCCGCGCCAGACCGTGGCCCGGATCATCGCCGACCCGCTGCTGGTACAGGGGCATTCGGCGACACGGGCGCGCGAACGGGCGGCGGAGCTGATGGCACTCGTGGGCCTCATCCCCGAGCACATCGACCGCTACCCGCACGAGTTCTCCGGCGGGCAGGCACAGCGCATCGGCATCGCCCGCTCCCTCGCCACCGGCCCCCGTCTGATCGTCGCCGACGAGCCGGTCTCGGCCCTCGACGTCTCCGTACAGGCCCAGATCGTCAACCTGATGGAACGGCTGCAACGGGAGCTGGGGCTCGCCTACCTGTTCATCGCCCACGACCTGTCGGTGGTCAAGCGGGTGTGCGACCGGGTGGCCGTGATGTACCTCGGACGGATCGTCGAAGTCGGCGACAAGGAACGGGTGTACGCGGCCCCGGCCCATCCGTACACGCGCGCCCTGCTCTCCGCCGTCCCGCTGCCCGACCCGGCCGCCGAACGCGAGCGGGAGCGGATCACCCTGCTCGGCGACCCGCCGAGCCCGGCCGCACCCCCGCCCGGCTGCACCTTTCATCCGCGCTGCCCCAAGGCGCGGGAGATCTGCCGGAGCGAGGCCCCGCTGTTGCGGATCGCGGTACCGGGCGAGGCGCGGGAGGTGGCCTGCCACTTCCCCGAGGAACCCTGAGCGCCCGGGCACGCCTCGCGCCCCGGGCCCGCCGGGCCCGGGGACGCGGGCGCGTGCACGGCGTCATGATTTGGTGACGCGGACGATCTCGCCGTGGTGATCGGAGCTCAGGACGTCGATGCGGACGCCGGCGGCGGAGTCGGTGAACGACCGGCCCCCCCGGTAGGGCGCGTCGTCCAGCGGCCGGCAGCCGCTCGCGGGGGCGGTCTCGGGTTCGGCGTCCATCACCCGGATCGGTCCCTTGCCGGTCGGTACGGACGAGTCCACCCGGTAGACCAGGGCGCCGGTCGCGCAGGCTCGCGCGTCCGCCCGCACCGCCCGCCGTGACTCGACGACGTAGGCGGTCGTCGGGCCGGTGCGTATCACGGCCATCTTCGTGCCGCCGCCGTACTCGACCGCGGTCAGCCGGACCGTGTCGCGGCCCCGCGACGCCCGGCAGAGGACCTGGCTGTCGTGCGTCCAGCCGAGCTTCCACGACTGCCAGGCGAAGTACTGCGAGCCGGCCCCGCCGATCAGACCCATCACGTCCCAGCCGCCGGTGAAGCGGTGGGTGTCGCCGCCCGCGTCGAAGGCGTAGAGATCGGGCAGACCGAAGGCGTGCGCGGTCTCGTGGCCCACCAGCCGGTGGTCCCAGTGCCACATGTCCTGACCGAACGTCACCGCCCACGCCACGCGCCTGCCGTCGGCGACCACGCCCGCCGTGCCTGGCTCGTGGATATAGGTCGGGGTGAAGGAGAGGGCCGAGGCGTTGCGGGTGGGCACCACGTACACCATGTCGTAGCGGGAGAAGTCCACGTACGGGTCGGCGGCGGTCACGGCGTCCTTGAGGTAGGCCTCGTGCGTCTCGTGGCTGAGTCCGCGGGCGAAGCCGTAGTCCGTGGAGCGGTGCGGCATGCGCGCCCATCGCCGGTGCTCGGCGAGGGACAGCCGCGTCCTGCCGTAGGACGCCTGCCTCACCCAGTCCGCGCCGGGGGCGATCCGGGCGCTGTCGGAGGCCGGGGACTCGGTGGCGGGCGCGTCGGGGAAGTCCACGAAAATCACGGCGATCCCGACGATCCCGGTGGGGCGCTTGAAGACGGAGTGGTCGGTGTCGTGACCCGCGTCGGTCCAGCCGGTGGCGCCGGGCAGGGCGCACGCGAACGGCTTGTCGCGCACCTCCGTACTGTGTCCCGCCCAGGCGGGCGGCGTACAAAGGAGCAGCACGACGGCGAGCACCGTCGACAGCAGGGCCGGCACCACCGGCCTCGAAGGCGGCATTTTCCTCATGGCTGCACGCGACCCTCCGTCGTCGGACCTGTGATCCTTCGCACAAGAGTGCTGCGGCCGTGGGCTGTTCGGAAGCTCACGCCGGTCCATAACATCCGCGCCATGGAGCTTGAGCTACGGCACCTGCGGGTGGTGTGCGCGATCGAGGACGCCGGCAGCCTGACCCGTGCCGCGTCGGTACTGCGGATGTCCCAGCCGGCACTCAGCGCCCAGCTGCGGCGCATCGAGACGATGCTCGGCGGGGCCCTCTTCGACCGTCGGCACGCCGGCGTGGTGGCCACGGGCTTCGGTGAACTGGTGCTCGCGCGGGCCCGGTCCATCCTGCCGGGTGTCGACGGCCTGCTGGCCGACACCGCCCGCGCCACCCGCCGCCAGGCCACGCGGGACCGGGTCCGCGTCGGCTCGGTGGGCGCCCCGCTGCTCGGCCATCTGATCCTGGCGATCCGCGAGACACTGCCCGGCGTCGCAGTGACCGCACGCTGCCGGAACTCCCCGGTGCCGCTCCTCGACGATCTCGTCGCGGAGCGCCTGGAAGCCGCGGTCCTCGGTGACAACCCCGGCCGGGAGCTGAAGCCCGACGGCGTCGTCGAGCTGCGCCCGCTGGTCACCGAACCGGTCTTCGCCCTGCTGCCGTCCTCCCATCCGCTGGCCGCGCGGGCGGAGGTTGGCCTGAACCGTCTCCTCGAGGAGGACTGGGCCGTGCCCCGGTCCGACGGCGACCGGACCCGGGAGTACTGGTCGGCCGCGTTCGCCCTGACGGGGCGTCAACCACGTGCTCCTTACGAGGCGGAGGGGCGGCAGCTGGTGGAACTCGTGCGGTCGGGACTGGCCGTGAGCCTCTGCCAGGCCACCTTCACCGAGGCCCCGGGCACCGCCGTCCGCCCCCTGTCCGGCAATCCGCTCTGGTACCGCCACGTTCTGGCCTGGCACCGCGAGGGGCCGCTCGCCCCCTACGGCGACGAGATCGTCCGCAGGGTGGGGGAGGGATACCTGTCCACCTGCGCGGCCAGTCCGGCGTACGCGCGGTGGCGCGCACGCCACCCGGGGTCGGCACGGTTGACCGACTGACAGCGCTTGCGGAGTTCAGTCATCCGCTTGATGTTCACCGAAAATCAAGGTCTCTGAGGGCTTGTCAGTAACATTTCACATTACTACGTTACACATCACATGGCGCCGCAGCAGTCCCCCACGTACCGCCTGTCGGAAGGCGGCTGAAGCACCGCCGCGCCGTCATCAGCACGCACGCCGTCCTGCTTCGCGTGCGGCTTCACTCCACACCTCCCACACAGGAGTCATCGGTGTACCAGTCCACAACCCTGCGCAGATCCCTGCTCACCGCCGCGATAGCCGCGACGCTCTGCGCCACCGCCGTCCAGCCCGGCTACGCGGACTCCTCCTCGCCCGCGTCCTCCGCCGCGGCGGCTCCCGCGGCGACCACGCGCCCGGACACCCCCACGCCGAACCCCTTTGACGAGGTCACCCGACTGGCCAAGGCCCCCCGGCCCGCCATCCAGTCCCCGACCGCGCCGGGCGGCCTCACCGACGGGCGCGTGCCGGGCCTGCGCACCGACAAGCCGAAGGCCGGCCAGGGCAAGGCCGACCAGGGCAAGGGGAAGTCAACGTCCCCCGCTCCCACGGCCGTCGTCGGGAGCACCGCGGTTCCCTGCACGCTCGACGGCGTCACCGGGCTCGGCCCCGAGCAGTTCGCCGACTTCCTCGCCGACCGGGCCGTCACCGCCGACGGCTGCCTGCGCGACATCCTGTGGACCTGGGACCAGCGGCTGGTCCCGGTCATGTCGAAGGCGCACGTCCAGGCCGTCTCCCGCCGGATCGAGAGCCTGGCCGCCGCGCACGACGGGAAGAACGACAGTCACCTGCTGGAGATGTTCACCTACCTCCACGCCGTCGCCTACCACGACTTCTCGCGCGACGAGATCGACATCACCGACGCACCGACCGTGGAGGCCATGCGCCGCGCGGTGCACTCCTTCGGCTCGGCCGCCCGTACCTTCGACGTCACCCGCACCAACGCCGAGTCCCTGCGCGAGGCCCTCTACGCGGCGAGCTCGCCCGGTCTGCGCCAGCACCAGCTCCCGCTGATGAAGCGCGTCCTGGCCACCATGGACGCGGCCCACCCCGCGACCGCGCGGGACACCTCCTGGGCCGGTGCCGCCCTCGCCGCCCTCTCCGTCAACTACCTGGGCGTCTACCCGGGCAACCACGACAGCGCCTTCCACGCCGCGGTGACGGCCGACCCCTCCTACCGCGCGGCCCTCAAGGCATTCGCCGACCACACCCACCTCAAGGGCACGGCCAATGCCTGGGTGGCCCGCGACGGCGTCAGCGAATACGGCCGGCTCGGTCAGGTCGACGCACTCAAGAACGAGATCACCGCCGCCCTCGGCGGCCTGCTGAGCACCACCGTGCGGAACTTCGGCGAAGGCAGCGAGCCGTGGGGCAAGGTCGTCGGCTGGCTCAACACGTATGACGCGTGCAAACAGTACGGGGTGTGCAAGGCGGACATCGAGCGCCGCATCTTCCCCTACACCTACACCTACGACAACGGCGCCATCAAGGTCCGCACCGCACTCGCCCGGACCACCGTCGACCGGCTGTACTACGCGAGCAAGCAGGTCAAGGCGCAATTCCACCGCGTCCTGGGCACCGAGCAGCCGTTGGCGGGCGACACCAACACCAGCCTGAACATCGTGCTGTACGCCTCGCGCTCCGACTACGAGATCTACCACCCGCTGCTGACGGGCATGGGCACCAACAACGGCGGCATCTACATCGAGAACGGCGCCACCTTCTACACCTACGAGCGCCGGGTCCCGCAGGACTCGACCCTCACGTTGGAGGAGCTGTTCCGCCACGAGTACACGCACTACCTCAACGGCCGCTGGGCGGTGCCGGGCCTCTTCGGCGAGGGGTCGTGGTACCAGGGCGACCGCACCACCGCGATGGACGAGGGCACGGCGGAGTTCTTCGACGGCGCCTCCCGTGGCGACGGCATCAAGGTCCGCAAGTCGCTGGTGCAGAGCATCATCAACGATACGGCCGGCGGCAAGCCGCGCATGAGCGTCGACCAGCTGCTGCACGCGGAGTACGACAGGGACGGCTTCCGTTTCTACTCCTACGCCGGAACGTTCTTCGAGTTCCTCTGGAGTGAACGCCCCTCGCTGCTCAAGGAGATGTACGGCTACACCCGGGCCGACGACCCGGCCGGCTTCGACGCCTGGCGCAACCGTCTCGGCAGGGACGCGAACCTGCAGCGCGCGTACGACACGTTCCTGGACCGGCAGATCGCCAAGGTCAAGGACCTCTACGTGCCGAACACCACGTTCACGCCCGTCGGCGGGCTGGACGCCGGACACCCCGCCACGGTCCGCGCGTCGTTCGCCGCCACGACCGGCAACAGGCCCGACTGCCGCGCCAACGGCGACCCGCAGCGCCCCCGCTTCATATGCACGGGCCGCATCACCGCCAACCTCAGCAGCCCGGGCAACGCCGACCTGGTCTTCAAGGACATGTCCGACACGGTCGACTACTTCATTCTCGAGCGGACGAAGAAGGGCACCAACAACTTCGCCGACATGAACTGCTCCTTCGGCAAGGTCGACCTCTGGAACGGCCGTCCCGCGGGCTCGGCGGACTTCACCTGCGAAGGCCCCCTCCGCGGCTGACGGAACCCCCCTTGTGCTCCAGGCGCGTCACCCGACCGGAGATGCGTCACAGCGGGCATGAACACAGGTGTGGGGACCGGCGTTCCGCCGGGCCCTGCACCTGTGAGGAGTGGGGGCAGGGTGTGAACCGTCAGTGGCCCGCGTCACCGATCACGGCTGTGGCGAGCACCGAGCCAGTGTTGATCATGCTGCGTGTGACGTCGTCGATCTGCCTCCGCGCGACGACCGGCAGACAGCCGTCCTCCCATGCCTTGACCGCACGGTCGCCCAGGGTCCGCTCGGCCTCCTCCCGGGAACACCCGTGCCGCCCGGCGTGGTGCGTGATCTCGTCCGGCGTGGGCAGGACGGGCGGGTCGGTCAGCCACGCCCGCTCCAGGTGGTGGGCGAGCGGGCCGAAGGGACGCGCCGGGGCGACGTGGGCACCGAGGAGCGTCACCATGGGGCTCTCGAGCGGGGACCGGGTCCGCCACTGGTCCACGAGGGCGTCCGCCATGCTCACCAGGTCCGCGAGCCAGGCCAGGTACTGCGTCGTCCACGGCCCCCACGGCTCCGGTCGCGGGGGCATCGCCGGACGCGGGTGCTTTTGCAGTTCACCACGGCGGAAGAGGAATTCCCCGCCCAGTGCCTGTTCGTTCTCGGTCGGGACCCATGCCCGCTGGCGGAGAGCGGCCTCGATGGCCTCGACGGTGTCAGTCACCCCGCCACCGTACGGCCCCGGGTCGGACCGGGCGCTCTCCGGCCCGCGGCCGACCCGGCTCGCCCGGTGCGGGCACGAGCGCGGGCCGGAGGGGGAGTGCGGCAGAATCCCGGTATGCGAATTGTGATCTTGTGCGGTGGAGAGAGCCCGGAGCGAGACGTCTCACTGGCCTCGGGCCGGTCGGTTGCCCGGGCCCTGCTCGAGCGGGAACACGAAGTGGTGCTGGTCGACCCGGCCGCCGCGGAGCCGGTCCTGGCCGGGCCGCTGCGACCCGGTGATGTGGTCGAGGCGGTCGCGGTCGGGAAGGAGCCGCCGTCCCAGGCGGAACGGCAGCTGTTGCGGGGACGCATGCACGCCGCCCTGACCGGCGGTCCGGTGCTTCAGCTGCTGCGCGGCGCGGAGCTGGTGTTCCTGGCGCTGCACGGCGGCTGGGGCGAGGACGGGCATGTGCAGGCGCTGCTGGAGATGGCCGGCGTGCGGTTCACCGGTGCGGACAGCGCGGTCTGTGCGGCGGCGTGGCACAAGGGGCGGGCGCAGGCGGTGCTGGGTGCGGCAGGCGTGCCGGTGGCCGAGCGGGTGCTGTGGCGGCCGGGGGTGCGTGAGGTGCCGCAGGACGTGCGGCGGCTGGTGGCGGCCGGCCCGGTGGTGGCCAAGCCGGTCGCGGACGGTTCGAGTGTGTCGGTCCACCGCGTCGACTCCCTGTCGCAGTTGGCACAGGTCGCGGCCGAGGTGCACTCCGGTGATGTCGAGCTGCTGGTGGAGCCGTTCCTTCCGGGGCGGGAGTTCACCGTGGCCGTGGTCGGCGGCCAGGCGCTTCCCGTGGTCGAGATCGAGCTGACGACGCCGATGTTCGACTACACCGCCAAGTACCAGCCCGGCGCGGTCGGCGAAGTGTGTCCGGCGCGGGTCCCCGCCGACTTCGCGTCCCGGCTGCAGGCGTTGGCGCTGCGCGCGCACGATGCCCTGGGGTTCGGCTCTGACGCGTACTCGCGCACCGACTTCCGCTGCGACGCCGACGGCGAGCCGATGTGCCTGGAAGTGAACACGCTGCCGGGCCTGACGGCGACGAGCCTGCTGCCGCTCGCGGCGGCCGGGGCCGACTGGGCCTACCCCGACCTGATCCAGCGCATCGTGGACCTCGCGACGTGACGCGCCCACCCGGGTCGAGCGCTGCCCAGGGGTGACCGCCCGGGCCCGCTGCGGGGCCGGACCGGGGCCGGCGCCCGACCCCGTCCGCACGACGCTCTCCGCCGACGGAGGTCACAGAGGCCTTGACTGGGCAGGCTCGAAGGCATGTCCTAGGGTGCGATTCATGACTGACGCCGTCACCACCAGCCTGTTCGACGAGCTGCGCAAGGATGCCGTACGAGACGTCGCGGGCCTGCGTTCGCTGTACGAGATGCCGGGCGCCGCCGCCATCCGCAAGGAAACGGGGCACCTCACCGACGAGACACGGCAGTTGGTGGGCCTTTCCTCCTTGGTCTTCGTCGCGACGGCCGACGCCGACGGCCGCTGCGACTCGACCCCGCGCGGCGGCCCGGCCGGCTTTGTGGCCGTGCTCGACGAGCGGACCCTCGTCATCCCCGACGCCACCGGCAACAAGCGCCTCGACAGCATGCTGAACGTGCTGGAGAACGGCCACGTCGGCCTGCTCTTCGTCATCCCCGGCCGCACATCCACGCTCCGGGTGAACGGCCGGGCGTGTGTCTCCGCCCGGCCCGAGCTGCTCGACCGGCTCACCGCGGTGGGCAAGCGGCCGGTCAGCGCGCTGGTGGTGGAGATCGACGAGGTGTATCCGCACTGTCCCAAGGCCCTGTTGCGCGGCTCGGCCTGGAAGCCCGAGGAGTGGCTCGCTCCTGATGCCCAGCCGTCCTCCGCGGAAGTGACGCACGCTCAGTTGCGGATGCCCGACATCACCGTCGAGGACGTGCGGCGGGCCGAGGAGGATTCCCTCAAGTACCGCTACGCATAGGGAACCCGGGCCCCGGGATCCGCCGCCGGACACGCTCGTGCCGGCGCACCGGCCCGGGTCATGCCGTCCGGCCGTCCGGCATCAGTTCCATATCGCTGAACGTGTCCGCGACCCGCGACCGCTCGCCCGCGTCCTCGTTCATGCTCCGCCTGCCGCCGCCGTCCAGCGTGCGCAGCCGGGCGACCGCTTCCTTCAGGTGGTAGGCCCCGCCTCCGAGCACGACCCACTTGCCTACGTCGGGGTGCATGGCCAGGGCGGCGTCCCGGTTCTCGGCGTCGGACGTGGGACGGTTCACCCAGATGTCGCAGCTGCCGGTCACCCCGACCGGCACACCGCCCGCCGACCACGCGACCGTCACCGTCACCGTGTGCCGGCCCGGTCGTTCGAGCGGGAAACCGTCGGAGCTCCAGAACACGCGGTAGTCGGCTTCCAGGGAGCCGCCCGGCTCCAGCGGGGCCAGCTTCGCTTCCTCACAGGTGATGACGAAGGGGCGGACCGGCCTCTCCTCGCCGCTCTCGTCGAGACTCGACATGCTGGTGTACAGCGCCTCCATGCGGAGGTCGTCGGGGACCAGCAGGTCGGCGTCGGAGGTGTTGGTCAGCTTCCACGAGACGGTGACGGGTGCGCCCAGGGGCGCGCGATCGGTCTCGGCGCTGACCTCGAACTCCAGCTCGCTCGCGTAGAAGAGGTTGCGGTCGGACGCCTGCGGGGCACCGGCGGGGAACCAGCTGCTGAACGGCCAGCCGCCGGGGCGCACCACCGGGTCGGGCATGTGGGCCAGATGGTTGCGCACCGTGGTGTTGAAGCCGAGGTTGATCTGGTCCGGGAACACCCCGGGTGCACCGGTCGTGGGGCCGCCCAGGACGTCGGCCACGCTCGGCGTGGTGGTCATGATCGAGTTGTCCGGGGCGGTCTCGGTCTCCTGGTGGATCTGGTTGAAGGCGTGGGTCACCTCGTGGGTCGCCGACCGGAGATAGGCACGCGGCACGTTGCGTTGCCGCTGGTTCGCCGCCGCTCCGAAGTTCGGGGAGCTGTTGCTCGGGTAGCCGTCGTCGCTGAAGCTGGCGGATCCCTCGCGCGGGACCCCGATCTGGTCGTACATCTGCCCGCGGGAGCAGCCCATGGTGGCCGGGACGACCACGAGGTGCGTGCGCCACTCGGCGTCCAGATCAGTGCCGGCCTTGCGCACGCTCGCCATGAGCGCGTGCAGGTCGGCAGGCGACCAGCAGGCGACGGGATCGACGCCCGAGGGTACCGGGATGTCGGTCTGCGCTTCGACGCGGTCGATGGTCAGCTGCCAGCGTGCCTTCGCGTAGACGGTGTCGAAGAACTCCGTCCCGGTGCCTGCCGGGTCGGGGACCGGGACGGGTGCGACGGCCCCGTTGAGGGTGTCGATCTCGAGTACGGCGCGGCGCAGGAAGCTCGACACCCAGGTCAGGGTCACCGAACCTTGGTCGACGCCGCCTTCGAGGACGCGGCCCTCGAACCGGGGCCCGGGGGAGACCGGGGAGGGGAAGGCGCCCGGCACCTGGTTGAGGACGAATCTCAGCGACCGGCCGGGTGAGCTGAGGAACGCCCCCTGGAACGAACCCGCCGGTGGCTGCGTGTAGGCGAACTCGTCCACGTCGAGGGTGACCTGACACGGTTGTCCCGGCAGGGAGACGCTCGGTACCACCAGGCGTGTGCCCTTGAGATACGCACGGTATTGGCCCCGCGGGAAGATCGGGATGCGCCGGCGCGGGAAGGGGACCGGCCCGTCCGCCCGACTGGCCGCGGCGGCGACGGATTCGCCGGGGGTGCCACGGATCACCGGGCCCTCCTGGTCGGGCGCGGCACCGGACAGGGACGACGACCCCGGGTCGTCCGCGACCGGTTGTGCCACGGGGGGCGGCTGCCGGTACAGGTCACCGCTGATGATCACCCCGTCCGGCCCGGCGGCCGGGGCCTCCCGGTCGACCCGCAACGTACCGACGGTGCTCTGGAAGGAGCCCAGGGTCGGGCGGATCGTGATCTGGTAGCAGCCGTCGCGAAAGTCCGGTCGGCATGGCGGCGGCCCCGGTTGCGGGCCGGGCGCGTCGGCGTTCGTTCCGGATGCGCCCGGTGCCCCCGCCGGCTCGTCCTCGACCGTGAGGGGGACGGCGACCGGGACCCCGGGCGGAACCATGTCGGCGCTGTTGGGCAACAGGTGCTCGTCGATGTCGGACGTCTGTCGTGCGCGGTCACACATGAAGTCCTCCTGGGGCCGATACGGTCGTACACAGGGTGGACACCGTCCCTGTCCGTACCGATCCCCGCCCCCCTCCGGCCCCGGACGCGCGGGCCGGACACGGCAGAGACTTCTCCCGACTCAGCCTGCGCCCCGAGAGGGAGCGCGGCAACATGGAGAAGAGAGCGCGGCAACAGGGAGAGCGGCGCCGGCCTCGCGTCGGCGAACCGCCTATAATCGTCCGCACTATGACGGATCCGGGCGCTTCAGAGCCACGGCTCGTCTCGGGCCGCTGGCGTCGTATCTCCGACTCCGAGTGCGCTCGGCGATACCCGGCCGCACTCACCATCGGTCCGGGGACCCGGTACCTCGGCACCCGCGACCCCGACCAGGGGCTGCCGGTGTGGGACGTGGGCACGGCCCAGATGCCGGACGACTCGACGCTGGTGATGAGCACATCCAGCGACGAACTCGTCCGCTACCCGGTCGAGGTCGCCGGCGGCCGGTTCACCGTCACCGCCCCGGACGGGTGCGTCGTCACCTTCGAGCGACAGGACTGACCTACGCGACGTCCGATGCCGGTTCTCTCCCCCCGGACGTCGGTGTGGCTGAACACCTAACTTCGCTCAGCGCTCGTCGTCATGACGGTGGCCCGGGTGCCGCAGGCGCACCCAGATGTCCCTGGCACGACGACCGGCCTCGGTCCGGCTGTCGGCGACCAGCAGCCGGGCCTGTTCGGGCGTCTCCACCATCGGCCCGGAGCCCCGCAGCGGCTTGCCCGCCGTCTCATGGAGGAAGAACGCCGAAACGAGCCCGATCGCACCCGCGGCCATCAGGTAATACGCGGGGATCATGTCGTTGTCGGTCGTTTCGAGGAGAGCGGACACCGCCAGGGGAGTGGTGCCGCCGAAGAGCGACACGGAGATGTTGTACGAGACGGACAGCGCCCCGTAGCGCAGCCGGGTCGGGAAGAGCGCCGGCAGCGTCGCGGCCGCGGTGCCCGCGAAACACACCAGCAGCAGGCCGAGAATCAGGCAGCCGAACGCCGGAAGCAGGGCCCCGTCCGCGCGGACCAGCAGCATCGAGGGGACGGCGAGGGCGATCAGGGCGGCACTGCCCGCCATGAACATCGGCCTGCGCCCCCAGACGTCGGAGGAGCGTCCCACGACCGTGATGGTCAGGGCCACCAGAATCATGGTGCCGAGGATCAGCAGCTGGGCGGTCGTGGCGTCCTTGCCGAGTGTTTCGGTCATGTACGTCGGCAGGTAGGAAGTGACCATGTAGCTGGTCACGTTGTAGACGACCACCAGCCCCATGCAGATCAGCACGGCCTCCCAGTGCCGGGTGAAGATTTCCTTCAGCCGTCCGTGGCCGGACTGGCGTGCCTGCTCGACCTCCTCCTCGTGGGAGCCGGCGGTGAGCGACGACCGCGCCTGCGCCGCCTCGGTCTCCGCGCGGAAGGCGGGCGTCTCCTCGAGCCGCATCCGCATGTACAGGCCGATCAGCCCGAGGGGCCCGGCGACCAGGAAGGGCAGGCGCCACCCCCAGTCGGTCATGCCGTCGGTACCGAGCACCGCGGTGAGCACCGTCACCAGCCCCGACCCGAGCGCGTAGCCGACGAACGTTCCGAAGTCGAGCCAACTGCCCAGGAACCCGCGGCGGGTGTCGGGTGCGTACTCGGCGATGTACGTGGTGGCTCCGGCGTACTCACCGCCCGTGGAGAAGCCCTGCACCAGACGGCAGACGAGCAACAGCACGGGAGCGACGAATCCGGCCGTCGCGTAGCCCGGCAGGAAACCGACGGCGAAGGTGCTCACCGCCATCATGATCATCGTGGCGGCGAGCACCCGCTGGCGTCCGATGCGGTCACCCAGCGGCCCGAAGACGACACCACCGAGGGGCCGGACGAGGAACGCGGCCGCGAAGGTGGCGAAGGTGGAGATGACCTGTGCGCCGGACGAGCTGGAGGGGAAGAAGACCTTGCCCAGGGTGACCGCCATATAGGCGTACACCCCGAAGTCGAACCACTCCATCATGTTGCCCAGCGCGGCGGCCAGCACCGCGCGCCGGACCTCGGGGCGGTCGGTGACCGTGACGTCCTCGATGTTCAGCGATTTTTTGCGGCGCCGCAGCAGGGTGCGGAGCATCCGGTCGGTGGCCACCGCGCCTCCGCGCGAGGGGGTGGTCCGCCCGGACTTCGGGGTCTTCTTGCGATCGGCGCTCACGGTCACCTGCCGGTGGGTCGGGGGTCCAGGCGCTGGGGCTCCTGGGGCGTTCATGTACTCATGGGCCGTATCTTGCGGTTTATGCATTGAACCTTGTTCGGCCCCCGACAGGCCCATGACCCGCCCGTCACGCCGGACCCGTGCAAGGGGAAGCGCTAGGGCCGTGCCCGGAGGCCGCTCTCGGGATGCGTCCTGGCCACCGCGGACGGAGGCTGGAACCATGCCAGGACATGTGCGGATCGTCGTCCACCCGCCGTCTCCGTCGGGTGGCCGGCAGGTGACGGTCGGCCGGGAGGTCCTGGGCACCGCGTACGGGGTGATCGACCTCTACGAGTTCATGCGCCGGGCCGGCGTGCCGAAGGACGAGGTGCGACTCGAGGACACGGGGCTGATCGACTGGCAGGGCGGGGGTCCCGGCGTCTGGTCGTGACGCGGGGAAGGAATAGCCGGAAGTCGTGACGCGGGGAAGGACCGGCCGGGAGCAAAGCCGCGCACCCCGCCGCGGGCGCCGCGTTGTCGTCAGGCGCGCGAGCTGCCGCCGACCGCCGGCCAGGACGTGTTGTAGCGCAGCAGGTAGGCGGCGAAGCGCGCGAGGTCGGTCTCGTCCCAGTCGGCGAGGCGCTCCCGGAAGGCCGCGCGGCGATGGCCGCTGACCTGCGTCAGGGCGGTGGTGCCGCGGGCGGTCAGATGCAGCATCTGCGCCCGCTGGTCGCGGGGGTCGGGGCGGCGTTCCACAAGGCCGAGGCGCTCGAGGTCGGCGACCTGCCGGCTGACGGTGGACTTGTTGAGCAGGAATTGGTCCGCGAGGTCGGTGGCCCGGCAGCCGTGCTGGTCCTCCATGTGGGCGAGGAGGGCGAAGGAGACCAGGGACAGCTCGGGGTGCATCCGGGCGGCAGCCGCCCGGGAGCGCCGGGCGAAAGCCGTCAGCTCGCGCTGGATGGTCTCGACGGAATCGTCGCGGTCGGACACGGGTGGCCTCTCTTCCCTATCTAGATGTAGAGTACAACTGGATTAAGTAGTTGTAGATGCCAACCATCCCTTTCGGGGGAGTCGAGGAACCACCATGAAATCCGCGACGGGCGGCGCGCTGCGCCATGTCCTCACCCATCTGCTCACTCCGCTGCTCATGTGTGTCGGCATGGGCCTGGCCTACCTCGGCGCGTTCGCCGATCCCGCACCGCACGACCTGCCGGTCGCCGTGGTGGGGTCCGGTCCGAGCGCCGAGCACCTCGCGCGGACCATCGCCGACAAGGCGGGCGACGCCCTCGCCGTCCACACCGTCGACAACCGGGCGCAAGCGGAGGACCAGCTGCGCCACCAGGACATCTTCGGCGCGTTCGTCCCCGACGGGAAGAGCCCCGAGCTGCTGGTCGCCTCGGCCGGATCGGACACCACCGCCACCGTCGTACAGAAGGTGTTCACGCCCGTGGCCGCCCGCCAGGGCGCCCCGCTGAAGGTCACCGACATCGCGCCGCCCGCCCAGGACGACCCGACCGGGCAGGGCATCTTCTTCCTGCTGGTGGCCGTCAGCATCGGCTCCTACGCATCCGTCGCGGTGATCGGCGGAGCCGGTGCGGTCCTGCCCATGCGGATACGGGCGCTGCTGGCCGCGGCGACCTCCGTGGTGGTCAGCGCGATCGGCGTGCTGCTGGCCGGGCCCGTCTTCCACCTCGTCGACCACGGGCTGGGCGGACTGTGGGGGATGGCATGGCTCTACTCCGCCGGTGTCCTGTTGATCGGCACCGGGCTGCACACCTTCCTCAAGCGGTGGACGACGCTGGCGATGATGGTGCTGTTCGTGATGCTCAACTTCACCAGCTCCGGGGGCATTTTCCGGCCCGAGCTGCAGAACGGCTTCTTCGCCTCCCTGCACGGCTTCTGGAACGGTGCCGCCTTCGTCGAAGGCACCCGCGGCCTCGCCTACTTCGACGGCACCGGCTTGGGCCGGCACGTGGGGACGCTGGCCGTATGGCTGTTCGCCGGCATGGCCGTGACCGCCCTCGCGTGGGCGGCCGAAACCCGGCGGCGGACCGGCACCGCGACCACGGCCGCCGCCGACACCGAGGAAGAGATGGAAGAAGCCGTCGGCGTCTGACCCCACCGCCCGCCCCGTACCGCTGCCGCAGTCACGGCGGTCACCGCCCCGTGACTGCGGCCTGTTTCGCCGCGCCCGTCAAACCGTCAATGTGGCACTGTGGTTGCCGAATTCACGAGGGCGATGACATTTTGGTTGTCATGAATAACGTCGAACCGGCCTCGTTCCTGGAGATGACATGAGCAGCGCCCTCCTCGTGATGGATGTCCAACAGGCCATCGTGGACCTCACCGACGACGGCTCCGGATATCTGCCGCGCCTGCGCAGGGCGATCGACGGGGCCCGGTCGGCGAACATCCCCGTGATCTACGTGGTCATCGCGTTACGTCCCGGCTTTCCGGAGGTCGGCACGCGAAACAAGCCCCTCGCCGCCATCGCACGGGCCGGCTTGTTCGTCGAGGGCGCCCCGGGCACCGGGATCCACCCCGAGATCGCGCCCCGGCCGGGCGACGTGGTGGTCACCAAGAGACGGGCGAGCGCGTTCTTCGGCAGCGACCTCGACGTGGTCCTGAGGGCACGCGGTATCGACAGCCTCGTGCTCAGCGGCATCGCCACCAGCGCTGTGGTGCTGTCCACTCTGTGCCAGGCGAACGACCTGGACTTCGGCCTCTCCGTTCTCTCCGACGCCTGTCTGGACACCGACCCGGAGGTACACCGGGTCCTCGTCGAGCGACTGTTCCCGCAATGGGCGGATGTCGTCACCGTCGACGACTGGCTCGAGACGATCGCACCCCGGTAGCGGCGGGTCAGCCGGTTACCGCAGCCTCTACCGCCGCCGGTACACCGAGCGGTGAAGCTGGTCCTTGGCCGGGCCGGTGGTGCGCCAGCGCAGATGCCATTCGTCCCGGGAGACGATGGTGAACGTCCCGTCGTAGAGGTCGTCGGCGCAGGGGTGACGGACGTCCCAGCGGCCCGTGCGCAGATCCAGTGAGTGAAAGGACCGGCCGTCGGCGAAGGTCACCTCGGCGGTGCCGTCCGGCCCGGGGTACAGCCGGAGCGTCCGGCCCGCCCGGTTGACGGTGCCGTTCCAGGTCAGTTCGCCGTCCTCGACGTGCAGGATGTACGCGGGGTCGCCGGACGCCCGGAACGCGGCCGTGCCGTGGAACGCCCCCTCGGTGCCGGTGGCCAGATCGAGGAGCCTACGGTCGACCGCCCACTGACCGCCCAGGTAGGCCACCGCATCGGGAACGGGATGCGGGGCCGGGACCTCGGCGGGGGGCGGATCGTGGGCGGTGGAACTCATGGCCCTATTATCGCCCGGCGCCGCGTGCCACCGGCGAGCGGCCATCGGGACGGGCGGGGATGTCTAGGGCCTGTCCGACGAGTCAGTGACGGACAGGGGCGAGCACTCGTTCCAGGGCATGTGGGGCGGGGCGAGCCACTGCCCGACTGGGAGAACAGCACCGGGTGCTGCGGACCGGCAGGCGACGAGGGACTCAACCGGGCCTGCCCCTGCGGTGCTCCGGTCGCCACCCTCGCGGCCGACTGCTTCGGGCCCTACGAACTGCACCTCGACCCCGTCCGGACCTACCCGTTCTCCCGCTGAGACCGCAAAGCACGCGTCCCTCATGGCTTGGGCCCGTACTCGCTGTAGGGCCCGATGCCGAGTCGGATGGCGTTGGCCTCCTCCTCGATGGCGACGGCCTGCTGCTGCGGGAGGAGGCCGAGACCCTGCGCTGGGAACCTGGCCGGGCCAGCCGCGGCCGCGGCACCGCCGGTCCTAGCGACCCGTCCAGGGCCACGCCACCGACAGGGCAGCGGACGGCGAGAAGGCAGCGCGGCCAGCGTGGGCGCCGGATACTCGCCGGCCCCTGGCGGTGAGAGCACCTGACCGGCTATGCCTCTCACCCGTGGGAACGTGCGGGCATACCTCGCGTTGCTGGTAGCCGCCTGCCCCCCTCACCGACTGTGGTCCAAGGCGCGCGAGTCGCGGAAGTGGCCGCCGAGGGTGTGCGAGGACAGTCCGGGATGCTCCCGGCGCAGCGCGGCCAGCCCCGCAGCGGCCAGTCCGCAACGCTGGAACGGCTCGGTGGTGTAGGGGCTCTCGACCCAGCCGAGCCAGCAGTGGCGGCAGGTGCGGTAGTCGACGGCGAACGGGCGGTCCTCCTCGCCTTCCACACCGCTGCGCCCCCGGGGTACCGGGAGTGCCCCGGCGGGTGCCGGGGGTGTACGGCGGCGGACCGGGCCGCTCGGGCGGCGCTGGCGCGAGGCGTACAGGAACTGACCTTACGCGCCGTATGCCATATTCACTCTGTTTCTGCGCCTTGTCGTATTCCGTTCTTTCACGTCCAGTGGGGAAGAGGAAGAGTAGTCCTCGGTTCTGGATGTCCGAGAGCGTGCGGGCCCCCTGTGAATGCCGCCCGGAGGTGGTGGAGATGGCAGCCGGAGCGGAAACGCGCTGGGACCGGTGGGTCGTCCTGCGAGGAGGCCCTCCGGATCTGCCGCAGCTGTACCGGCTTCCAGACGGTCACGCCGACATGTCACAAGTGGTGGTGGCCTTCTACGGACGGCACCAGCATTTCGAGCATACCGGCGAACACCGCCTGGTGAATGGCGACTTGCTGCCAATACTCCAGTTCACCTACAGCACGAAGATCGCGGAGTAGGAGGCCGGGCATGTCAGCATCCCGTACGGAACCGATCGCCGTCATCGGGATCGGCTGCCGGTTCCCCGGCGGGGTCGAGACGCCGGACGGGCTGTGGCGGCTGGCGGCCGAGGGGCGGCAGACGGCCGGTCCGGTACCAGCCGACCGGTGGGACGCGGCCCATCTCGCGGCCGTGCACGATCCCGGGCTGGAGGCTCCGGCGGCCATGGGCTGTTTCCTTCAGCGGGATGTGTGGGCGTGGGAGCCGGAGGCGTTCGCGATCGCGCCGGCGGAGCGGGAGTGGGTGGACCCGCAGTCGCGGGTGATGCTGGAGGTGGCCTGGGAGGCGGTGGAGCACGCGGGGATCCCGGTGGACCGGGTGCGCGGTTCGCGGACGGGGGTGTATGTCGGTACCTACGCTCCGGACAACCTGTTCCGCGACGCCCGTCCCATCGAGGACGCCCCCAATCCCGCCTACCTGTTCGGCAATTACGCGGCGGGCGCCGCGGGGCGGATCGGTTTCGCGCTGGACCTGCGCGGCCCGGTGATGGTGGTCAGCACGCACTGTTCCTCAGGCCTGGTCGCACTCGACACGGCGTGCGGGGCACTGGCCCTGGGGGAGTGCGACATGGCGCTGGCCGGTGGGGTATTGCTCATGCTCGCACCGCAGACGCACTACTTCGAGGCGCCGCTGCTGTTGTCACGGCGCGGCGCTTGCTATGCCTTCGACGCGCGCGCCGACGGGTACGTGCGGGGCGAGGGGGCCGGTGCGGTGCTGCTGAAGCGGCTGGCGGATGCCCGGCGCGACGGGGACCGGGTGCTTGCGGTGATCCGCGGCAGCGCGGTCAACAACGACGGGCAGGCAACGAGGCTGACCGCGCCGTCCACCGACATGCAGCAGCGGCTGTTCAGGGAGGCGGTGGACCGGGCCGGGATTGATCCGGGTGAGGTAGGTCTGGTCGAGGCGCATGGCCCGGGCACGCCGGTGGGTGACCCGATCGAGTACCTGTCGGTCAACGCCGTCTATGGGCGGGGACGGGGCCGGTGCGCGCTGGGCTCGGTCAAGACCAACATCGGGCACTGCGAGCCGGTGTCCGGGATCGCCGGTCTGATCAAGGCGGTGGAGTGCCTGCGGCGTGGGGTGATCCCCCCCAACCAGAACTTCGCCCATTGGAATCCGGGCATCACGCGGGAGGAGGAGTCCCGGCTGTTCATCCCCGTTGAGCCGACCGCCTGGCCGGTGCCCGGCGAGGGCCGGCTGGCGGCGGTCTGCTCCTACGGTGTGAGCGGGACCAACGCCCACGTCGTGCTCGAAACGCCGCCCGCGGGCCGGCGTCGCGGCGCGGTACGGGGGCTGGCCGAGCCCGGCCAACCTTGGCTGTTCCTGCTGTCCGCCGGTTCGCCGCACTCCCTGACCGCGGCAGCCGGGCGCCTGGCCGACTGGATGAAGGACGAGGGGGCGTCCGCGGACCTGCACGATGTGGCGCACACGCTGGCGGTACGCCGCCAGCACGCCGCGCACCGGCTGGGCATCGTCGCCGCCGACGCCGGTCAGCTGGCCGCGCGGGCCCACGCGTTCACCGCAGATGAGGCCGTGGACGGGGTGGTCCACGGTACGCCGGTGCTGCCGCCCGGACATGCCGGGCCAGTGTTCGTGTTTACCGGGCAGGGCTCGCAGCGGCCCGGCATGTGCCGGCGCCTGCTGGTACAGGAGCCGGTGTTCGCCGCGGCCCTCGAGGAACTGGAGCCGCTGATCCAGGCGGAGGCCCACTTCTCGCTGCGGGAGGTGATCGAGCGTCCCGGGCAGCTGACCGGTCTGGAGCGGATCCAGCCCACTTTGTTCGGGGTGCAGGTGGCGCTGGCCGCATTCTGGCGGTCCTGGGGTGTCGAGCCGGCTGCGGTGATCGGCCAGTCGCTGGGCGAGGTGGCCGCCGCCGTCGTCGCGGGCGCGCTGAGCCCTGCCGACGGGGTGAAGGTCATCTGCCGCCGCGCCCGGCTGCTGGCCCGGGTCGCACACGGCGCGATGGCCTCGGTGCTGCTCAGCGCGCCGGAGACCCAGCAGGCCCTGGAGGCGGCGGGCGCCGACAAGGTGTCCGTCGCCGTGCTCACCGGCCCTCACGCCACGGTCGTCTCCGGCGACGCACAGCAGGTACGCGCACTGGTCGAGGCGTGGAGTGCGGCGGGCGTCGTCGCTCAGATGATCGACGTGGATGTGGCCTCGCACTCCGCCCAGGTCGAACCGATCATCGACGACCTGCGCACCGCCCTGATCGGCCTACCTGCCCAGCATCCACAAGGGACGGTGTTCTTCTCCACCGTTACCGCCGACCCGCACGATCCCGGTCCGCTGGACGCGGAATACTGGGTCCGCAACCAGCGCGATGCCGTCCAGTTCCAGCGTGCCGTGACCGCTGCCCTGCACGACGGGCACCGGCTGTTCATCGAGTGCACCGCACACCCGCTGGCCTCGCGGCCGATCCTGGACATCGCGGCCGACGCCGGCGTGCATAACGCGGTCGCCGTGGGCAGTCTGCGCCGCGGCAGCGACGACCAGCAGGCGCTGCTGAGCCACCTGGCCACCGTGTACGCCGCCGGCTACGACGGCATCGACTTCACCGCCCGCTACGGGGCCGGCGACCTGGTCGATGTCCCCACCACCGCCTGGCACCGTGCCCGCTACGGCGGCGAGCGGCCCCCGTATGCCCTCGTCGCACCGGAACTGCCCGCGGCCACCCAGCACCCGCTGCTCGGCGGGCGGATCCAGGATCCCGAGCAGCCCGGCCGGCACCTGTGGCAGGCCCCCATCAGTGCGAACCGCCTGCCCTGGCTGGCCGACCATGCCGTGGCCGGCACCCCGGTGCTGCCCGGTACCGGGTTCGCCGAGATGCTGCTCGCCGCGGGGGCCGAGGTCTTCGGCACCGGCCGGATCGCTTTGGAGGATCTGCGGGTCGCCGCTCCGTTGGTCCTTGACCCCGAGCCGACGGTCACCACCCGCCTCGTCTGCGGCGCGGACACCGCACACGCCGACATCGTGACCCAGGCGGACGGCGACATCCTCCTCCACGCCCAGGCCACAGTCCGGGCCCTGTCCGGCAACGCCACGGTTGTCGTGCAGGATCCGGTTCCCCGCCCGGAGTCGGCCTGGCGGGATACGGCCCCTGCCGACCTGTACCGGCTCTTCCGAACACGCCACGACGTCGTCCACGGCCCGTCCTTCACCGCCGTCGACCGCATCCAGGTGCACCCTGACTGCGACCGTGCCGTTGCCGCCGTGCGGATCGCCGACAGCGCCCGGATCTCCGCGGCGGCCTTCAGGCTGCATCCGGCCCTGGCCGACGAGTTCGTACAGACCGCGGTCGCTGCCTGGCTTGAGTACTGCCCCACCAGCCCCGGCCCGGTCGTGGTCGTTGGCTTCGATGAGATCCGCCTGTACGGCCCTACCGCACACACCCGCCACGCGAATGTGCTCCTGCAGCACGCCGACGACCTGCGCTGCACCGCCTCCGGCACCTTGACCACGGCCGATGGCCGTGTCGTCGCCGAGATCCGCGGCCTGCGCCTGGCCAACATCACCCCACCCGAGCAGCGCTACGTCTCACGGCTGTCCCACCTTGCCTGGATACCCGAGCCACTCCGCCGACCACTTGACGACCCGACAGATCAGCACTGGGTGGTCATCGCACCCGAGGACAGCCTGTGGGCCAGGAGGCTGAGCATCCTGATCGCCAAGAACGCGGCCAACGCCCACCTGGTGACCGACGCCGCACCGGGCCTCGCCGACCAGACCGCACCGCCGTGCACGCGCGTGCTCCTCGTCCTCGGACGCGGGGACACCCCCAGTGCGCCGGCGACGGCCCGCAGCCAGGTGCTGCGCACGGTGGAGGTCATGCGGCAACTCGCCCAGCACGCCCAGCCGCCGCGGCTGTGGGTGATGTGGCAGGGCGAGGACACCCCGGCCGCCGGGATCCAGGGACTGTTGCGGAGTGCCGCGTTCGAGTACCCGCAGCTTGGCCCCAGCAGCCTGGAAGTCGTCGGCGACACGCCCCTGGAGGCCGTGCTGCCCGACCTGCTCGCCAAGGACCCGCCGATCACCGAGATCAGCTGGTGCCACGGCGTCCGCGGCGTCACCCGCCTCCGCCCCGGCCCGGGCCCTGCCAACAGTGGCCTGCCCCAACTGGTCAGGCCGGACGGAAGCTACCTCGTCACCGGCGGCCAGGGCGGTCTGGGACTGCTGACCGTGCGCCGGTTGGCCGAACGCGGCGCCCGCCGCATCGTGGTCTGCGGCCGCACAGCCCCCTCGCAGGCCACCGCACGCCAGCTCGCGGACCTGAACACCGACATCCCCGTCGTGCTCGGCGACATCGCGGAGACAACGACCGTCGCGAAGGCAATCAAGAAAGCCACCAAGGACGGCCTCCACCTGCGCGGCATCGTGCACGCCGCCGGCGTCGTCGAGGACGCCACCCTCGCCAACCTCGACGAAAACCTGCTAAACCGGGTCTGGCGGGGCAAGGCCGAGGGAGCCTGGGCCCTGCACCACGCCACCCTGGGTGCCGAGCTCGACTTCTTCGCCGTCTACTCCTCACTGGCCTCGCTGATCGGCTCCCCCGGCCAGGCCGCCTACGCCGCCGCCAACGCCTTCCTCGACTGGCTCGTGGCCCGGCGGCTGGGCCAGGGACTGCCGGCCACCAGTATCCGCTGGGGCGCCTGGGCCGAGACCGGCCGCGGCCAGCACCTCGCCGACCGCGGCTTCGTGATGATCCAGCCAGCCGACGGCATCGACGCCTTCGAACGCATCCTCACCGAAGGCCACCACCAGATCGCCTACTCACCCATCGACGCCACCGCCTGGACCGCCCCGTACCCCCACCTGCACCAGTCCACCCTGCTATCCGACCTGCTCGCCGGCCACACCGCCCCCGACAACACCGAACCCGACAACCTCCGCGACGAACTCCTGGCCGCCGAGGCCGCCGAACGCCGCCCGTTGATGGAAAACTTCATCATCGGCCAGGTACGTGACCTGCTCGGCGGCACTACCCGCCACATCGGGGCCCACACCAGCCTGGTGACCCTGGGCCTGGACTCCCTGGGCGCCGTCCAGCTCCAGCAGCGCCTCCACCGCGCCTTCCAGACCGACATCAACCCCGGCGTGATCTGGACCAAACCCAGCGCAGCCAGCCTCACCGGCTGGCTCCTGGAGCACATGGGCCTGGCCACCGCACCAGAGCCAGCCGGTGAGACTGCCCCCACCGGCAAGCGTGTACCCGAGACCACCAGGAACATCGCCAAGGGGTGACGCCGCATGCCGCATGACAGCTCCCCGGCCCCCTCGCGGACCAAGACATCCGAACCACTCGCCCACCGGCGCTGGCTGTGCCCGTCCGTTGCATGGGCCGCCATCGGCGCGGCGGCGTTCCTCGGCCAGCTGTGGGTGTTCGCCCGCTGGACGGCCGATGGGAACGTCCATGCCTACCCCGCCGGCGGCTACGAGATCCCCACCCCCCTGAAGGTCGCCACCCGGGCGACGGAAGTGGTGCTCATCACCAGTTGGGCAGCAGGTATCTGGTGGTGCTGGCACAAGTGCCGCGCAGCGGGCCGGGTGACCCTGCCTGCCGCGCTGCTCGCCGGCTGCTCCCTGTCGTTTTGGCTGGACGGCTACCTCAACGCCACCCACCACACCATCGGGCACAACCGCTACGGCCTCAATGTGATCAGCTGGGGCCCCTATCTGCCCGGCTGGTCCGGCCCGCCGCCCGGGGTGAAGACCGAAATCATGAGTCTCCTCGTCATCGGCGCCTACCTTGCGCTCATCCTGTGGATCTTCATGGGCGTGGCCATCGCCACCCGCCTGCGGCGCTGGCGGCCGCAGTGGAGCCGCCTGCGGGTCGCCGCCCTCACGGCCGCGGCGTGCCTGGTCCTGGACATCCCCATGGAGCAGACGTACCAGCGGGTCGGCGGCTACGGCTACGTCTACACCCTGCCCCACCTCACCTTCTTCGAGGGCCACTACTACCAGCTCCCGATCTCCTCACCGCTCTCCATGATCTTCCTTGTGGTGATGCCCGTGGTGCTGATGACGCTCTACGCCAAGCCCGGCCGGGAAGTGTGGATCCTCGGCGGCTCGCTCCGCCTTCCCCGCCGGGCCCAGCCCTGGGTACGCCTGTTCGCGGGAGTCGGATACATGACCGTCGCCGTCGCGGCAGCGTTGGTGTTCATCACCGCGGCGGCCCTCACGATCGGCCACCCGGTCGACTTCCCCGCCTGGTTCAGCCCACCCGCCGCCTGACCTGGAACGCCCCGCAAGCAGATCCGTCCGGTCCGCCGTGGCCCGGACCAACCGAAAGGGGAGCGGCGTGGACCGCCGTGATGATCAGCCCCGTCCCCCGCAGCGCCGGTTCGGGCAGGCCGTCGTTATCGGGGCCGGCATCGCCGGGCTGCTCGCCGCCCGCGCGCTCAGCGACACCTTCGACCAGGTCACCATCCTTGAGCGCGACCATCTCCGCCCAGAGCCACACCCCCGCAAAGGGGTCCCGCAAGGCCGCCACGCCCACGCGCTCCAGGCCCGCGGCCTGCAACTCTTCGAGGAACTCCTCCCCGGCATCCAACAACAGCTCAAGGCCGCCGGGGCACCCTTGGTGGACTTCTGCCAGCACGCCCGTCTGCAACTGCCCCACGGCACGCCACAGGCAGTGCTCTCCGGGATTCTCATCCAGCCCGCTAGCCGCCCCCTGCTGGAGACACTTGTCCGCGCCCGTGTCGCCGCACTGCCCGGCGTCCGCATCCACGACGGCCGCACGGTGACCGGACTCCAGACAGACCCCGCAGGCCAACGGATCACCGGTGTCCACCTCACACATCACCCGGTCGGCAGCCGGAGCCGGACGCACACAACCCAGGCGGCGGACCTGGTCGCCGAGGCCAGCGGCCGCGCCTCCCACCTGCCCGACTGGCTGGCCGACCTCGGACTCCCGCGCGTGGCCGAGACCACAGTGAACGCCCGCGTCGGCTACGCCTCCCGCATCTACCGCATCGAACCGGACACACCGCCGTCCTGGCGCGCTCTGTTCGAGCCTCCGTACGCGCCCGACCGCACCCGCGGCTGCTTCGCCCTCCACATCGAAGACCACCAGCTCCTGGTGACCTTGCAAGGCGCGGCCGGCGACCACCCGCCCATTGACGAAGCGGGCTTCAACGCCTTCATCGAGTCCCTCCACGGCGACCTGGCTGGTGCCCTTGCCGACCTGGAACCCCTCTCATCGATTCCCCGGTACGCGCGCACCGACAACCGCCGTCGGCAGTACCACCGCCTCGCCCCCTGGCCCGACCGGCTCATCGCCCTTGGCGACGCGGTCTGTGCCTTCAACCCCGTCTACGCCCAGGGAATGACGGTCGCCGCTCTCGAAGCCCGCGCCCTACAGGCCCTGCTCGCTCGTCACACCGACAGCGAGCTGCGGGGATTTACCCGAAGGTTCCAGCGCCATCTCGCCCGGATCACCGTCTGGCCCTGGACCATGGCCATCCTCGCCGACTACGGCTGGTCGTGCGACAGGCCCCCTACCCCGGCCGTCCGGGCCGGACAGTGGTACCTGAACCGATGGCAAGAACGCATCCCGGAAAACCCGCGCATGTTCCAGGACTTCGCCCGGGTCGTCAACATGCTCTCCGGCCCGGCCACCCTCGTCCGCCCCCGGCACCTCGGCCGGATCATCGCCCCGGCTTCTGTCGACCACCGCCAGCAGGCGTACCGGCCCAGCCCCCCCCGCGACGACAGGCAACCCGCCGTGACCACCGGGGAACTCGGCCGGGCCGCACCCAACTCCACCATCGCGCCCACAGCTGGCCTGATCACCTGCAACCGCTGCTTCCTGCGTGCCACGGCGGGGACACCGCACCGAGCAGGTCGCCGAGTGCGCCAGTGACGGCGAACGCCGCCGCACCCACTGCCGCACCGGTCCAGCAAACGGGCTGCCGTCCGTTCACACCACCGCCGTCAAGGACACCACCATGACCAATCCATCCCCCTTGTCACCCGAACAGATCCGGGACATCCGACGCGCCGGCTGGGCAGGAATCCTCGGTGTGCTGGTGATGCTTGTCTCACTTGTCTCGACCCCGCAACGGTTTCCCGAGCTCTTCCCGAACTGGGGCCTGTCCGGCGCGCACATGACCGCCTGGTTCGCCGAGCACCGCGTCGCCGTCATCTCCCAGTCCTTCACGGCTGGCATCGGCCTCATTCTGCTGATCTGGCTCATCGCCGGGCTCACGGCCTACCTCGAAGGCTGCGGACGCCGGACCATCGCCACCCGCATCATGACACCGGCGGCCGTTGCCGCCTCGTTGTCTGTGCAGATCACCTCTCCGCTGTGGGTACTGCTGGGCCTCGGCGGCACCACCGGCCACCCCACCAACGCCATGCTGGCCCACTACACCTTCGAAGCCGGTTTCGTGAGCTACCAGTTCTTCCAGCTCTACGAGGCGTTCCTGCTGACGGCCATCGGAATCGCCTTTCTGCAGACGCGCCTGTTCCCTGCCTGGGCCACCGCATCGACCTTCGCGACCGGCGCCGTATGCGCCCTCGGCTCACTGCAGGTCCTGGCTGGCCAGGGGTGGCTGGCCCCCGGCGGCTTGGCGTCCATGGCGCCCTGGGCCGTGCTCACCGCCTGGATGCTCACTACCAGCATCGCGCTGCGGCGCATCCCCGTCACCGCCCCCACCACCCGCGCACACCACCCCACAGCCAGTCGAAATGCCAGTGCCCCCACCAGCCGGCGCCAGGAGGAGACATGACCCCACGCCAGGAGATCCGCTGGGCTGGCCTCGCCGGCATCATCGCCCTCCCCAGCCTTGCCCTGATCGGCTTCTTCTCCCCGGACTTCCCGCACGTCTTCCCCAACTGGGGCACCTCGACGGCCCAGATCGTGGACTACTTCGCGCGGTACTCCGACTTCTACATCGTCCAGTGCTTCCTGGCCTTCGTCTTCTACGCGGTGACCCTGCTGTTCAGCGCCGGGCTGACCGACGTACTGCGCATGTCCGGGTGCCGCACCATGTTCGTCTCCCTCATCACGCCCGCCATGGCCCTGACCATGGCCTTCTTCCAGCTAGCGGCCGTCTTGTGGATGACGGCATCCGCCGCAGCCGGGTACCACCCCACCCTGAGCGACGACTTCATCCGCTTTGTCTTCGAAGCCTCACTCTTCGTCTGGCTGCCCACCCAGTTCTTCACCAGCCTCCTGACCTTCTCCGCCGGCATGGCCATTCGCCACACCCAGGTGCTGCCGCGCTGGACCGCGACCTACAGCTTCGCCACCGCGGCACTGGGCCTGCCCCACCCGTTCCTCCTCTTCGCCAACCGCGGATGGCTCGCCCCCGGCGAACCCCTCAGCATGTTCTTCTTCTCCCTGCTCTTCGTGTGGACCACCGTCCTCGGTACCGTCATGCTCCGGCTTCCGTCCGACCAACTCCACCGGCCAGAACCACAGACGCGGCCCTGTCCCCTGACCGGCAAGAGTCCGGAAACGGCATCCAGCCAACACGAAGAAGAGACAACGACCCCATGAGCGAGCTTGGGGGCTTCCACCAGCTCATCGCAACGAGTGAGCTGCCTGGAGGTCGCGGGCACCGTGGAAGCGCTGGAGGACGCAGGAGAGAGGCCCGGTGGACCGACTCGGACGCGGCTTCGTCATCGCATCGCTGGGCACGCTCGCCGCCGCCGGCACCCACCGGGCCGCCACACCCCCTGGCCGCCGTCGGCGCCATCCGCGGCTGGCGCATCGGAGCCTGGGCCGCAGACCTCTTCGAAACACTTCTGGACACCCTGTGGCACCTGGGCGACGCCGTCAGCTCCCCACACCTGCGACGCTGCTGTCGCCGGGTTACGGCTGATCACGGGCGGGCTCACGACGAACTCCCACAGCGACGCCGCCGGGAAAGCGCCTGTACGCGGCAGCCGCCGAGGCGTGCCAACTCACGGGCCGGTGCGCGTACGGCAGCGGACGCCGATGCGCGGGCGCCCCCTACGGGGACATTTCAGTCGTGGGCTGCCATGGCGAGCGGCGGTAGGCATGGCAGGGCCCAGGCGAGGGCGTGGACGACTGCGGTGGTGGTGCCCGTGAAGCTCTCGGGGCCCCAACATGAGCCAGGCGAGGAAGACGTTCCAGAAGGCGGCTGTAGGGAGCAGGCCAGAGAGCATGACGGGGCGGAAGAAGCGGTCGGCGACGGCGATCATCGGGATCGTCGCGGCGGTCATCAGCGCTAAGGGGGCCGCCACTTGCTTCCAGGACAGGAAAGCGGCGCCGGGGCGAGGACGGTGAGGAGCCGTCGAGAGCACAGACGCCGGGGTGACGGTCTGACGAACCCACGGCAGCCCCGGGGTCCTCCGGGCCACCGGCGGATGTTCACTGTCACCCGAATCCGCCAGAGTCGGTCCAACACCGCTGGCTCCAAGCCCACCTCAAGCTCGTCGGCTGGCCGTCACCTGGCCGCGACGCTCGCAGCGTCTGCCGACGAGGCCTGACTTACCGTCGTCGGCAGACGCTGCGACCGGACGGGGGCACCGGCAGCACGGCGACGTCCCCTGGCCCGGCCGGTCACCACGAGCAGTGATAGCGGAGCACACGCTCCCGCGATCCCTGCCGGTCACTGCCAAGCTCCCATCACCCGGACACGCCCTCGTCGAGGAGCCCGGCGGGGTGCGGCTGGTGGACCGAGTCTTCTTCCCCCCGGTTCCCTTCCTCGCCGGGCCGTGGATTTGTCGTCTTACGGACGACGCTTTTCGTCGTCCTCCGGACGATGCTTTCGTTAGATCGTCACCCTGATCCGCGGAACCCTGACCGCCGACCTCGCCCCGGCACCACCCGCGCACTTCCTCGGGGGCAGGGGGCGGGGGTGTAGGTGAGCGGGGCGTCGGGGCAGGACACGACGAGCTGTTGTCCGTAGCGGCTGTCACGCTCGGTGCTACATGTCGCTTGGCGGCGGCTCCAGGCGTTCGTGTGCGCTCGGGTCAGCGGCGGATGAGGCCGAGGTCGGTTGCGGTGGCGACGGCGGCGGTACGGGAGTCGACGTCGAGCTTGGCGTAGATGCGGGCCAAGTGGGACTTGACGGTGCCTTCGGTCAGGTGGAGGCGCCCGCCGATGGCCTGATTGGACAGCCCGTCGGCGACCAGGGCGAGAACTTCGGTTTCCCGCCGGGTCAGGGTGGTGCCGGGGGCGCGTAGCCGGTTCATCAGCCGGTCGGCGACGGTGGGCGCGAGTGTGGTGCGGCCGACGGCTGCGGTGCGCACGGCGGCGGCCAGCTCCTCGGGCGGTGCGTCTTTGAGAAGGTAGCCGGTGGCGCCGGCCTCGATGGCGGGCAGGGTGTCGGCGTCGGAGTCGTAGGTGGTGACGATCAGCACGCGGGGGGCGCCCGGGCGGGCGGTGATCTGGGCGGTGGCCTCGGCGCCGCCCATGCCCTTGCCGAACTGCAGGTCCATCAGGACGACGTCGATGTCGCCCTCGGCGGCGCGGGTGATGGCGTCCTCGGCGGTGGCGGCTTCGGCCATGACAACGAGGTCGGGCTCGGTTTCCAGCACGGCGCGCAGTCCGGCCCGTACGACGGGGTGGTCATCGGCCAGGAGCAGGCGGATGGGGGTGTCGGTCACGGGCGGGCCTCGGGCTCGGTGTCGGCTGGCGGGGTGAGGGGCAGTTGGGCGGCCAGGGCGGTGCCGTGGCTGGGGGCGGATTCGATGGTGAGGGTGCCGCCGAGGGCCTGGGTCCGGGCGCGCATGGCGGCCAGGCCGAACCCGCCGGTCTCGGGGTCGGGGGCGGGCAGGAGGGTGGGGTCGAAGCCGCAGCCGTCGTCGACGATGTCGAGGGCGACGTGGTCGCCGAGGTAGCTGAGGGTGACGTCGGCGGTGGTGGCTTCGGCGTGGCGGACGGTGTTGGCCAGGGCGGACTGGGCGATGCGCAGCAGGGCGACCTCGTGTGCGGTGGTGAGCGGGGCGGGGGTGCCGGTGAGGTGGAAGCGTGCGGTGAGCCGGTGCCGGGCGGAGGTGGTGGTGCACAGGCGTTCCAGGGCATCGGCCAGGGTGGTGCCTTCCAGCGTGGGTGGGGTGAGGGCGGCGACGAAGCGGCGGGCTTCGGCGAGGTTGTCGACGGCGGCCTGCCGTGCTTGGTCGACGTAGCGGGCCGCGTTCTGTGGGGCCTGGGGAAGTGCTCGTTCGGCGGCGCGCAGCAGCAGCTGGATGCTGGAGAGGCCCTGGGCGAGGGTGTCGTGGATCTCGCGGGCCAGGCGGTCGCGTTCGGCGAGCACGCCGGCGGTGTGCTGGGCGGCGGCTAGATCAGCGCGGGTGGCGGTGAGTTCCTCGATCAGCTGTCGGCGGTGTTCGCTCTCCCGGTACAGGGCCTGGTACCCCCGGACCACCGCGACGGCTACGGCGGCGCCGAGGGCTGGTCCTATCGCCATCGCGGCGCTGAAGGAGTCCTGGTGCACGGCGAAGCCTGCGATGGCCACCACTGCGGTGGCGGCGACGGCGGCCACGCCAGTACGGCGGGGTAGCAGGTGGAGCCAGAGAAAGTACAGCGGGAACGCCACCCACACTCCGTCGGCGGACAGGGCAAGGAGCACCAGCCAGCAGGCGCTCACGGCGGCCAGCCACAGGGTGGCGGCCCGCCGTGAGCGGCGTATGCGAGGCAGCGTGGGTCCGGCCGCGTACACCAGGCCGCACACTGCCGAGGCGGCGATGATCCATCCGGCGTGGAGCCGGTCGTCGGCCACGGCCCGGCCGGCGGCCAGGGCGAGCAGTCCGATGATCAGCAGGTGCAGGCACCAGGCCAGGGCCCGGGTGGTCGGGGTCAGGGCAGGGGCGGCAGAGTTCACAGTGCGTCCCAGGTTACGAAAGTCGGCAGCGAAGGGGCATCCATCGAAAGTTAGAACCCGCGTGCCGTCTTTCAGCCCGCGAAGTGCCGTCCTGCGCCAGACGCGCACGTAGGGGGTCGGCGGAGACGGTGGAGTCATAGCTGCTTCCACCGCTGGAAAGGACAGGCCAAGGCCGTGTTTGTCGCCTGGAGAGACCTGAAGTTCGCCAAGGGGCGCTTCGCCTTGATGGGGACCGTCATCGTGCTGATCACCCTGCTGGTCGGGCTGCTGTCCGGGCTGACGGCCGGACTGGGCCAGCAGAACATTTCCGCGATCACGTCCCTGCCCGCCGACAAGATCGCCTTCCAGGCTCCCAGCGGCGGGCAGGACCTGTCGTACTCCAACTCCACCGTCACGCAAGCGCAGTGGAAGAAGTGGTCGAAGGCGCCGGGTGTCAAAAGCGCCGAACCGCTGGGGATCACCACGACCAAGGCCACCGCGGGAGACAAGAGCACCGGGGTCTCGGCCTTCGGCGTCGAGCCCGGCTCCCGCCTCGCCCCGGACAGCGACAAAATCACCGGCAGCGCGGTGGTGCTGTCCACCGCGGCCGCGGACGACCTCGGCGTCAAGGCCGGGGACGCCCTGACCCTGGCAGGCCGGCAGCTGGAGGTGGCCGCCGTCGCGGGCGATGCCCACTACAGTCACACACCGGTGATCTGGACCAGCCTGGACACCTGGCAGAAGACCGCGCCGCCCACTGGCACCGCAGAAGGCCCGACCGCGACCGTCATCGCCCTGAGCACCACCTCCAGCGCCGATACGGCCACCATCGACCGCCAGGTCGGCACCAAGACGGTTTCCACCGACGACTCGCTGTCGGCGATCGGCTCCTACACCTCCGAGAACGGTTCCCTGCAGCTGATGCGCGGCTTCCTGTTCGCCATCTCTGCCCTCGTCATCGGCGCCTTCTTCACCGTCTGGACCATCCAGCGCAGCGGCGACGTCGCCGTCCTCAAGGCCCTGGGCGCTTCCACTGCCAATCTGCTCAAGGACGCCCTCGGTCAGGCCGTCGTCCTGCTCGTCGGCGGCACCCTGATCGGCACCGGCATCGCCGCCGTCCTGGGCGCACTCGTGGCCGGCTCCGCCGTGCCGTTCCTCCTCACCCCCGCCACCGTCCTGCTCCCGGCCGTCGTGATCATCCTCCTCGGTGCGCTCGGCGCTGCCCTGTCCATCCGCCGCATCACCTCCGTCGACCCGCTGACCGCCCTGGGGAGTGTCCGATGAGCCTGACCCTGACCGACATCACCCTCACCTACCCCGACGGCGACACCCGCCTGACCGCTCTCGACCAGGTCAGCCTGGAGGTCCCCCAGGGCAGCCTGACCGCCGTGGTGGGCCCCTCCGGGTCCGGCAAGTCCAGCCTCCTCGCGGTCGCCGCCACCCTGATCACCCCCGACAGCGGCACCGTCACCATCGACGGCCAGAGCGCCACCAGCCTCACCCGCGGCGAACTCACCGAACTGCGCCGACACAAGATCGGCATCGTCTTCCAGCAGCCCAACCTGCTGCCCTCCCTCACCGCCGCCGAACAACTCCAGGTCATGGCCCAGGTCGACGGCCGCAAACCCCGCACCGCCCACACCCGCGCGATGGAACTCCTCCACGCCGTCGGCCTCGCCGACCAGGCTGGCCGCCGCCCTCACCAGCTCTCCGGCGGCCAGCGCCAGCGCGTCAACATCGCCCGCGCCCTGATGAACGACCCCACCGTCCTCCTGGTCGACGAACCCACCAGCGCCCTCGACCACGAACGCGGCGCCGCCGTCCTCGACCTCATTACCCGCCTCACCCACCAGCAGGCCACCGCCACGATCCTGGTCACCCACGACCGCACCCACCTCACCGCCGTCGACCAGATCACCGAAGTCCACGACGGACGCCTGCACCTCCCGGCATCAACGCGCTGAACCAGCAGCCCGCCAAGCGGTGGCCCCTGCACGCAGGGGCCACCGCTCAAGCCGTACGCGGACCTCCGACGCCCTGCGCGTACAGCACAGGCTGCGCAGGATCGTCGACGTGATCAACGTGGCGCCGGCTCACGCATCGCCGGGCTCCGCAGAGGCGGCAGGCGCCCCACACCCACCACCACGCCGACCACGCAACCCGCCCGTGAACGGTCCGCCGCCCAGTGGCCCGAGCGGCCTGTTCCACTTCCGTACCGGCCCCACCTGGCGCCCGGCTTGCTAGTGGGGCGCCCTCGTCCTCGTCGAGCTCGACCACGTCCGGGTCGCTCAGAGGCCGCAGCCCACCCGCAGGAGTAGACGGGGTGAAGCTGTAGCGGCCTAGGTTCTGTCGTCAAATGTCACGCCCACATCAGGAGTGATGCGAGAGTGACGGCTGCTTCGTGGGACTGGGCGGTTTTGTCGTAGCGGGTGACGATGCCGCGCCATTGTTTGAGGCGGTTGAAGCACCGTTCCACGACGTTGCGGTGCTTGTAGATCTCGCGGTCGAAAGCCGGCGGGCGGCCTCCGTGGCTGCCTTGTCGGGTCCGGTTGCGGACCTGCTCGGCGCGCTCGGGGATCGTGTGCGGGATGCCGTGGCGGCGGAGCCAGGTGCGGATCGCTTTTGAGCTGTAGACCCGGCCGGCCAGGGTGGTCGCGGACAAGGGCTACTCGTCACGCAAGATCCGCAGCTACCTGCAGCAACGCGGCATCGCCTGCACCATTCCTGAGCGCGCCGACCAGATCAGCGGACGCCGACGACGCGGCGAAAGCCCGTGCCGCCTCGACCGCGAGGTCTACCGGCGCCGCAACGTCATCGAACGCTGCTTCAACCGCCTCAAGCAGAACAAGGCCCTCGCCACCCGCTACGACAAACGAGCCCGCCACTACCAAGCCCTGGTCACCCTCGCCTGCCTGCGACTATGGCTCCCCAACTGACTTTGCGGACACGCCCTAGGTGTGTTGTTCGGACAGGTTGGTGACGCGGCTGGCTGGTGGGTGGCCGTCGATGCCGGTGTGGGGTCGGTGGTAGTTGTACCAGTCCAGCCAGTCGGGAAACGCTGCCTGGCGTTCGGCGTCTGAGGTGTAGGGCTGGATGTAGGCCCACTCTTCGAGCAGGGTGCGGTGGAAGCGTTCGACCTTGCCATTGGTCTGTGGCCGCCAGGGCCGGGTCCAGCGAGGGGTGATGCCCAGGTCGCGGCAGGTATCGCGCCAGGTGTTCTTGGTGTAGGCCCAGGCGTTGTCGGTCAGGACCCGCTCGACGGTGATGCCCCGGGCGGCGAACCAGGCGGTGGCCCGGGTGAGGAAGGCGGCGCAGGTGGCGGCTTTCTCGTCGGGCAGGTCTTCGGTGTAGGCCAGGCGGGAGTGGTCGTCCAGGGCGGTGTGGAGGCAGGCGAGGC